>NZ_CP149130.1:3358055-3677500 GCF_037811135.1 Aeromonas rivipollensis | reverse complement strand
TTAGAAGCAGCCATCATTTAAAGAAAGCGTAATAGCTCACTAGTCGAGTCGGCCTGCGCGGAAGATGTAACGGGGCTCAAACCAGGCACCGAAGCCGCGGATTCACACTTATGTGTGAGTGGTAGGGGAGCGTTCTGTAAGTCTGCGAAGGTGTATCGAGAGGTATGCTGGAGATATCAGAAGTGCGAATGCTGACGTAAGTAACGATAAAGGGGGTGAAAAGCCTCCTCGCCGGAAGACCAAGGGTTCCTGTCCAACGTTAATCGGGGCAGGGTGAGTCGACCCCTAAGGTGAGGCCGAAAGGCGTAATCGATGGGAAGCAGGTTAATATTCCTGCACGACTTGTAATTGCGATGGGGGGACGGAGAAGGCTAGGTGGGCCAGGCGACGGTTGTCCTGGTGAAAGTGCGTAGGTGGTGTTTCTAGGCAAATCCGGAGACACAACACTGAGACACGAGACGAAGCCACTACGGTGGTGAAGCCATTGATGCCCTGCTTCCAGGAAAAGCCTCTAAGCTTCAGATTACAAGTCATCGTACCCCAAACCGACACAGGTGGTCGGGTAGAGAATACCAAGGCGCTTGAGAGAACTCGGGTGAAGGAACTAGGCAAAATAGAACCGTAACTTCGGGAGAAGGTTCGCTCTTGACAGTGAAGTCCCTTGCGGATGGAGCAGTTGGGAGTCGCAGTGACCAGATGGCTGGGACTGTTTATCAAAAACACAGCACTCTGCAAACACGAAAGTGGACGTATAGGGTGTGACACCTGCCCGGTGCCGGAAGGTTAATTGATGGGGTTAGCGCAAGCGAAGCTCTTGATCGAAGCCCCGGTAAACGGCGGCCGTAACTATAACGGTCCTAAGGTAGCGAAATTCCTTGTCGGGTAAGTTCCGACCTGCACGAATGGTGTAACCATGGCCATGCTGTCTCCACCCGAGACTCAGTGAAATCGAATTCGCCGTGAAGATGCGGTGTACCCGCGGCTAGACGGAAAGACCCCGTGAACCTTTACTACAGCTTGGCACTGAACATTGAACCTACATGTGTAGGATAGGTGGGAGGCTTTGAAGGCGTGACGCCAGTTGCGCTGGAGCCGTCCTTGAAATACCACCCTTGTATGTTTGATGTTCTAACGCAGGGCCCTGAATCGGGCTCGCGGACAGTGCCTGGTGGGTAGTTTGACTGGGGCGGTCTCCTCCCAAAGAGTAACGGAGGAGCACGAAGGTTGGCTAATCCTGGTCGGACATCAGGAGGTTAGTGCAATGGCATAAGCCAGCTTAACTGCGAGACGGACAGGTCGAGCAGGTACGAAAGTAGGTCATAGTGATCCGGTGGTTCTGAATGGAAGGGCCATCGCTCAACGGATAAAAGGTACTCCGGGGATAACAGGCTGATACCGCCCAAGAGTTCATATCGACGGCGGTGTTTGGCACCTCGATGTCGGCTCATCACATCCTGGGGCTGAAGTCGGTCCCAAGGGTATGGCTGTTCGCCATTTAAAGTGGTACGCGAGCTGGGTTCAGAACGTCGTGAGACAGTTCGGTCCCTATCTGCCGTGGGCGTTGGATGATTGAAGGGAGTTGCTCCTAGTACGAGAGGACCGGAGTGAACGAACCTCTGGTGTTCGGGTTGTCACGCCAGTGGCACTGCCCGGTAGCTAAGTTCGGAATCGATAACCGCTGAAAGCATCTAAGCGGGAAGCGAGCCCTGAGATGAGTCATCCCTGACCCCTTGAGGGTCCTAAAGGGCCGTTGGAGACCACAACGTTGATAGGTGGGGTGTGTAAGCGCGGCGACGTGTTGAGCTAACCCATACTAATTACCCGTGAGGCTTAACCATACAACACCCAAGAAGTGTTCTGGGCCTTGTAGCGAATGAACGAACTACTCAAATTCAGTGATAGCGACGAGGCAACAGCCAATCAGTCGTTACTCACGTCAGCTTTCCGAGATTGAAGAATTTGCCTGGCGGCCATAGCGCCGTGGAACCACCTGATCCCATGCCGAACTCAGAAGTGAAACGCGGTAGCGCCGATGGTAGTGTGGCATTCGCCATGCGAGAGTAGGACACTGCCAGGCACCCAATTAGAAGAAACCCCGCTCAATGAGCGGGGTTTTTTATTGCCTGATATTCAGCGCTTCAGCACTGATTTTCTTATGGCTCAGAGAATGTTCAGGCCATCTGCCTCAATAAATGGCCCGTTGTTTAGCCACTTGCTTACCTTTCGACCCTCTTTCCTGTGTCTTCTACTATCTCGCCCGCCAACCCTGACGGCCACTGGCTATGCCTCCTGCTTATGCCCAGTATTGCCGTAATGGGGAGTGACAAGGCGGGCAGGATCAATAGACTGTGAGTTTCATCGGCAAGGGAGTTGTGTATGTTGGGGATCCACGATCTGGCGTTGTTTGTCGTATCCGGTCTGCTGTTGAACATGATGCCGGGGCCGGACTCCCTGCTCATCATGCTGCGTAGTGGCTCCCAGGGATGGCGGGCAGGCTCTATGGCGGCATTGGGTATCGGGACCGGCACCATGGTACATGTATTGGCGGCGGCCCTGGGGCTGTCTGCCTTGCTGAGTGCCTCGGCCGAGCTGTTCGCCGTCATCAAGCTGACGGGGGCGCTCTATCTGGTCTATCTGGGGATTTCCCTGCTCAGGCAAGGCGCAAGCTCACCTGTTACGAGCGAGCCCGCAGTATCGCTGCCAGCGCTCTCCTATGGGCGGATCTTTCGGCAAGGCCTGCTGACCAATGTACTCAACCCCAAGGTAGCCCTGTTCTTCCTCGCCTTCGTACCTCAGTTCATCGCCCCCGATGCGCCGCAGAAGGCGCTGGCGTTTATCGTGCTGGGCTGCATCTTCAACATCAACGGGATGATCTGGTGCCACCTGCTGGCGTTCTCGACCGCCTATGCGAGTCGCAAGGTGCGCCTGCCTGCCCGCCTGGGACGCTGGCTCAATCGCCTGATGGGGGGCCTGTTCGTGGGGCTCGGCATCAAGCTGGCCGTGGAGTGAGAGAGTAAACGCCGGGCATAGAAAAAGGCGTATCCCATCGCTGGGATACGCCTTCGTCTGCACTGCAGCAGGATGACTGAAATCAGTTCATGCCGTAGCGCTTGAGTTTCTTGCGCAGGGTGCCACGGTTGATGCCCATCATCACGGCGGCGCGAGTCTGGTTACCACGGGTGTACTGCATGATCACGTCCAGCATGGGAGCTTCGACTTCGGAGAGAACCATATCGTACAGATCAATCACTTCCTGACCGTTCAACTGGGCCAGGTAGTTACGCAGGGCCTGTTGCACAGAGTCACGCAGGGGGCGCTGGGTCGGCTCGGCAGCGTGATTGTGAGTAGTTGTTACCAATGCATCAGAAGTCAGGGTTTGTTCGAACATATTCGGTCGGCTCTTTAGTTATGCGTTAACCTAATCCATCGAAATACATTTCAAGCGCGTTCAACTGTGCGTCTGCACAATCCAGGGCATTGAAGTGCTTACGGAATTCTCGGCCCGTCTCTTCTTCATCCAGATACCAGCCCACGTGTTTACGGGCAATGCGTGCTCCCAGATATGCACCGTAAAACTGGTGCAGGTTGGTAACATGCTCGTTCATCAGGGTGCGAACCTCTTCCCTGTCGGGAGGCGGCAGCTTGGTGCCCGTCTCAAGAAAATGACGGATTTCCCGGAAAATCCAGGGTCGTCCTTGCGCAGCACGGCCGATCATCACGGCGTCGACGCCGGTATAGTCGAGGACATACCGGGCCTTCTCCGGGCTGTCTATGTCGCCATTGGCGACAACAGGAATCGATACGGCCTGCTTAATCGCCCTGATAGTGTCGTACTCCGCTTCGCCCTTGTAGAGGCAGGAGCGGGTACGACCATGCACGGCAAGGGCCGCGATACCGCAATCTTCGGCGATTCGGGCGATCTCCTCGCCATTGCGGTTATCCGGATCCCATCCTGTGCGGATCTTCAAGGTGACAGGTACCTCTACTGCATTCACCACGGCCTGGCAGATGGATCTGACCAGATCGGGTTGGCGCAGCAGGGCGGAGCCTGCCAACTTCTTATTCACTTTTTTTGCCGGACATCCCATGTTGATGTCGACGATCTGAGCGCCCTGCTCCACGTTGTAGCGGGCGGCAAACGCCATCATCTCGGGGTCGGCTCCGGCAATCTGGACCGATCGCAGTCCGGTTTCGGCAGAGTGGCCCATTCTCATCCTGGTTTTCTGGGTATCCCAGACATCCGGGTTGGCCAGCAGCATCTCGGAAACGGCCATGCCGGCTCCCAAACGTAAACAAAGTTCACGAAATGGTCGGTCTGTTACACCGGCCATGGGGGCCACGATCAAGGGAGTTTCAAGCGTGTGGGGACCTATCTGCATTCCACGGTTACCATCGGCTTAGGGCGGCGTATATTACGCATTTTTTAGTCAGGAGAAAAGGTTAGTATTTGAGCGTCAGCCATTTTTTTCTGAAAAAAACGTCGTGCCAAGGCTTGCAAATTCAGGAGTGCTTGAAAATCAGACATATTGTCTGGGACCATGGTCAGGGTCAAATGAGTGAGGGACTCGGTGATTTGGCAGTCTCATTCCGGCGCCTGTTTACGCTATGATAGCGAGCCTGAATCGAGCAAAGGCTCCACACAATTTTATTACAAACATAAATTGGGGATGTATGAGGTCAAGGTTCATCAAATTGCTCTGCCCGGGTCTGCTGGGAGCCATGCTGGGCTCGGCGCAGGCGCAGACCGTCAGCTTCACCGAGGCCTGGAGCAGGGTCATCCAGCAAGATGAAGGGCTGGCGGCGGAGCAGGCCGGGGTGGCGCGGGCAGAGCAGCTGCGCGAGGCGGCCAAGGGCATGTACCTGCCCAAGGTGGATGTGGGGGCCAGCTATACCCACCTCGATCAGCCGATGGAGCTGGACATGCTGGATCTGAATCCCATCGCCAATCACCCGGAATTTGGCAAGGTGCTGGGCCCCGTCATGCAGGCGCTCAACCTCAGCCCCAGCGACTTCGTCACCCCCCTCACCAAGCAGAACGTGGTCACCAGTTCGGTCAAGATGCTGTGGCCCCTCTTCACCGGCGGGCGCATCGATGCGGCCCAGGACATTCGTCAGGCCCAGGTGAGCGAGGCGCAGCAGTTGCTGGTGCTCAAGCAGCAGTCCACCTTCGAGAGCCTCTCCCAGACTTACTTCGGCGTGGTGCTGGCGGCCCAGGTGGTGCAGACCAAGCAGGAGATCGAGCAGGGGCTGGCCCACCACCTGGATCATGCCAAAAAGCTCGAAGCCCAGGGTCAGATAGCCCGGGTCGAGCGACTCTCCGCCCAGTCGGCCTATGACAGGGCTCGCATCGATACCCAGAAGGCGCGGCGCAGCCTGGAGATAGCCCAGCTGGCGCTCGGCCACATGCTCAAGCTCAAGCAGGCGGAGCCCAATACCCGGCTCTTTATCAACGAGGGGATGCCACAGCTCACCCCCTTCGTGGAGGAGACCCTGGCGGTGCACCCTGGCCTCAAGCTGCTGGCGGCCAAGAAGGAGCAGGCCCAGGGCATGATCAAGCTGGAGAAGGGCAAATACGCCCCCGAGCTGTTCCTGTTTGGCAACTACAACCTCTATGAAGATGACTCCATCGTTTCCAAGACCACCCCGGACTGGCTGGTCGGGGTGGGCGTCAGCATGCCGCTGGTGAGCCGAGACGGCCGCTCCGAGACGGTGCAGGCGGCCAAGAGTGCCGAGCTGCAGGTCAATCTGCTGCAGGCAAAGACTCGCCAGGATCTGGAGCTGCTGGTCGAGAAGACCTGGCGCGAGGCTGCGCAGGGGCTGGAGGAGTATCACGCTCTCTCCTCGACCCAGGCCCTGGCCGAGGAGAATGTGCGGCTGCGGGACAAGGCGTTCGGTCAGGGGCTCTCCACCTCCCTGGATGTGGTGGATGCCCAGAGCCAGCTGGCCGGGGTCAAGACCCAGCGCGCCGCGGCAGCTTATCAATACGTGGTCTCCCTGGCCCGCCTGCTGGCGCTCTCCGGTCAGATGAACAGCTTCAATCAATATCAGCATGGTCAGGCGATAGAGGTGAATTCATGACTTCGACCCAGCAGGTCCATCTGTCCATCACTGTTTCGACCGCCAAGGGTCGCCCTTTTGTCGAGGTGAATTCATGAGTCATCCCCCCATCAAGAAGAAGATGAGCCAGGGCAAGCCTTGGTTGCTGCCCCTTGCCCTGGTGCTGCTGGTCATCTGGCTGGGCTGGCGTTTCTGGCTGGCCTATCAGCCGGAGCCGGTGCGCCTGCAAGGGCAGATAGAGGCGCAGCAGTATTCCGTTTCCTCCAAGGTGGCGGGGCGCATCGACGAGGTGCTGGTGAAGAAGGGCGATCAACTGGCCAAGGGTCAGCTGGCGTTCACCCTGGCGAGCCCGGAAATCGAGGCCAAGCTGAGCCAGGCCAAGGCCGGTGAGGCTGCCGCTGGCGCCATGGCGCAGGAGGCCGAGAAGGGGGCGCGGGCCCAGCAGATAGCCGCAGCCAAGGATCAGTGGCAGCAAGCCAAGGCGGCCGCCCTGCTCCGTGGAAAAACCTATGAGCGTATCGCCAGCCTGCACCGGGATGGCGTGATGCCGCTGCAAAAGCGTGACGAGGCCTGGACGGCCTGGCAGGCGGCCAAATACAGCGAAGGCATGGCCTGGCAGCAATATCAGATGACCCTGGAAGGGGCGCGGGAGGAGACCAAGATCGCGGCGCGGGAGCAGGCCAAGATGGCGGCAGGCGGGGTGGCCGAGGTCGAGGCCTATCTGGCCGACACTCGCATCGCCAGCCCGCACGAGGGGGAGGTCGCCCAGGTGCTGCTGCGCAGCGGCGAGCTGGCGCCCCAGGGCTTCCCTGTGGTGACCCTGCTCGACATGAAGGATGCCTGGGCCCAGTTCCATGTGCGCGAGGATCTGCTGCCCCGTTTCCCGGTCGGCACCGAGTTTGATGCCCGCATCCCGGGCCTTGGCGATCAGACGGTGCGCTTCAAGGTGACCCATGTGGCTGCGATGGGGGATTTCGCCACCTGGCGAGCCACCGACACCCGTCAGGGGTTCGACATGAAGAGCTTCCAGGTGGAGGCGCGCCCCTTGCAACCGGTTGAAGGGTTGCGGGTTGGCATGAGCGTGCTGGTCGAACTCTGATGGGGCGCGAATGGCGGCTGCTGTGGCAAGACCCCTTCAGCCGGGCCCTGACCTGCTGGATCCCGCTACTGCTGATCGGGCTCTTGTGCTGGATCTTCTCGGCGGGGCTGGCGCGGGATCTCAAGGTGGGTCTGGTGGATCTGGATCGGAGCACGCTCTCCCGCCAGCTCACCTATTCGCTGGATGCCTCCGCCGGGCTTAAGATAGCGCAGCAGTTTGACACCATAGACGAGGGGGCCAGGGCGCTGCGCGGGGGCGGCATCTACGCCCTGGTGGTGATCCCCCACCACCTGGAGCGGGATGCCCGGCAAGGCACTCAGCCGCAGGTCACCGTGTTCAACAACGGCCAGTTCATCCTGATCGCCAAGCTGGTCAACGCGGCCCTGGCCCAGGTGGTGGGCACCCTCAACGGCCAGGTTGGCGTGTTGGCGGCCATGGCCGACGGCAAGGCGCTTCCCGGGGCCTTTGGGCAGGCGGTGCCCATAGCGAGCCAGGTGACGGCGCTCTACAACATCAACTCCAGCTACGCCCAGTTTCTGCTGAGCGCCCTGTTGCCCGCGGTATGGCAGATCCTGGTGGTGCTCTATGGCCTCAACGCCCTGGCCCGCACCGATCGACTCGGTCTAGACTGGACCACCAGAGGGGTCTGGTTCGGACTCTGGCGCACCTTGCTGCCTCATGTATTCATCGGGTGGGGGTGGGGGCTGGCGTGGAGTCTGCTGCTGTTCAAGGGGCTGGGTTATCCCATGCAGGGGAGCTGGCTGGTGTTGACGCTGGGTCTGGGGCTGGCCTCGGCCGCCTGCGTCAGCATGGGGGCCTTCTTCTACGGCGTCATCCGGGATCCGGCCCGTGCGCTCTCCCTGGCAGGGGCCTACACGGCGCCGGGCTTCGCCTTTATGGGGGTGACCTTCCCGGTCAGCGCCATGGGGGATGTGGCCCAGTTCTGGCGAAGCCTGCTGCCCATCTCCCACTATGTCGAGCTGCAGATAGGCCAGACCAACTACGGCCAGCCGCTGACGGCGGCCCTGCCCCAGTTCGGCGCACTGCTGCTGTTCCTGCTGCCGCTGCTGCTGGTGGTGCGGCGCTATCAACCCCAGGCCGATGCGGCCCGCCAGCTGGCCACCAAGGAGCCTGAATCATGATGGGTTTCTGGGATCTGGTGCGTCTCGAGTTGCGCACCCTGCTGGCGGACAGGGCCATCATGCTGACCCTGTTTGGCGGTGTCTTCTTCTACTCTTTCCTCTATCCGCAGCCCTATCTGCATCAGTTGCCTCGCGAGGAGGCGGTGGTGGTGGTCAACGATGATGACAGCCAGATCTCCCGTCAGCTGGAGTTCATGGCCGATGCGACACCCCAGGTGAAACTGGTGGCTCGGGTCGAGAGCCTGACACAGGCCCGTCAGTGGCTGCTGACCGGCAAGGCCAGCGGCATATTGCACATTCCCCGTCACTTCTACCGGGATCTGATGCTGGGCAAGAGTGTCACGCTGAGTTACGCCGGGGACGCTTCTTACTTCCTGGTCTACGGCACCATCGCCGAGGGGCTGGCCCAGGCCGGAGGCACCCTGGCCGCCCAGATCAAGGTGGCCCGGCTGCTGAGCCAGGGCGAGGCACTGCCCCAGGCCGCCATGGGCTGGAATGCGGTCGGGCTCAACGTGGTGCCGGTGTTCAACCCCTCCATGGGTTATGTGAACTACGTGGTGCCGGCGGTCTTCGTGCTGATCCTGCACCAGGTGCTGCTGATGGGCACCGGCATTCTGGGGGCGACCCAGAATCAGCGAAGCGGGCGAGGGGAGCAGGGCTATTGGCAGCAGGTGCCCGTGCTGGCGCTGCTGCTGGCGCGCACCCTGGTGGTGGGGGGGCTGTTCGTGTTGCCGGTGACCTACTTCTTCGGCTTCTGCTTCGACTACTACGGCATAGCCCGCACCGCCGAGCCGGCCGCCTTGTGGCTGTTCACCCTGCCCTTCCTGCTGGCCACCACCTGGTTTGGGGTAGTGCTGGGGGCTCTGTTTACCCGTCGCGACCTGCCGACCCAGGCAGTGCTCATCTCCTCGTTGCCACTGGTCTTCCTCGCGGGCTTCATCTGGCCGCTAGAGCTGATCCCGACCCCTCTCAACTGGCTGGCCCAGTGGGTGCCGAGCACGCCGGCCATAGAGGGGTTCCTGCGCCTCAACCAGATGGGGGCCGAGTTCGCTCAGGTCTCCCACTACTGGTGGCAGCTGTGGGGGCTGGCACTGCTCTACGGCGCTCTGGCGTGCCTGCTGCTGCGTTGGCGTCAACAGTCGCTGCCGGTTGCTCGCCCGTCAGTCGCTCAGAGTGAAACGACCGCCGGTTAAGCGGGATATTGCAAGAGCGCGTGAGATAGCGTGTGCGGTAAAGCGAAAACGGTCAGCCCAAGGGCTGACCGTTTTTTATGCGTGGCTTGAGTTGTGGATGGGTCAGGCGCGATGGAGCTCGGGATCGCCGATGGCGTAGATCTGCCCCAGCGCAGCCTCATCGGTCAGCAGGCGCAGGCCATGGGCGGCCACGTCGGCGCGACGCACCAGTCCGTGCACCTCCTTGCCCTGGCTCAGTTCGGCACGTCCGGTTGCCTCTCCATCCTGCAAGCCGGCCGGCCTGAGGATGATCCAGTCGAGCGTGCTGGTCTGCAACCAGCTCTCCGCCAGGCTCTTCAAGCGCACCTCATGACCAAACGCCGCCCTGGCCCGTTCGGGCAGATACTGCCAGCTGTCGCCGCAGCCGAGGGACGTCACCAGCAGCAGGCGTGTGAGCCCGGTCTGCTCCATGGCGTTGATGACGTGGCGATTGCCTTGATAATCCACGGGTTGTGGCTGACGGAAGCTGCCGAGGGTGGAGATGACCCGGGCAGATGGGCCCGCTTGCGCGCAGGCCTGCTGCACGGCGGTCGGATCCAGCGCATCCCCTTCGATGACCTCGACCCCCAGGGTGCGCAGATCGGCGGCCATCTCAGGTTGGCGAACCAGGGCCAGTACCCTGTGACCCTGGCGCAGGGCCTGATCGGTGAAGGCGCGGCCCAGCCCGCGGCTGGCTCCGAAGATGAGTGTGATTGGCATGAGAGGGCTCTCTTGGACAAAAAGGGTTAGCCTAGGGGCTCGACGACTCGATGTAAATGAGAGTTGTTTTTATCTGTGAGACGGGAGGAGAAAAACAGCGGGCCGGACGCAGGGAGCGCCGGCCCAGAGGTTCAGCCGTTATAGTGGCCTATGCTGGGGCGACGACTGGGGCCGCTCAGGTGGATATCCACAGGGTTGAACGCCTTGATCGCCTCGAAGCTGAAGTCACCTATGGCCTGATGCAGACTCTGGGGGCTGTGGTTGGTGATGATGATGACGCTCTTCGAGAGGTTGCGACGGCGGCGCAACAGGTGGCCGAGGAAGCTGGACTGGCTCTCCGCCATCTTGGCGCGGTTGGCCGCCACCTCGTCGATGATCAGCAGATCCACCTCTTCCAGGGCTCGGCGGTACTGATTGCGCTCCTCCTGATCCTGGATGACGTTGAAGAAGAGCCTGTCTACGATGGAGGCCCACTGCTGGAAGATCACCGATTTCTGATGGCGCTCGATCAGCTCATGGGCCACGGCGCCCGCCAGGGTGGACTTGCCGGTGCCGTAGTCGCCGTAGATGAGCATGCAGCCGCCGCCGCTCTTCTCCCAATGCTCGAAGCCGCTGATGAAGTAGCGGGCCGTCTCCATGGGGTATTGCAGCGCGGGGTCTCCGGCATCCATCTTCTCGAAGATCCAGTCCGGGTTGAGGTCGGCCTGGGCGATCAGCTTCTGGATCCGCTCCTGGCGCGCCGCCTTCTGCAGTTCGCGCACCTCGGCATTGGCCTTGGCGTCGTACTCCTTGCGCAGGGTCTCGTAGTCGTACTGGCCGCCACCGGTCTGGGCCTGCAGGCGACGAATGCGCTCGAGCAGGCCGCCCACGTGCTGGCTCAGCTCGGGGTCGTGCACACGATGGTCCTGTTTGGCCTTGGCGATCCTCCGGCGCTTGGCCTCGATCTCCTCCAGCTCCTGGCGCAGCGGGTCGTGCGGATCTGTCATGGGATACTCCTTCTGCTGGGGCTGGGGTGACAAGGGGTTAATAGTGCCTGTTGCGGGCATCCGGGATCAATCATTGTCCGGCTCCTGGGTCTGGGCCAGCCGCTTGGCTGCCTCGATCATCTCCTGCGCCCGCTTGCTCGGCCCCGAATCGACGGGGGCTGGAGTGATCTGCTGATAACCGGCCACCTCGGTCGGCTGGCGCCTTGTGTATCGTCGGCTCTTGAGGGTCCGGATGAACTTCAACATCCACTGATGCTGGGAGTCGAACACCTCGGGGCGGCCCAGCCAGTAGGCGATGAACTCCCCCAGATCCTCTTCGCTGTAGCTGGCATCGATCACCCCGCACAGGCGGGCGAGGGCGGGCAGCTCTTCATCCGGCCGCCACCGCAGATGCATCTGGAAGGGGCGCTCCGGCAGCGGGCTGCGTACCCGCTGGCTCAGCAGGGGCAGCTGGAAGGGGCACTGATGGTAGTGCTCAGTGTCCGCCTGCGCCTCGACCTGCAACAATTCGGCTTCCATCAGCTCATCGAGCAGCTCGGTGAGCTGGCGGGCATTGACCTGATAGCAGAACCCGCTGGGATTGCCCGGATCGACCACCGCCAGGGCGCGCCCGAGTTCGGGATAGTTGAGCCTGGGCAGCCGATTTTCCAGCACCAGCCGGCGCAGCAGCAGGGTATAGAGGCTGCGTGCCGGATGGGAGAGTCTGGGATGGGCGAGGGCGCTGTATTCGGCTGGCGTCATGGTCTGCTTCACGATCTGGAGTGGGGGGCATTATCCCTCATGGCGGGGTTGCATACAATTCACGGTGCCCATGGATGACAGCCTGATGATGCCGTGGCGCCCCTCATCCAGTGCTGAATGGGACGCTGACCCTCCCGCTCGGCAAGGAAGAGAGATAAATTGCTGACAAAATAATCAGCCCATTTCAAGTGCTTGGGTGGCCGACTGGCTATTTGCAGGGGCTGCCCGGCAATATTGGGTGGCGAGATGACGCTCCCATGATCTAGGCTTAGTGCTCAAATAACCGTTTGACTAATAAGAGCTTTGTCAAGATGTCAAAAGCCGGACTACGGATCTTGGTGGTGGAAGATGAAGCGGTTTTTCGCCACTCGCTGGTCACTTATCTCGAGCATGATGGGGCCTGTGTCTTTCAGGCCGAAGATGGAATCGAAGGGCTCTCGGCAGCCGCACTCTATCACCCCGATATCGTGTTATGCGACCTGAACATGCCCAACATGGATGGGCATGAGGTGATCGCCTGCCTCACCGCCCGCTATCCCGAGGTGCCTGTCATCGTCATCTCGGGCCAGGATCAGATGGCCGCCATCGAGCGGGCGTTGCGGGCGGGGGCGAGCGACTTCTTCATCAAGCCGGTGGATGACTATGGCCAGATCCGGCGCAGCATCGATCAGTGCCTGACGAGCAACGCCCACCAGAGTCAGCAACTGGAGCTGATGGAGCACATCGACTTCTTCCGGGCCCACGATCTGGCTTCCAGCCGCCTGCTGGCCTGGCTGGCACCACCGGGCATGCAGGAGTGGGGGCCCTGGCAGGTGACGTTCGCCGGCATGGGCAATCTGTTCATTCCCGACACCTTCAAGCTGGACGACAAGCTGTTGGTGCTGGTGATGGAGCTGCCCATCCTGGGGGT
Source organism: Aeromonas rivipollensis (assembly GCF_037811135.1). Lineage (NCBI taxonomy): Bacteria > Pseudomonadati > Pseudomonadota > Gammaproteobacteria > Aeromonadales > Aeromonadaceae > Aeromonas > Aeromonas rivipollensis. The sequence goes on along the minus strand of NZ_CP149130.1, from coordinate 3,664,634 downwards.
GGATGCCGCCTTCTGCGGTGCCCTGGTGCGCTCCTTGATGAACGGGCCCTATCGCCAATACCAGCAGCAGGAGAGCCAGCTGCTGACCCAGCCCCACAGGTTGCTCGACTACCTCAATCTGCAACTGCTGGAGTCGGGTCTGCGCCACTCCTTTTCCATGGCGGCATTGCTGTTCGATCAGGAAGACGGACTGGTGTTTGCCAATGCGGGCCTCACTTCGCCCCACTGGCTGATGCGCTCGGGGGGATTGCCGCTCGGGCTGATGCGCAGCAGCCGCTATGGGTTGCACAAGCGCAGCTGGCACGAACCCTTCGAGCTGCAGTTTCGCAGCGACAACGGCAGTGCCCTGAAGATGCAGGTTCGTCATCACTGAGGCCGTGCTTTAGAGCGGAAACAAACAGGGCGCCCAATGGGCGCCCTGTTTGTTGTGCAGTCCGGACCGGTTAGACGGTGGCGGATTGCAGCTTCTTGTCGTGCTCGTCAGCCTCTTTGGCGGGGCCTTCGGCGCCGTGCATCCAGTAGACCAGGCGGTTGGCCATGGTCAGCAGGATCAGGGCGCTGATCACGGCGGCCAGGGCGATGCCACCGAAGATGGCTATCGGACCCGCTTCACCGACGAAGGAGCCGATGAAACCGGCCGCATAGTTGGCCAGGGCGACGAAGCCGAACCAGGCACCCATCATCAGGGAGGCCAGGCGCAGCGGTGCCAGCTTGGTCACCATGGAGAGGCCGATCGGGGAGAGGCAGAGCTCGCCCAGAGTGTGGAACAGGTAGGCACCGACCAGCCAGAACATGGAGGTCTTGACCGCCTGATCGCCGCCTTGCTCCAGCACGGCACCGATCATGAAGAGGAAGCCGACGGCCAGGAACAGCAGACCCATGGCGAATTTCACCGGGGAGTTTGGCTCCTTGCTGCCGAGCTTGATCCAGATGGCGGCCACGATCGGGGCGAGCGTGATGATGAAGAAGGGGTTCAGGGACTGGAACCAGGCGGTCGGCACTTCGAAGCTGCCGATCATGCGGTCGGTATACTCCTGTGCGTACAGGTTCATCAGACCACCGGCCTGCTCGAAACCGGCCCAGAAGATGATGGTGAACAGACCCAGCACCAGGATGACCTTGATGCGATCCACTTCCTGCTTGGTCAGCGGGGCTTTCTGCTCCTTGGAACGCTGCATGGCGGCGCGCTGGGCGGCCGGCACGCGGCCGATGTCGCCGAGGAAACGCTGGGCCATGGTGGCTTGCACCACCAGGGACAACAGCATGCCGATACCGGCGCTGACGAAGGCGGCTTGCCAGCCGTAGGCGGTGGCGGCGGCGCCACAGATGACCCCTGCCAGCAGGGAGCCCAGGTTGATGCCCATGTAGAAGATGGTGAAGGCACCGTCACGACGGTGGTCCCCTTCCTGATACAGGTCGCCCACCATGGTGGAGATGTTCGGTTTGAACAGACCGTTACCCAGGATCAGCAAGCCAAGGCCCGCGTAGAAGACGGTGTTGACCATGTCCGGGAACATGGCGTGGGGCAGGGCCAGGGTGAATTGACCCGCGGCCATGAAGATGGCACCGATCAGGATGGCGCGGCGTTGACCGAGGAAGGTATCGGCCAGCCAGCCTCCGATGATCGGAGTGATATAGACCAGACCGGTATAGATGCCGTACAGCTTGAGGGCATCGGCCTGGGTCCAGCCCATGCCGCCGTTGGCGGTCATGTCAGTCAGATAGAGGACGAGCACGGCACGCATGCCGTAGTAGGAGAATCTCTCCCAGAGTTCGGTACTAAAGAGCAAAAAGAGCCCTTTAGGGTGACCTAAAAAGGTCCCTTTGGACGGGTTATTCATTGGAACTTCCACCTGTGTCTTATATTTTTTTAGAAATTTTATGCAAGGGCTAGGAACAAGCCATATTCCTTATAAAACAAGCAGGATTGAATTACAACGAGAGGTTTTGACGATATTTTATCTATCAATGGTTGAATTTTTGTTTATAAAATGAAAATGGGCATCGAATGATGCCCAGTCTTTTATTCTGTATATTGTGTGAATTTTCAGCAATTACAACTGTTTGACGAACTGCTTGAGCCAGGCGGTAAATTCGCTGTCCATCTCCCGGTGGCGTACCGCGTATTCCACATTGGCCTTCATGTAACCCAGCTTGCTGCCGCAATCGTGGCTGCGACCCTTCATGAAGTAGGCATTGACCTGTTCGTGTTCCATCAGCATGGCGATGGCATCGGTCAGCTGGATCTCGTCGCCCGCCCCGGCCGGGGTCTTCTCCAGCAAGGGCCAGATGTTGGCGGAGAGCACATAGCGGCCAACCACGGCCAGGTTGGAAGGCGCCTCGTCGCGCGGCGGCTTCTCGACGATGGCCTGCATCGGCAGTGACATGCCGGCGCTCAGGGCCTCGCCCTTGATGTCGGCGATGCCGTATTTGTCCACTTCGCTCTCGGGGACGGCTTCTACCATGATCTGGCTGATCTGGTCCGCCTCGAACATATGCACCATCTCGGCCAGGTTGTCCTGTTTGAGATCGCTGGCCACCTCGTCGATGAGCACGTCAGGCAGCAGTACGGCGAAGGGGTTATCGCCGATCAGCGGGCGGGCGCACAGCACAGCATGGCCCAGACCCTTGGCCTCCCCCTGGCGCACGTGCATGATGGTGACGTCTTTCGGGCAGATATGCTGCACCTCTTCCAGCAACTGGCGCTTGACCCGCTTCTCCAGGGTCGCCTCCAGCTCGAAGCTCTTGTCGAAATGGTTCTCGATGGAGTTCTTGCTGGAGTGGGTCACCAGGATGATCTCCTTGATGCCGGCGGCGATGGCTTCACGCACCACATACTGGATCAGCGGCTTGTCGACCACCGGCAGCATCTCTTTGGGGATGGCCTTGGTGGCGGGCAACATGCGGGTACCCAGACCGGCAACGGGGAGGACGGCCTTGCGAACAACGAGGGGTGTCTTTTTCATGGAATGAGTCCGAGGATACAAAGTGCGTTCATGATACCCCAAGACAAATAGGGCAGCCACAGGCCGCCCTCGGATGACAGGGATTCAAACCGGTTACTTGACGATAATCATGTCCCGGTTCGCATCCAGGGTGGCGGGCCCTATGCCGCTAACCTCTTCCAACTGATCCACCGAGGTGAACTTGCCCTGCTTCTCGCGGTAATCGACGATGGCTTGCGCCTTCTTCTCGCCAACGCCCTTCAGCGCCGCGAGTTCATCGGCACTGGCGGTGTTCAGGTTGATCTTGCCCACCTCCTTGGTATTGGTGACAGTTGTGGCCGGTTTGGTAGCCGGCTTGTCGGCGGCGAGCGCAGGCTGGCTCAGCAGGGGCAGGCAAGCCAGCAGCAGGGCGGCGATCAGTGTTTTTCGGTTCATGGTTTCATGTCCTTATGTAGTGTCAATTGACTATTGATAATTAGCCGAGCTGCGCCACTTTTTGTCTGTCAGAAGTAGCAAGGAATAACTCAGGCAAATCGGCTATAAGCTGGATACCTCCTCCTCAGTTACACTGACTAACCATTTGAGCGAGATGTCTTTTCCATGTACCTACCCGCCATTTCCGCACTGGAGCCCATCGCCCGCGCCGCCGGTGACGCCATCCTGGCCATCTACTGTCAACCATTTGCTGTGGAGTACAAGCAGGACGAGAGTCCGCTCACCGCCGCCGATCAGGGGGCGCACGAGGTGATAGTGCAGGCGCTGACCCGGTTGATGCCGGATATCCCCGTGCTGTCGGAAGAGTCGGACGCCGAGACGATGCAGGCGCGGCTCGGCTGGTCCCGCTACTGGCTGGTGGACCCGCTGGATGGCACCAAGGAGTTCGTCTCCCGCAACGGCGAGTTCACCGTGAACATTGCGCTGATCGAGGAGGGCAGGCCGGTCTGGGGGCTGGTCTATGCCCCTGTGCTGGACCGGCTCTGGTATGGCGGCAAGGGGGTCGGGGCCTGGCGTGTTGCCGATGGCACGCATAAAGCTATTCAGACCTTGCCTCATCAGGAAGGGGCGCCCTGGCGGGTGGTGGGCAGTCGTAACCACCTGTCGCAGGAGACTCTCGACTATCTGGCACCTTTTGGCGAGATAGAACTGGTCTCCATGGGCAGCTCCCTCAAGTTCTGCATCATTGCCGAAGGGGACGCCGAGCTCTATCCGCGCCTCGCCCCCACCTGCGAGTGGGATACGGCGGCGGCGCAGGCGGTGCTGGAAGGGGCGGGTGGGTCCGTTACCCAGCTCGATGGCTCAGCGCTTGCCTACAACAAGCCGGATATCCTCAACCCCTGGTTTGTGGCACGGGCCTGATTGGCGTCGCCAGGGCGTGCAGATGTAAAAAGGCCGGACAATGTCCGGCCTTTTGCATTCTCGTGCATCAACGATGCCAATCTGCCCGGTTCAGAACACCTTCTTGAACGGCTTGATGGTCACCTTGGCATAGACGCCTGCCGCCACATAAGGGTCGGCATCGGCCCAGGCCTTGGCGTCGGCCTGGCTGGGGAATTCGGCGATGACGGTGCTGCCGGTGAAACCCGCATCGGCCGGATCCTCGGCATCGATGGCTGGATTGGGGCCGGCCGTCAGCAGGCGCCCCTCATCCTGCAGCGCCTGCAGACGGGCTAGGTGGGCAGGGCGAGCGAGCTTGCGCTGGGGCAGGCTGCCGGCGACATCTTCGGAGTAGATGAGATACCACATGAGAGGGTCCTTTTCTGATTGCGGTTATTTTTTCTGTTCTGCTTTCTGCTCGGCCGGCATGTGGCGATAGAGGTAGACGCCGCTCAGCAGGGTGAACACCAGCGTCATACCCAGCAGGCCGAAGACCTTGAAGTTGACCCACATCTCCTGGGAGAGGTTGAAGGCCACATAGAGGTTGAGGAGGCCGCAGAGGGCGAAGAAACCGACCCAGCCGAGGTTGACGTTGTCCCAGACGCGGTCGGGAGCTTGCAGCTCCTTGGCCAGCATCTGCTTGATGAGATTCTTGCCAAAGCCGTAGCGGCTGATGAGCAGGGCCAGGGCAAAGAGTGCATTGATCACGGTCACCTTCCACTTGATGAAGGTATCGTCGTGGAAGAAGACGGTGAGGCCGCCGAAGAAACCGACCAGCAGGAAGGTAAACAGCTGCATCTTCTCGACCTTGCGATAGCGCACCCAGCTGTAGAGCAGCTGAAGGCCGGTGACGACCACCAGGGCGCCGGTGGCGGTGTAGATGTCGTAAAACTTGTAGACCGCGAAGAAGACGATCAGGGGAATAAATTCAATAAACTGCTTCATGCTGGGCTCTAACCTCAAAATTTCACTCAGTGTACCTGCCCGTTAGGCAACGGCAAATGAATAAGACCGTTCATTTAGTATGCAGTTCCCCGCTGCGAGGCCGCCACCCTTAGGGGTGACGATGATCCTTGTTGCGCCATCTAGCCGAACAGCTGACTGGCAACGAGGCTGCCGAGCCGCAGCTGGTCATCCAGCAAGTCACGGATATGGCGCTCCTCGATGAGGGGATTGAGCAGGACGGCGCGCAGCAGGGTGAGCGGCTGTGTGCCGTAGCGACTCACCGCCCGCTGGGTACGGGAGACGAAGCTGTGCCCCTCGGCGCGCTGGGCCTTTTGCAGCGCCACGTTGAAGGCATTGATCTGCTCGTTGGCCGCCTCGTCCAGAGCCTTGCCCTGCAGATGGGGCGGAATGCAGCGATAGGAGAGCAGGTTCATCACGGGGGCTGACATCAGCTCGAAGGCGGGGTGGGCATCGATGAGCTCTGCCATCCGCCGCGCCCTGTCGTAATTTGCGTCGATAAGCTGGGCATAGCCCTGCTGACCCAGCAACTGGAAGGCGGCATCCAGATAGAGCGCGTTGGCGGGGCGGGTGCCCTCCAGGGTGAAGCGGCCCTGATCGAAAGAGCTGGCGCGGATGGCGTAGGGGGCCTCCCGCTTCACTGTCATCATCAGATCCGGCTGGCGACAGAGCAGCATCCCGGTACCGAGTGGTACCAGCAGCTGCTTGTGGCCGTCCAGGGTCACGGTATCGGCCTGCGCTATGCCGTCCAGCAAGCCCTGATAGCGGGGGGAAAACAGGGTCGGGCCACCCCAGGCGGCATCCACGTGAAAGTGGATCTGTTCGCGCCTGGCGATGGCGGCGAGTTCGGGCAGTGGATCGATGGAGCCAAAGTCCGTGCTGCCGGCGACCCCCACCAGGGCCAGCACCTTGAGCTTTTGCTCCCGGCATCGAGCCAGTGCGCTCTCGAGGGCCGAGAGGCAGAGCCGGTTGTCGGCATCCGTCTCGAGGCGCCAGACGCGGCAAGCCCCCAGCCCCAGCAGATCCATCCCCTTGTCGAAGGAGTAGTGCATCAGCCGGGACCCCAGGATCACGGCGCCTCTATAGCCCTGCTCGTAGAGGGAAAACAGATCGTCGCCACAGGCCCGGTTGCGGGCCAGCCAGAGGGCGGTGACGTTGGCTATGGTGCCACCACTGGTCATGACGCCGAGGGCAGCATCCTTGGCATGCATCTGCGCCTCGTAAAAGCCGTCGTTCTCCCGATAGACGAGGCGGTGCAGCTTGGCCAGCACCTCCCGCTCCAGGAAGCTGAGCAGGCGGGAGGACTCCATCTTCATCGGATTCTGGTTGAGCATCACCAGCAGCCGGGAGAGCTCGGCGGTGAAGGCCGGCAAAGGGGCCGTCATGTGCCCCATGTAGTGGGGCGAGGTGAGATGGGAGGCGCCGGGTACCAGGGCGGCGAGGCGCGTGAGGTACTCTGTCGTGCTCATGCCGCTGGCGGGCATGGACGATTGCTCGAACTGATGGACGAAACTGTCGCGCTGATAGGGGGCCTGACTGTCATCCGAGTGATGGAAGGTCTCCAGCAGGGCCGTCATGGCCTGGCCGAAGTCAGGATCCGGTTGTGTAAACAGTTCAGTCAGCTTCATCAGGTTCTCCAGACCAGCCTGTCGGGCAGAAAGTACCGGGCGCTTGCCGTGCCGGACAGACACGGCCATCTGCGCGGGTGGCGTCGGCCGCAGAGCATACACCAAAGGGGCGGGGGGAACAGCCACCTCCTGACGCCGAGGCTCCCTGGTCAGCCCCTTTTATTTTGAGCTAACAGTTGTAGCCTGAAACGCCGGGCGCTAGAGTGGATCCAAGCTTGGCTGGAGGTGGTGATGACGGATGTGACGGGGTATTCCCCACGGGAAGAGTGGGCCAATCGTCTCAGCCACGGGCTGGGGCTGCTGCTGGGGATCTTCGGCCTGATCCTGCTGCTGCACAAGGGCTGGGATCAGGGGCCCCAGGCGTTGCTGAGCTACGGCCTCTACGGCTCCAGCCTGGTGCTGCTCTATCTCGCCTCGACCCTCTACCACAGCATGGGATCGGCGGTGGCCAGACGCCGGTGCAAGCTGCTTGATCACTGTGCGATCTACCTGCTGATCGCCGGCACCTACACCCCCTTTCTGCTGGTAGCGCTCGATACCCCGCTGGCGCAGGGCTTGATGGTAGTGATCTGGGGGCTGGCCCTGGCCGGGGTGGTGTTCAAGCTCTTGTTCATCAATCGCTTCAAGCGCCTGTCTCTGTTCACCTATCTGATGCTGGGCTGGTTGTCCCTGGTGGTCGTCTATCAGCTCTATCTACATCTGGATGGTACCGGGCTCCTGCTGCTGGGGCTTGGCGGGCTCATCTACAGCCTGGGCACCATCTTCTACATGGCCAGGCAGATCCCTTACAACCACGCCATCTGGCATCTGTTCGTGCTGGGGGGAAGCCTCTGTCACTTCATGGCCATCTATGGTTATGTCGCCTGACTAGCCCTTAATTGGTATTTTTGCGCCCATGAAAGCCTGAATTCGTGCGGCATCCCACAGTTGCCCCCTTCGTTTGCTGACAAGCTAGGGTCAGTTCAGCTTGGAAAGGATGCAAAAATGAGTGAGATCGCGCTTTCCATCAGCATGTTGTCGCTGGTGGCGGTGCTGGGACTCTGGCTGGGAAACTGGCGAGTCTATGGCGTTGGTTTGGGAATTGGCGGTGTGCTGTTCGGCGGCATCATAGTGGGTCATTTTGCCGGGCTCTCCGGCCTGAAGCTGGATGAGCAAACACTTCATTTCATTCAAGAATTTGGTCTGATCCTGTTCGTCTACACCATAGGTATCCAGGTCGGTCCCGGCTTCTTCTCTTCCCTGCGCAGCTCGGGGCTCAAGCTCAATGGCTTTGCCGCCCTGCTGGTGCTGCTCGGCTGCGTGGTGGCCGCGGCGCTGCACCAGCTGTTCGACGTGCCGCTGCCGGTGATCCTCGGGGTCTTCTCCGGTGCCGTGACCAACACTCCTTCGCTGGGGGCGGGTCAGCAGATCCTGGCCGAGCTTGGGGCGGATCCGGGCTCCACCGGCCTGATGGGGATGGGCTATGCGGTGGCCTACCCGTTCGGGATCTGCGGCATCCTGCTTACCATGTGGCTCATTCGCATGTTCTTTCACGTCAAGATCGACGAAGAAGCAGCCGCGTTCGAGCAACAGGCGGGCAAGACCAAGGAGAGCCTGCAAACCATCAATATCGCGGTGCGCAACCCCAACATGCACGGCTTGATGCTCCGCGAGATCCCGAGCCTGGATGAGGCCGATGTCATCTGTTCCCGCCTCAAGCGCGGTGACGAGCTGATGGTGCCCAAGCCCGACTCGCGCATCGAGCTCGGCGATCTGCTGCACCTGGTGGGGGAGCGCCACGCCCTGCACAAGGTGCTGCTGGTACTCGGGGAGGAGGTGGATACCTCCCTCTCTACCCGGGGCACGGATCTGCGGGTCGAGCGGGTGGTGGTCACCAACGAGCAGGTGCTCGGCAAACGGATCCGGGATCTCGACATCAAGCAGAAATACGATGTGGTCATCTCGCGCCTCAACCGGGCCGGCATCGAACTGGTCCCGACCAGCCAGACCAGCCTGCAGTTTGGCGACATCCTGAACCTGGTGGGGCGGCTCGATGCCATCGAGGCCGTGACCAGCGTGGTCGGCAACGTCCAGCAAAAACTGCAGCAGGTGCAGATGCTGCCGGTCTTCATCGGCATTGGATTGGGTGTATTGCTCGGTTCCATACCCTTCTACCTGCCGGGATTCCCGGCTGCCCTCAAGCTGGGTCTGGCGGGCGGCCCCCTGGTGGTGGCCCTCATACTGTCCCGCATCGGCAGCATCGGCAAGCTCTACTGGTTCATGCCACCGAGCGCCAACCTGGCGCTGCGGGAGATAGGCATAGTGCTGTTCCTGGCGGTGGTGGGGTTCAAGTCCGGGGCCGGTTTCATCGACACCCTGATCAACGGGGATGGTCCCGCCTGGATGATGTATGGCGTAGCCATCACCCTGATCCCGCTGCTGGTGGTCGGGGTGCTGGCGCGTCACTATGGCAAGGTCAATTATCTCACCCTGTGCGGTCTGCTGGCCGGCTCCATGACGGATCCTCCCGCCCTGGCCTTCGCCAACGGGATGCACCCCACCAGTGGCGCCAGCGCCCTGTCATATGCGACCGTCTACCCCCTGGTGATGTTCCTGCGGATCATCTCTCCCCAGCTGCTGGCCATCCTGCTCTGGGCCGGGGCCTGAATCGACGTGAAATGGGAGCCAATAAGGCTCCCATCTTCGTTCTGTCATTTTTGATGCTATTGATTTAACTAATTTTATTCCCTGTCAAACACCCTTCGTTTTCGGCGCGAATCCAAGCCTCATTTCGGTCTGTTCGTTCGATTTTTCTCACTGGTATCTGGTCGGACTAACGGGCACATTGGAGGCTGGAAATCTATGCCCATTGATATTTCAGGAGAAACCATGAGCAGCAAGAGCATCGTACTGGATCAGGACGTCGTCGTTACCCAATTGCAAGGCAAAGTCTACCTGGTTGCCGCTGACGGGAGCCAGACGCTTCTTTCTGAAGGCGATGTGCTGCCCAAGGATGCAGTATTGCTCGCTCCTGAGGGGGCCAGCTTCCAGGGGGGAGAAACCACCTTTACCCTGAGCCCGAGCAACACTCCCGAGTCTGAAGAGCCCCAGCTGGCACAGCAGGGGCAGGGGGATGTACCTGACGACATCGCCGCCCTGCAGCAGGCAATTCTGGCGGGAACAGACCCGACCCAGGCATTTGAAGCATCGGCGGCGGGCGGGGCACCCGCTGCGGGCAACGTAGGCGGCGTTGCGGGTGCCAGCGGCAACGGCGGCTTCATCACCATCGACAGAACCGGTGATGCCACCATCTCCACCGCCGGCTTTGATTCCGCCAATCCGGATGCTCCCGCTCCGCTGGCCGAAGCGCAGGATGACGAGGATGAACTCCTCGATCTCACAGCACCCACCATCACTGTGTCCGCACCGGACAACATCAACGACAGCACCCCGACCCTCACCGGGACCACGGATGCTGCTCCCGGCAGCACTGTGACCCTGGTGGTGACCGACGCCAACGGCAACCAGCAGACCCTGATCACCACTGTCAATCCGGATGGCAGCTTCAGCGTGGATGTGGAGACTCCCCTGCCGGACGGCGGCTATGACGTGACCGCCAGCGTGACCGATCCCGCCGGCAATACCGGTACCGCCACCGACGATGGTAGCGTGGACAGCACGGCGCCTTCTGTCACTGTGACTGCGCCGGACAACACCAACGACAGCACCCCGACCATCACAGGCACCACAAATGCCACCCCTGGCAGCACTGTGACCCTGGTGGTGACCGATGCCAATGGCAACCAGCAGACGCTGACGGCCACAGTTCAACCGGATGGGTCTTACAGCTCTGATGTGGTCACCCCCCTGCCGGATGGCGGTTATGAGGTGACTGCCAGCGTGACCGATCCTGCCGGCAATACCGGCACAGCCGCCGATGATGGCAACGTGGACACCACCGCCAACATCACGGTGAGTCTGGATGACGTGAATGGCAGCAATGCTGCCAATGCCCCCATCACAGGTACCTCCGATGTCGGCCCGGGTCGCACAGTGACCCTGATCATCACTGATACCAAGGGCGCCAGCGTGACCGTCACCGCACAGACGGATGCCAATGGCAACTACAGCACCAAGGCTGATCTGAGCGGGCTGGCGGATGGCAACCTGGAAGTCGTGGCCAGCGTCACCGACGCGGCGGGCAACAGCGCTGATGCCCGTGATGACACCACCTTGCTCGACACCACGGCGCCTGAAGCCCGAATCACCCTGGATGCCGACATCACGCCGGATGATGTGATCAACGCCGCCGAAGCCGGCCAGCAGATCCCGGTCACCGGTCGCGTGGGTGGCGACGTCCAGGTGGGCGATACCGTCACCCTGACGGTGAACGGCAAGACCTTCACCGGCCAAGTGCTGGCTGACAAGACCTTCAGCATCAAGGTGCCGGGAGCGGATCTGGTGGCGGATGGTGACAAGGTGATCGACGCCAGCGTGACCACCACCGATGCGGCGGGCAACAGCGCCAAAGCGACTGGTAGCGAAGGTTACAGTGTGGACACCCAGGGCCCGAGCGTGCTGGTCGACATCGTCGACAGCCAGATCATTGCGGGCGAGACCAGCGATGTGACCTTCACCTTCAGCGAGAAGGTGACCGGGTTTGACCTGAGCGACCTCGACGTGGTGGGCGGCACCGTCACCGGGCTGACGACTTCAGACGGCGGCAAGACCTGGAGTGCGACCTTCACTCCGGATGCGAACTTCACCGGCACCGCCAGCGTCACCGTCAAGCCGGAGAGCTACACCGACCTGGCCGGCAACAAGGGTACCGGCGGTAGCGATACGGCGGCCACCGACACCCAGGGCCCGAGCGTGCTGGTCAATATCGTCGACAGCCAGCTGACCGTGGGCGAGACCAGCGACGTGACCTTCACCTTCAGCGAGAAGGTGACCGGGTTTGACCTGAGCGACCTCGACGTGGTGGGCGGCACCGTCAGCAACCTCACCAGCAGCGATGGTGGCAAGACCTGGAGCGCCACCTTCACCCCGACCCCGGGCTTTGAAGGCACTGCCAGCGTCACCGTCAAGCCGGAGAGCTACACCGACCTGGCCGGCAACAAGGGCACTGGCGGCAGCGATACGGCGGCCACCGACACCCAGGGCCCGAGCGTGGCGGTCAATATCGTCGACAGCCAGATCATTGCGGGCGAGACCAGCGACGTGACCTTCACCTTCAGCGAGCAGGTGACCGGGTTTGACCTGAGCGACCTTGACGTGGTGGGCGGCTCTGTCAGCAACCTCACCAGCAGTGACGGCGGCAAGACCTGGAGCGCCACCTTCACGCCGACCCCGGGCTTTGAAGGCACCGCCAGTGTCACCGTCAAGCCGGAGAGTTACACCGACCTGGCGGGCAACAAGGGCACCGGCGGCAGCGACAGCGCTGATACCGACACCCAGGGTCCGAGCGTGCTGGTCGACATCGTCGACAGCCAGATCATCGCGGGCGAGACCAGCCCCGTGACCTTCACCTTCAGCGAGAAGGTGCAGGGCTTTGACCTGAGCGACCTCGATGTGGTGGGCGGTACTGTCACCGGGCTGACGACTTCCGACGGCGGCAAGACCTGGAGCGCCACCTTCACCCCGACCCCGGGCTTTGAAGGCACCGCCAGCGTCACGGTGAGCAACGGCAGCTACACCGACCTGGCCGGCAACAAGGGTACCGGCGGCAGCGATACGGCGGCCACCGACACCCAGGGCCCGAGCGTGCTGGTCGACATCGTCGACGCCCAGATCATCGCGGGCGAGACCAGCGATGTGACCTTCACCTTCAGCGAGCAGGTGACCGGGTTTGACCTGAGCGACCTTGACGTGGTGGGCGGCACTGTCACCGGGCTGACGACTTCAGACGGCGGCAAGACCTGGAGCGCCACCTTCACTCCGGACGCCAACTTCACCGGCACCGCCAGCGTCACCGTCAAGCCGGAGAGCTACACCGACCTGGCCGGCAACAAGGGCACAGGCGGCAGCGACAGCGCGGATACCGACACCCAGGGCCCGAGCGTGCTGGTCAATATCGTCGACAGCCAGATCATTGCGGGCGAGACCAGCGATGTGACCTTCACCTTCAGCGAGCAGGTGACCGGGTTTGACCTGAGCGACCTCGACGTGGTGGGCGGCACAGTCACCGGGCTGACGACTTCAGACGGCGGCAAGACCTGGAGTGCGACCTTCACTCCGGATGCGAACTTCACCGGCACCGCCAGCGTCACCGTCAAGCCGGAGAGCTACACCGACCTGGCCGGCAACAAGGGTACCGGCGGCAGCGATACGGCGGCCACCGACACCCAGGGCCCGAGCGTGCTGGTCAATATCGTCGACAGCCAGATCATTGCGGGCGAAACCAGCGACGTGACCTTCACCTTCAGCGAGCAGGTGACCGGGTTTGACCTGAGCGACCTGACCGTGGTGGGTGGCTCTGTCAGCAACCTCACCAGCAGCGATGGCGGCAAGACCTGGAGCGCGACCTTCACTCCGGATGCCAACTTCACCGGCACCGCCAGTGTCACCGTCAAGCCGGAGAGCTACACCGACCTGGCCGGCAACAAGGGTACCGGCGGCAGCGATACGGCGGCCACCGACACCCAGGGCCCGAGCGTGCTGGTCGACATCGTCGACAGTCAGATCATTGCGGGCGAGACCAGCGACGTGACCTTCACCTTCAGCGAGAAGGTGACCGGGTTTGACCTGAGCGACCTGACCGTGGTGGGTGGCTCTGTCAGCAACCTCACCAGCAGCGATGGCGGCAAGACCTGGAGCGCGACCTTCACTCCGGATGCGAACTTCACCGGCACCGCCAGCGTCACCGTCAAGCCGGAGAGCTACACCGACCTGGCCGGCAACAAGGGTATCGGCGGCAGCGATACGGCGGCCACCGACACCCAGGGCCCGAGCGTGCTGGTCGACATCGTCGACAGCCAGATCATTGCGGGCGAGACCAGCGACGTCACCTTCACCTTCAGCGAGAAGGTGCAGGGCTTTGACCTGAGCGACCTCGACGTGGTGGGCGGCACCGTCACCGGGCTGACGACTTCCGACGGCGGCAAGACCTGGAGTGCGACCTTCACTCCGGATGCGAACTTCACCGGCACCGCCAGCGTCACCGTCAAGCCGGAGAGCTACACCGACCTGGCCGGCAACAAGGGTACCGGCGGCAGCGATACGGCGGCCACCGACACCCAGGGCCCGAGCGTGCTGGTCAATATCGTCGACAGCCAGATCATTGCGGGCGAAACCAGCGACGTGACCTTCACCTTCAGCGAGCAGGTGACCGGGTTTGACCTGAGCGACCTGACCGTGGTGGGTGGCTCTGTCAGCAACCTCACCAGCAGCGATGGCGGCAAGACCTGGAGCGCGACCTTCACTCCGGATGCCAACTTCACCGGCACCGCCAGTGTCACCGTCAAGCCGGAGAGCTACACCGACCTGGCCGGCAACAAGGGTACCGGCGGCAGCGATACGGCGGCCACCGACACCCAGGGCCCGAGCGTGCTGGTCGACATCGTCGACAGTCAGATCATTGCGGGCGAGACCAGCGACGTGACCTTCACCTTCAGCGAGAAGGTGACCGGGTTTGACCTGAGCGACCTGACCGTGGTGGGTGGCTCTGTCAGCAACCTCACCAGCAGCGATGGCGGCAAGACCTGGAGCGCGACCTTCACTCCGGATGCGAACTTCACCGGCACCGCCAGCGTCACCGTCAAGCCGGAGAGCTACACCGACCTGGCCGGCAACAAGGGTATCGGCGGCAGCGATACGGCGGCCACCGACACCCAGGGCCCGAGCGTGCTGGTCGACATCGTCGACAGCCAGATCATTGCGGGCGAGACCAGCGACGTCACCTTCACCTTCAGCGAGAAGGTGCAGGGCTTTGACCTGAGCGACCTCGACGTGGTGGGCGGCACCGTCACCGGGCTGACGACTTCCGACGGCGGCAAGACCTGGAGTGCGACCTTCACTCCGGATGCGAACTTCACCGGCACCGCCAGCGTCACCGTCAAGCCGGAGAGCTACACCGACCTGGCCGGCAACAAGGGTACCGGCGGCAGCGATACGGCGGCCACCGACACCCAGGGCCCGAGCGTGCTGGTCGACATCGTCGACAGCCAGATCATCGCGGGCGAGACCAGCCCCGTGACCTTCACCTTCAGCGAGAAGGTGCAGGGCTTTGACCTGAGCGACCTCGATGTGGTGGGCGGCACCGTCACCGGGCTGACGACTTCAGACGGCGGCAAGACCTGGAGTGCGACCTTCACTCCGGATGCGAACTTCACCGGCACCGCCAGCGTCACCGTCAAGCCGGAGAGCTACACCGACCTGGCCGGCAACAAGGGTACCGGCGGTAGCGATACGGCGGCCACCGACACCCAGGGCCCGAGCGTGCTGGTCAATATCGTCGACAGCCAGCTGACCGTGGGCGAGACCAGCGACGTGACCTTCACCTTCAGCGAGAAGGTGACCGGGTTTGACCTGAGCGACCTCGACGTGGTGGGCGGCACCGTCAGCAACCTCACCAGCAGCGATGGTGGCAAGACCTGGAGCGCCACCTTCACCCCGACCCCGGGCTTTGAAGGCACTGCCAGCGTCACCGTCAAGCCGGAGAGCTACACCGACCTGGCCGGCAACAAGGGCACTGGCGGCAGCGATACGGCGGCCACCGACACCCAGGGCCCGAGCGTGGCGGTCAATATCGTCGACAGCCAGATCATTGCGGGCGAGACCAGCGACGTGACCTTCACCTTCAGCGAGCAGGTGACCGGGTTTGACCTGAGCGACCTTGACGTGGTGGGCGGCTCTGTCAGCAACCTCACCAGCAGTGACGGCGGCAAGACCTGGAGCGCCACCTTCACGCCGACCCCGGGCTTTGAAGGCACCGCCAGTGTCACCGTCAAGCCGGAGAGTTACACCGACCTGGCGGGCAACAAGGGCACCGGCGGCAGCGACAGCGCTGATACCGACACCCAGGGTCCGAGCGTGCTGGTCGACATCGTCGACAGCCAGATCATCGCGGGCGAGACCAGCCCCGTGACCTTCACCTTCAGCGAGAAGGTGCAGGGCTTTGACCTGAGCGACCTCGATGTGGTGGGCGGTACTGTCACCGGGCTGACGACTTCCGACGGCGGCAAGACCTGGAGCGCCACCTTCACCCCGACCCCGGGCTTTGAAGGCACCGCCAGCGTCACGGTGAGCAACGGCAGCTACACCGACCTGGCCGGCAACAAGGGTACCGGCGGCAGCGATACGGCGGCCACCGACACCCAGGGCCCGAGCGTGCTGGTCGACATCGTCGACGCCCAGATCATCGCGGGCGAGACCAGCGATGTGACCTTCACCTTCAGCGAGCAGGTGACCGGGTTTGACCTGAGCGACCTTGACGTGGTGGGCGGCACTGTCACCGGGCTGACGACTTCAGACGGCGGCAAGACCTGGAGCGCCACCTTCACTCCGGACGCCAACTTCACCGGCACCGCCAGCGTCACCGTCAAGCCGGAGAGCTACACCGACCTGGCCGGCAACAAGGGCACAGGCGGCAGCGACAGCGCGGATACCGACACCCAGGGCCCGAGCGTGCTGGTCAATATCGTCGACAGCCAGATCATTGCGGGCGAGACCAGCGATGTGACCTTCACCTTCAGCGAGCAGGTGACCGGGTTTGACCTGAGCGACCTCGACGTGGTGGGCGGCACAGTCACCGGGCTGACGACTTCAGACGGCGGCAAGACCTGGAGCGCGACCTTCACTCCGGATGTGAACTTCACCGGCACCGCCAGCGTCACCGTCAAGCCGGAGAGCTACACCGACCTGGCGGGCAACAAGGGCACTGGCGGCAGCGATACGGCGGCCACCGACACCCAGGGCCCGAGCGTGCTGGTCGACATCGTCGACAGCCAGATCACTGTGGGCGAAACCAGCGATGTGACCTTCACCTTCAGCGAGAAGGTGCAGGGCTTTGACCTGAGCGACCTCGACGTGGTGGGCGGCACCGTCACCGGGCTGACGACTTCAGACGGCGGCAAGACCTGGAGCGCGACCTTCACCCCGACCCCGGGCTTTGAAGGCACCGCTAGCGTCACCGTCAAGCCGGAGAGCTACACCGATCTGGCCGGCAACAAGGGCACCGGCGGCAGCGATACGGCGGCCACCGACACCCAGGGCCCGAGCGTGCTGGTCGACATCGTCGACAGCCAGATCATCGCGGGCGAGACCAGCGACGTGACCTTCACCTTCAGCGAGAAGGTGACCGGGTTTGACCTGGCTGACCTGACCGTGGTGGGTGGCTCTGTCAGCAACCTCACCAGCAGTGATGGCGGCAAGACCTGGAGCGCGACCTTCACCCCGGATGCGAACTTCACCGGCACCGCCAGTGTCACCGTCAAGCCGGAGAGCTACACCGATCTGGCGGGCAACAAGGGTACCGGCGGCAGCGATACGGCGGCCACCGACACCCAGGGCCCGAGCGTGCTGGTCGACATCGTCGACGCCCAGATCATCGCGGGCGAGACCAGCGATGTGACCTTCACTTTCAGCGAGCAGGTGACCGGGTTTGACCTGAGCGACCTCGACGTGGTGGGCGGTACTGTCAGCAACCTCACCAGCAGCGATGGCGGCAAGACCTGGAGCGCCACCTTCACCCCGACCCCGGGCTTTGAAGGCACCGCCAGCGTCACCGTCAAGTCGGAGAGCTACACCGACCTGGCCGGCAACAAGGGTACCGGCGGTAGCGATACGGCGGCCACCGACACCCAGGGCCCGAGCGTGCTGGTCGACATCGTCGACAGTCAGATCATTGCGGGCGAGACCAGCGACGTGACCTTCACCTTCAGCGAGCAGGTGACCGGCTTTGACCTGAGCGACCTCGACGTGGTGGGCGGTACTGTCAGCAACCTCACCAGCAGCGACGGCGGCAAGACCTGGAGCGCCACCTTTACTCCGGATGCGAACTTCACCGGCACCGCCAGCGTCACCGTCAAGCCGGAGAGCTACACCGATCTGGCCGGCAACAAGGGCACCGGCGGCAGCGATACGGCGGCCACCGACACCCAGGGTCCGAGCGTGCTGGTCGACATCGTCGACAGCCAGATCATTGCGGGCGAGACCAGCGACGTGACCTTCACCTTCAGCGAGCAGGTGACCGGGTTTGACCTGGCTGACCTGACCGTGGTGGGGGGCTCTGTCAGCAACCTCACCAGCAGCGATGGCGGCAAGACCTGGAGCGCCACCTTCACCCCGACCCCGGGCTTTGAAGGCACCGCCAGCGTCACCGTCAAGTCGGAGAGCTACACCGACCTGGCCGGCAACAAGGGTACCGGCGGTAGCGATACGGCGGCCACCGACACCCAGGGCCCGAGCGTGCTGGTCGACATCGTCGACAGCCAGATCATTGCGGGCGAGACCAGCGACGTCACCTTCACCTTCAGCGAGAAGGTGCAGGGCTTTGACCTGAGCGACCTCGATGTGGTGGGCGGCACCGTCACCGGGCTGACGACTTCCGACGGCGGCAAGACCTGGAGTGCGACCTTCACTCCGGATGCCAACTTCACCGGCACCGCCAGCGTCACCGTCAAGCCGGAGAGCTACACCGATCTGGCGGGCAACAAGGGCACCGGCGGCAGCGACAGCGCGGCCACCGACACCCAGGGCCCGAGCGTGCTGGTCGACATCGTCGACAGCCAGATCATCGCGGGCGAGACCAGCCCCGTGACCTTCACCTTCAGCGAGAAGGTGCAGGGCTTTGACCTGAGCGACCTCGATGTGGTGGGCGGTACTGTCACCGGGCTGACGACTTCAGACGGCGGCAAGACCTGGAGCGCGACCTTCACCCCGACCCCGGGCTTTGAAGGCACCGCTAGCGTCACCGTCAAGCCGGAGAGCTACACCGATCTGGCCGGCAACAAGGGCACCGGCGGCAGCGATACGGCGGCCACCGACACCCAGGGTCCGAGCGTGCTGGTCGACATCGTCGACAGCCAGATCATTGCGGGCGAGACCAGCGACGTGACCTTCACCTTCAGCGAGCAGGTGACCGGGTTTGACCTGGCTGACCTGACCGTGGTGGGTGGCTCTGTCAGCAACCTCACCAGCAGTGATGGCGGCAAGACCTGGAGCGCGACCTTCACCCCGGACGCCAACTTCACCGGCACCGCCAGCGTCACCGTCAAGCCGGAGAGCTACACCGACCTGGCCGGCAACAAGGGCACTGGCGGCAGCGACAGCGCTGATACCGACACCCAGGGCCCGAGCGTGCTGGTCGACATCGTCGACAGCCAGATCATCGCGGGCGAGACCAGCGACGTGACCTTCACCTTCAGCGAGCAGGTGACCGGGTTTGACCTGAGCGACCTCGACGTGGTGGGCGGCACCGTCACCGGGCTGACGACTTCAGACGGCGGCAAGACCTGGAGCGCGACCTTCACCCCGACCCCGGGCTTTGAAGGCACCGCTAGCGTCACCGTCAAGCCGGAGAGCTACACCGACCTGGCCGGCAACAAGGGCACTGGCGGCAGCGACAGCGCTGATACCGACACCCAGGGCCCGAGCGTGCTGGTCGACATCGTCGACAGCCAGATCATCGCGGGCGAGACCAGCCCCGTGACCTTCACCTTCAGCGAGAAGGTGCAGGGCTTTGACCTGAGCGACCTCGATGTGGTGGGCGGTACTGTCACCGGGCTGACGACTTCAGACGGCGGCAAGACCTGGAGCGCGACCTTCACTCCGGATGCCAACTTCACCGGCACCGCCAGTGTCACCGTCAAGCCGGAGAGCTACACCGACCTGGCCGGCAACAAGGGTACCGGCGGCAGCGATACGGCGGCCACCGACACCCAGGGCCCGAGCGTGCTGGTCGACATCGTCGACAGTCAGATCATTGCGGGCGAGACCAGCGACGTGACCTTCACCTTCAGCGAGCAGGTGACCGGCTTTGACCTGAGCGACCTCGACGTGGTGGGCGGTACTGTCAGCAACCTCACCAGCAGCGACGGCGGCAAGACCTGGAGCGCCACCTTTACTCCGGATGCGAACTTCACCGGCACCGCCAGCGTCACCGTCAAGCCGGAGAGCTACACCGATCTGGCCGGCAACAAGGGCACCGGCGGCAGCGATACGGCGGCCACCGACACCCAGGGTCCGAGCGTGCTGGTCGACATCGTCGACAGCCAGATCATTGCGGGCGAGACCAGCGACGTGACCTTCACCTTCAGCGAGCAGGTGACCGGGTTTGACCTGGCTGACCTGACCGTGGTGGGGGGCTCTGTCAGCAACCTCACCAGCAGCGATGGCGGCAAGACCTGGAGCGCCACCTTCACCCCGACCCCGGGCTTTGAAGGCACCGCCAGCGTCACCGTCAAGTCGGAGAGCTACACCGACCTGGCCGGCAACAAGGGTACCGGCGGTAGCGATACGGCGGCCACCGACACCCAGGGCCCGAGCGTGCTGGTCGACATCGTCGACAGCCAGATCATTGCGGGCGAGACCAGCGACGTCACCTTCACCTTCAGCGAGAAGGTGCAGGGCTTTGACCTGAGCGACCTCGATGTGGTGGGCGGCACCGTCACCGGGCTGACGACTTCAGACGGCGGCAAGACCTGGAGCGCCACCTTCACCCCGACCCCGGGCTTTGAAGGCACCGCCAGTGTCACCGTCAAGCCGGAGAGCTACACCGATCTGGCGGGCAACAAGGGTACAGGCGGCAGCGATACGGCGGCCACCGACACCCAGGGCCCGAGCGTGCTGGTCAATATCGTCGACAGCCAGCTGACCGTGGGCGAGACCAGCGACGTGACCTTCACCTTCAGCGAGCAGGTGACCGGGTTTGACCTGAGCGACCTGACCGTGGTGGGTGGCACTGTCAGCAACCTCACCAGCAGCGATGGCGGCAAGACCTGGAGCGCGACCTTCACCCCGACCCCGGGCTTTGAAGGCACCGCCAGCGTCACCGTCAAGCCGGAGAGCTACACCGACCTGGCCGGCAACAAGGGTACCGGCGGCAGCGATACGGCGGCCACCGACACCCAGGGCCCGAGCGTGCTGGTCGACATCGTCGACAGTCAGATCATTGCGGGCGAGACCAGCGACGTGACCTTCACCTTCAGCGAGCAGGTGACTGGGTTTGACCTGAGCGACCTGACCGTGGTGGGTGGCTCTGTCAGCAACCTCACCAGCAGCGACGGCGGCAAGACCTGGAGTGCGACCTTCACTCCGGATGCGAACTTCACCGGCACCGCCAGCGTCACCGTCAAGCCGGAGAGCTACACCGACCTGGCCGGCAACAAGGGTACCGGCGGCAGCGATACGGCGGCCACCGACACCCAGGGCCCGAGCGTGCTGGTCAATATCGTCGACAGCCAGATCATTGCGGGCGAAACCAGCGACGTGACCTTCACCTTCAGCGAGCAGGTGACCGGGTTTGACCTGAGCGACCTGACCGTGGTGGGTGGCTCTGTCAGCAACCTCACCAGCAGCGATGGCGGCAAGACCTGGAGCGCGACCTTCACTCCGGATGCCAACTTCACCGGCACCGCCAGTGTCACCGTCAAGCCGGAGAGCTACACCGACCTGGCCGGCAACAAGGGTACCGGCGGCAGCGATACGGCGGCCACCGACACCCAGGGCCCGAGCGTGCTGGTCGACATCGTCGACAGTCAGATCATTGCGGGCGAGACCAGCGACGTGACCTTCACCTTCAGCGAGAAGGTGACCGGGTTTGACCTGAGCGACCTGACCGTGGTGGGTGGCTCTGTCAGCAACCTCACCAGCAGCGATGGCGGCAAGACCTGGAGCGCGACCTTCACTCCGGATGCGAACTTCACCGGCACCGCCAGCGTCACCGTCAAGCCGGAGAGCTACACCGACCTGGCCGGCAACAAGGGTATCGGCGGCAGCGATACGGCGGCCACCGACACCCAGGGCCCGAGCGTGCTGGTCGACATCGTCGACAGCCAGATCATTGCGGGCGAGACCAGCGACGTCACCTTCACCTTCAGCGAGAAGGTGCAGGGCTTTGACCTGAGCGACCTCGACGTGGTGGGCGGCACCGTCACCGGGCTGACGACTTCCGACGGCGGCAAGACCTGGAGTGCGACCTTCACTCCGGATGCGAACTTCACCGGCACCGCCAGCGTCACCGTCAAGCCGGAGAGCTACACCGACCTGGCCGGCAACAAGGGTACCGGCGGCAGCGATACGGCGGCCACCGACACCCAGGGCCCGAGCGTGCTGGTCAATATCGTCGACAGCCAGATCATTGCGGGCGAAACCAGCGACGTGACCTTCACCTTCAGCGAGCAGGTGACCGGGTTTGACCTGAGCGACCTCGACGTGGTGGGCGGCACCGTCACCGGGCTGACGACTTCAGACGGCGGCAAGACCTGGAGCGCCACCTTCACCCCGACCCCGGGCTTTGAAGGCACCGCCAGCGTTACGGTGAGCAACGGCAGCTACACCGATCTGGCGGGCAACAAGGGTACCGGCGGCAGCGATACGGCGGCCACCGATACCCAGGCACCCAATACCCCGTCCGTGGTTATCGTGGATGACGTGAACAACGACCAGAAGTTGACCAAGACCGAGATCGGCAATGATCAGATCCAGGTGCGCGCCGGGGTCAATCACGCCGACCTGGTTGCAGGCGGCAAGGTGACACTCACCATCAGCAATGGCGGGGTGAACAGCACAGTCCAATTGACGCTCAAAGCCGATGGCACCCTGCTGGCAAGCAATGGCAAGAGCTACGGCTATCAGAACGGCACCATCAATTGGACAGAGACTACCCCGGCCAACGGCAAATCGTTGACGGTGACCGCTACCCAGACCGACAAGGCGGGCAACACCTCCCTGCCGGGCAGCGACACGGCGGAGATCCTGAACGAGGCCCCGGAGACGGCGAACAAGCAGGCCAACGGTCTGGAAGATGCGACCAGCATCGTCCTCCCGGCACTTTCCGGTAGCGATATCGACGGCAGCGTGGTGAGCTTCACCATCAAGAGTCTGCCAACCAATGGCACCCTGTATCTGGATGGTACAGTCGTCACTGCCAATCAAAGCATTGCGGCCGCGGATGCTGGCAAGTTGACCTTCACCCCGAATGCCAACTGGAACGGTGATACCAGCTTCAACTATGTGGCGGTGGACAACGACGGTGCCGTGGATGCGAGCCCGGCGACCCTGACCATCAGGGTGGCGTCGGTTAACGACCTGCCGACACTGAACATCTCCAATGGTGCCATTCTCTCCGAGGAGGGGCTGGCAAACGGCATCGCAGACACGGTGGGCAACCCGGATAGCACCGATGCCATCAAGGCATCCGGCACCCTCTCCGTAGGGGATATTGACAGCAACACCCTCAATATCTCTCTGAACGGGCCGACCGGGTTGACGTCCGGTGGTGCTCAGGTTCAGTGGAGCTGGAGTGCGGGCAGCAAGACGCTGGTCGGATACACCGGCACCATAGGCGCTGCCAACTATAATGCGGTGGTCGAAGTCAAGTTGACGGCTCCCAATGCCAGTGGCAAGGGGGACTGGACCTATGAAGTGACCCTCAAGGGCCCCCTCGACCACGGGGATGCTACCTCCGAAGACAAGCTGTCGTTCCAGTTGGAGGTCGAGGTCTCCGATGGCAGCGGCACCACCAAGGGCAAACTGGATGTCAGCGTCGAGGATGACTCCCCCATCGCTGGCAATGCCGACGCCGTGTCCGTCGTCAAGACCAATATCCCGAGCACGTTGACCGGCTTCTTCGATCTGACCCAGTTCAGCGGCAACCATTCGACCCTGAACATGACGGGCTTCACCATCAGTGCCCTCGGTTTTACCTCGGACAAGAACTCGACGCTCAAGACCGCAGATGTGAACGGCTCCAGCGCCGGGCTCGGTGTCGCCAGCGATAAGGGGCCCTATCACAACATCGCCAACGAGATCGACTTCCGCCACTTTGCGGATGGCTCCTCTGCCTCCGAACAGCTGGTCATCAAGCTGGATGCGGGCAAGGTCGCCTATGGCGCCAACATCAAGTTCAGCCAGATGTTCGGTGGCGAACTGGAAAGCGGGGTGGTGGAGTTTTATCGCGGTGGTGTGCTGATCAATACCCTGGTATTCAGCTCGAAGGCAGCAGGCGGGGAGTTCAACCAGAACTTCCAGGTGCAGCAGGGGGGCTTCGATACCATGGTGATCAAGGCGACCAACAACGGCAACACCAATACCCAGGACAACAGCGATCTGACGGTGAAGAGCATCGAGTTCCTCGGTGCCGACACGGCGCAGGCGATTGCCTATGGTTCCGGCACTGTGGCGCCACAATGGGGGGCTGATGGCAAGGGCTCCATGGGACTGGTCCTGGATCCAAGCACCTTCGAGAGCGGCCTGCGGACGGCCGCGGGCTCCCTGGTCACCATCAGCGCAAGCGGGGCCAACACCCTGCTCGGCAAGGATGCGGGCGGCAACCTGGTCTTCAGGCTGGAGTTCACCCCTGCCACTGGCAAGTGGGAGTTCTTCCAGTATCAGAACATGTCCAAACCCCAGGGTGACGGCGACATCGACTTCCAGATCAAGGTGACGGATGGCGATGGTGACGTGAGTACCGGGTCGTTTGCCACCAAGCCGCTCTTTACGCCCATCGTTCAGGGGGTCTCTGTCGACAGTGTGACCGAAGGCGGTAACCTGCAACATACGGTAACCCTGTCTGACCAGACCCAGGAGGCGACGCAATATGACTTCGTTGTCAGGGGCAGTGGCTCCAACCCTGCATCCAGCCTGGACTGGGGAACTGCCCAGTTCAGCAACGGGGTGACCTACAACAGCACTACCGGCAAGATCACTGTGCCGGCCGGGGTTTCCGGTTTTACCGTGACCATACCTACGGTGAACGATCGTCTGGTCGAGGCAAACGAAACGCTGACGGTGACCATAGGTGGCCAGAGCGGTACCGGCACCATCCTTGACAACGACAGGGCGCCGACGGCTGCTGGAGGCCACAGTGCCGGGCAGGAAGACAAGCCTCAGGTGCTGACCTGGGCCCAGTTCGGTGCCAGCGACGATCAGGCCGCGACCGATCTCGGGGTGCAGATCAACACCCTGCCCATGAATGGCACCCTCGAATACCTCAATGCCGCAGGGCAGTGGGTTGCCGTGTCGGCTGGTGCACTTATCTCTTACGCCGAGGTGAATGCGGGTCATCTGCGCTTCGTGCCCGGTCTGAATGAATCGAGCACCAATGCAAGCAACGGCGGCGGTGCCCTGACCGGCAACCTGAAGGGGGACTATGCCAGCATCGGTTATCAGATAAGCGACGGTGCCAACCTCAGCAACGGCAGCAAGCTGGTGATCGATGTGGCGGCGGTGGCCGACAAGCCCACGGTCAACGTCACCCTGACGGGGAATGGCATTCCGTCTTACAGCCCGAGCTTCCCGAGCGCGAGCGTCACCACTGAGCAGTTCCAATCCGGCAACTTCAACAAGACGGCCCTTGGCATCACCAACTCGCTGACGGACAGCAGCAGTGGCCAGGAGCAGGTGCTTGGCGGCAGTGGCAACGACTATATCGTCAGCACCCAAGGCGGTGGCGATCTGCTCTATGGGCAGGGGGGGAACGATGTCCTGGTCGGCGGCAATGCGACCCAGGGGGATTCCCTCTACGGCGGTGATGGCAACGATGTGCTGGTATCCGGTCTTGGCAGCGACGGCCTCTATGGCGGTGCCGGTTCCGATATCGCCGTGCTGACCGGCAACCGCGCCGATTACGCCATCAAGAAGGGCAGTGGATACTCGATCAATGATCGCTGGTTCGACTTCTCCGTCACGGAGAAGGGCGCCGGCATCACCAAGGCGCTGCATGATGTGGAGTATGTCCAGTTCGCCGACGGCATCTACCAGCTCAACCAGAGCACAGGTGAGCTGACGCTGGTGCAGCCGACGGTGGTCGATTACCCGCTGGAGCTGAGCGCCTCCCTGAGCGATCGGGATGGCAGCGAAGTGCTGGATAGCCTGGTGCTGAGCGGCATGCCGAAGGGGGCCGAGCTCTACAGCGGCAACCAGCTGCTGGGTACCGTCGGTGTCGATGGCAAGCTCACCCTCAGCGCCAGCAGCGGCCTGTGGAGTGCGAGCGCGCTGGATGTGAAGTTGACTGGCCTGACGCTGCGAGTCCCCGGCAGCAGCGCCGGCCAGGTCGATCTCAAGGTGGATGCCATCGCCAAGGAGGTGGGGACCGATCAGACCAGCTCCGCGTCCGACGACGACAGCATCCGTCTGAGCTACTTCAACGCCACCGAAGGGGAGCCGGGGGATCAGAGCCGGACCTATGGCAGCGAGCACAACGTAGTGGTGGGGGATCTGGATGGCAGCGTGGTGCTGCCCGGCCAGAACTACAACATCGCCTTTATGGTGGACAGCTCCGGCAGTATCGGCAGCGACGCCATGGAGACGATAAAGGCCCAACTGAACCAAGTCTTTACCAGCCTCAAGAACAGTGCCGGTACCGAGGGGGCGGGCAAGGTCAACATCTTCCTGGTGGACTTCGACAGTCAGGCCAACAAGTCCATCAGCGTGGATCTGAAGGATCCCAATGCCCTGACCAAGCTGCAGAGCGTGCTCGACAGCATGGATGGCAGTTACTGGAACGGTGGTGCGACCAACTACGAGGATGCCCTCAAGACCACCTCCAACTGGTTCAACAGCGACACCGCCAAGAACAACGTCAATGGGAAGAACCTGGCCTACTTCATCACCGATGGGGCGCCGAACACCTATTACTACTACGAAGATACCAACCCGATCGTCAACCTGGTGACTGGCGAGAAGCTCGATGCGTTCGTCAACGTCAACAACTATGTGCCGGGTCAGGCCTTCTCCGCCACCATAGGCGGTACCAGCAGGGTGCTGATCGATGCCAACGGCAGGGTGCAGCAGTGGTCGCAGGGCAACAACAACAAGTGGAACTCGACCTCCATCGGCACCTTGAAGGCACAAGGGGATGGTACCTTCGAGATTTCCACCACCTATGACGGCAACTACTGGGCGCTGCAAAATGCCCTGGCCGTCCTGCCGCTCCTGGCTGCCAACAAGGTAGTTCTGCAGGCCATTGGCATCGGCAGCAATGTCTCCATCGATACCCTGAAGCAGTTCGATAGCGATCAGGTGGTGCAGTCCAACGTGTCTGCCTCCGATCTGGCGAACTCCATCCTGGGGACCTCCATCAACAACCTGCCGGGAGCCGACCGCTTCGATGGCGGGGCGGGCGACGACATACTGTTTGGCGACGCGGTGCGCTTTACCGGTATCAACGGGGAAGGCTATGCGGCCATCAAGCAGTATGTGGCCGGCAAGCTGGGGGCCGGGTCGGTGGCCGATGCCCAGGTGCATTCCTACATCAGGGATCACGCCAGCGAGTTCGATCAGTCGTCGGCCAATGACAAGGGCGATACCCTCTACGGCGGGGATGGCAATGACATCCTGTTCGGTCAGGGCGGTGACGACTTCCTGTATGGTGGTGCCGGCAACGACATTCTGTTCGGTGGCAGCGGCAACGACACCCTCTATGGCGAGAGTGGCAGCGACGTGTTGAGTGGTGGCAGTGGCAACGACACCCTGTACGGCGGGACGGGCAACGACGTGCTGAGCGGTGGCCTTGGCAACGACATCCTTATCGGGGGGGTTGGCGACGACATCCTGAAGGGGGATGCCGAATCCGACACCTTCACCTGGCTGAAGGGGGATACCGAGGCTGGCAAGGTGGCCAAGGACTATGTGGTCGATTTCAGCAAGTCGGAAGGGGACAAGCTGGATCTCAGCGACCTGCTCGACAGCGATGGCAGCAAGAACCAGAGCTCCCTGAAGAGCCTGCTCTCTGTGTTCCAGGACAGCGAAGGGGTGCACCTGCAGGTGAAGGAGAGCAGCGCTGCACCTGTGACCCAGGAGATAGTGCTGGTGAACCACACCTTCGACACCCTGACCGGGGGATCGGGGTCTACGGCCAACCAGGTCATCGACTACATGTTGAACAACAATCTGCTGGATATCGACAAGTAACCCAGCCAGATGGACACAAAGCGGCAGAGCAATCTGCCGCTTTTTTTATGCGCGTCATTCGGCTTGTGGGGTGATGGAAAGTGGGGTGAAGGAAAGAAGGGGGAGAGCCAGGTCAGGGGAAGGGGCCGCCGACCCTGTGTTGCCGGATAAAGAAGGGCGCCGACTCGAACGAGGGGCGCCCCGGGGTCATCCGCATTGTGTGCTCAAGGATCAGGCATTGACCTGGGCCAGACGGGAATCGCGCTGAAAGCAGTTCACCAGCAGCAGCAGAGTGGTGACGCCGACGGTGCCGAGCACCAGCCAGGGCAGCCAGGGTTGTCCCTGGGCCATGGCGTAGTCGTGCAGGGCACCGCCCCCCACGTAACCCGTCATGCCGCCGAGCGCCAGACCAAGGCGACTGAACCCCATGTAGCTGCCGCGCGCCCCCGGCTGGGCCAGCTTGGTCATGAGCGTCTCCCGCGCCGGCTCGGCGATGACGATGCCGAGATAGAAGCAGGCAAGCAGCATGAAGACGGCGGGCAAGGTGGTGGCAAAGGCCACCAGCCCTATCCCCGCCGTCATCAGCAATACCCCCGCCATCAGGCGGTTTTCCAGCTTGAAGTGGCGCTCGCCGTAACGGGCAAGAGGGTAGAGCAGAGCCAGGGAGATGGCCGTCTCCAGGGTATACATCCAGCCCACCGCCGTGGTGCTTCCCGCCATCTGCTTGACCAAGATGGGGAAGATCAGCATCACCTGTACCCAGAGCGCGTAGTAGCCGCTCAGGATCAGTACCAGCCGGCAGAACGCCTTGTCCGCAATCACCTGACCGAGGCCAGCCCGGATCGGGGTCGGACGCAGGGAGAGCTTGTAGGGTGGCAGGATCAGCAGGTTGCACAGGGCGGCACAGACGAACAGGCCGGCCCCCAGCAGGCAGACATATTCAAAGTCGAAGTTGAGCAGCCAGCTGCCGAGCAGGGCGCCCACCACGGCGCCGGCGCTCTCCAGCATCATCAGCAGGGAGATGTAGCGGCCGCGCTCCCGCGGGCGGGTGAACTTGATCACCAGGGCGGCCCGGGGCGGATCGAACAGGCAGCCGCCGAGCCCCGAGATGATGCAGGAGACGATGAGTTCCAGCCCGCTCTGGGCGTAGGCCAGGCTGGCAAAGCCCAGCGCCCGCAGCAGCATGCCGCAGACGATGAGGGGGCGGGCCCCGAACTTGTCGGCGAGGGAGCCGCCGAAGACCCCCAGCCCCTGCTGGGTCAGCTGACGCAGGCCCAGCGCCAGCCCGACCACACCGGCGGCCCAGCCAAGCTGGTCCACGAATCGCAGGCTGATCATGGGCATCACCACGAAGAACCCCAGGATCACCAGGAGGGAATCCAATGCCAAGAACCACCGCCCCAACCGCCTCGCCCGCTCCACCATGACCCTTATACCCCTGCTTGCTTCGATGACATTATTCGTTGTGTTCTCATCATCCGAATGGCGCCGTCACCAAACAGAGCCAAGGGCGACGATAAGTCCCTGACTCGCTGGCGTTCTGCCATTTCACGACGATTGATGCTGCTATTCTGGTGGGGCTCCAGATATAGTGGTAGCCGACAACTGGCTATATTTCATATTGGATTTGGTTATGGCTGTGACACTCGACGATTTGCAATTGCTGCTGGATGTGGCCAACCGTGGCAGCTTCAGCAAGGTGGCGGCCATTCGCGGCTGGTCACAACCCATGGTCAGCCAGCGGATCGCCGTGCTGGAGCAGGAGCTGGGACAGTCCCTGTTCCGTCGCCACCGCCGTGGCGCCACCCCCACACCGGCCTGCGAGCAGTTTCTGCCGGCGGCCACCAGCGCTTTGAGTGCGCTGGAAGGAGGGCGGCTGGCGATGCAGGGGGCACCGGCCCTGCCGCGGATCCGGCTATCCTGTCTCCCCTCCCTGACTACTGTCGTCTTCGGGCCACTGTTATTGGCCCTGGTGGACGAGGCCTTCGAGATCCGCTGCAGCACGGATCACTCCGGCGTCATCATGCAGGAGCTGCTGACCGGCGAGACCGACGTCGGCTTCATCCTCAAGTGTCCCGCCATCGCGGGCATCCAGCTCGAGCTGCTCTATCGCTCCCCCATCATCGCCGTGGCCTGCGCCACCCATCCGCTGGCCGGACGGCAGGGACTGACCCTGCAGGACATCGCCAACGAGCGGCTGGCCCCTCAGCAGTGGGGCACCGGCTGTGACGAGCTGATCCTGCAACTGCGGCTGCTGCGCCAGGTAGCGAGCCCGCTGCACGCCATCCAGCCCGCCAGTGCGGCGCGGGAGCTGGCGCTGGAGCATGGCTTCATCACCCTGATGCCGGCGCTCGCCATCACCCGGGATCTGGAGTTTGGTCGTCTGGTGAAACTGGATGTGACGGATCTGCCGCCGGATCACTGGGATGTGATGATGGCCTGGCGCAGCGGCAAGCGGCCCAATCCCGCCAAGGAGCGGGTGCTGGAGGCGGCGCGCACCCTGGCCCGGCGCTGGTCGGGCAAGCCAGCATGAAAAAAGCGCCGGACAAGTCCGGCGCTCTCTCTTCACTGACATTCGGGATCAGTAGCTGGCCTTGAGGCTCACCCCCGAGAAGGCACTGAAACCGCTCAGCTGTACGTGCCAGGTTCCGGCCTTGGGCGCGTTCAGGGTGCAGGTCTCGGCGTTGCCGCTCTTGTAGGGGCGGCAGTCATAGCTGCTGCTGGTCGGGGCCGAGCCGAACTTCACGTAGAGATCCGCATCCCCGCTGCCGCCGCTGCTGGCGATCACCAGCTGGCTCTTGCCGGCGGGAACCTCGATGGTGAAGTTCAGCTTGCCACCCTTGGCGGCGGAGAGACCGCTCACCGGTACCCCGTTTTGCAGCACGCTGCCGGGTTGCGGCGTGGTGCCACCACAGGAGGCATTGACCCCCACAGTGGTAAAGGCCGCCGCAACGTCGGTCAGGCTGTAGCCCAGATCCGTGGCCGCCTTGGTCACGCCGCAGGCACCCTGATCGAAGGTGGTGTTGGCCCCCCAGTAGAGGCGGTTGGCCAGCACGAACACTTCAAAGGCCTTGCGGGTATTCCAGCCGCTGGTGTTGGCCAGCAGGTAGAAGGCGCGGTTGTAGACCCCCGAACTGTGATGCACGTCGATGCCGTCGTAGTACTCGCTGGCATGGCCGATGGAGTTGCCGTCCCGGGTCGGGTCCTCGAAGTAGCGCAGGGAGCCGTTGCCCTTGAAGATCTGGGCTCCCACCAGCCAGTCGTTGCTGCCCTTCATGTAGTTCTCGGCCGCTTCCCCCGCCATGTCGGAGAAGGCCTCGTTGATGCCGCCCGACTGACCCGAGTAGACCAGTCCCGAGTTCTGCTCGGTGAAGCCGTGGCTCACCTCGTGGGCCGCCACGTCCAGGCTCACCAGGGGATAGAAGGTGGTGGCACCGTCACCGAAGGTCATCTGGCTGCCGTCCCAGAAGGCGTTCTCGTAGTTGCGGCTGTAGTGCACCCGCATCTTGAGCTTGAAGCTCAGTGGCGCCGTGTTGTACCAGTTGCGGTACATGTCGAACACCACGTTGCCAAAGTAGTGGGCGTCGTTGAGCGGCGAGTAGGCGCCGTTGATCTCCTTGACCGTGTTCTCCGGGCAGCTGAACTGGTGCACGGCCCCGCCCGAGGTGGCGTGGTTGAGGTTGATGGTGTCCACGTTGGTGCTGCTCATGCGGCAGTTGCCATCCACCTGCAGCGGGCCGAAGTCCGCGCCGTAGAAATACTTGCCGGTCTTGAGGTTGCCACCCGGGCCTGTGGCGTCCTGGTGGTTAATCCCCTCCCAGCGCTTGAGCTCGGTGCCGCTCTGGGCGTCGATCATGACGAAGGGACGGCTGGGCTGTTCGCTCGCCGCCAGCCAGGAGACCAGATAGACCAGGCGGGCCTGACCGGCGTCGTCCTGTATTACGAACA
The DNA here is from genome assembly GCF_037811135.1 of Aeromonas rivipollensis. Lineage (NCBI taxonomy): Bacteria > Pseudomonadati > Pseudomonadota > Gammaproteobacteria > Aeromonadales > Aeromonadaceae > Aeromonas > Aeromonas rivipollensis. Next base: position 3,632,746 of record NZ_CP149130.1, on the reverse strand, counting down.
GCTTGACCTGCTCGTTGCTGCCCTTGGCACCGGCGCGCGCCTTGAGAGCGGCGTCGGCGGGGGAGAGCGCCGCCGTGGGGCTGGCGACGTCGGCGCCTATCTGGCGCAGCACCCTGCCGGAGACCTGATTGACCTGGCCCGTGGGAGACTGCTCTGCCACCACCACCTGACCCCAGACCGGGATGCCTTGCCAGGTCTGCTCATAACGCACTCGCTGCTGGCCGTTGGGCAGCTTGACGACCCGTACCTGGCGAAACTCGCCATCCCCGGCCAGCGTGCTGATACCGGCGCTCGGCGCTCCCAGTAGACCCGCCAGCCCCCCCGCCTGATTCACTTCCACCTGTTCTGCCGCCATGGCGGCGCTTCCCCAGCAGGCCAGTACCACGGCCAAATAGACTTTGTTCATCTTGTCTTTCCTTAGTCGATGAATATTGCACACCGGGTCCGTTGCCCGGCGCTCTTACACTAGTGCGCCGGTCTGAAATAACTGCCTGTCATATGTGACAGAGCAGCATAAAGGCGTAGCAGATCTGACTGTTTCCATCCGTAGTCGCTGAAATTGGTCATGAATATGGTGACTTGTACCAAACGAGGGGCTGATTGCTGCAAGGCCCAAAATAATGCCCAAATGGGCACATCCATATGGGGGTTGCCTGCCGGTGAAAGGCGCCGAAAGTCCTTGGCAAACAAGGGATTGATTGACTACATTGGCTCCCATGACGGCGGATGCCGGACCAAAGGCGGGGGAGGAGCAATGTTTTCATGGCAACTGGATGACGAGCTGGCGCTCCTGTTTCTTCAGCCCGACATGGCCAGCGAACTCTTTCGCCTCTGCCAGCGCAATCGCGACTATCTCTCCCAATGGCTGCCCTGGGTGCCCCATATCCAGCAGCCCTCTGACAGCGCCACCTTCATTCGCCACGCCATCGAGAAATTTGCCCGGGGCGAGGGGCTGACCACCGCCATCGAATATCAGGGGGAGGTGGTCGGTGTCATCGGTTACAACCAGATCGATCAGGGGCTGGCCAAGGTCAGCATCGGCTACTGGCTGGCGGAGCGCTGGCAGGGCAACGGCATCATCACCCGGGCCTGTCAGGCCCTGATCCATCACGCCTTCGAGGAGATGGGGATGGAGAAGGTGGAGATCAGCGCCGCGCTGGAGAACGAGCCCAGCCGGGCTGTGTGCGAGCGGCTCGGCATGCAGCAGGAGGGGATCACCCGGCGGGCGGAGCGGCTGGCGGACAGGGTAGTGGATCACGTCCACTACGGTCTGCTGCGGGATGACTGGCTCAGGCTGCGGGAAAGGGATCACTGATGGCGTCCCGGCCCAGCCTGGTCGCTGGCACCCTGCATGGCCAGTATGGGAAGACACTGTGCTGACCCTGCCCCATATCGCCACGGCCCGCACCCGGCTGACCATCCTGCCCCCGGAGCGGGCCGAGCTGATGCTGGATTTCTACCGGCGCAACCGTACCCACCTGCAACCCTGGGAGCCGAAACGCGACGAGAGCTTCTACACCCTGGGTCACTGGCAGGGGCGGCTGCGCGACGGTTACGGCCAGTTTTTCGACGGCAGCGCCGTGCAACTGGTGGCGCTCGATCCCAAAGGGGAGCGGGTGCTCGCCACCTGCAACTTCACCCACATCATGATGGGCATGTTCAAGGCATGCCATCTGGGCTATGCCATCGACGAGGCACATGAGGGGCAGGGGCTGATGCTGGAGGTGGTGGCCGCCGGCATCGACTACCTGTTTCGGGAGCGCGACCTGCACCGCATCATGGCGAGCTATATGCCGGTGAACCGGCGCAGCGGCGCCCTGCTGGCGCGTCTCGGGTTCGAGCGGGAAGGCTATGCCCGGGACTACCTGATGATCAACGGCCGCTGGGAGGACCACATCCTCACAGCGCTGCTCAATCCGGCCGGTTAGGCAGGATGTGGTGTTCCTCCTGTGGGGGCAGTCCCTCGACAAGCCATGGGCGCAGGTCATCCTGGATCCTGGTTTCCCATGAGCTGGCGGCTTTTTCGCGGCAAGATCGCACTATCTGTGCGCCTCTCATACCCCTGACCCCAAAAGCGTGTAAAATTGCGCCCTGAATTTTCCCGGCCAGCAGCAGCTGGTCGCGACTCCATACATGCAAGGCTGACATTGTGACAGAAGTAGATAGATTCGCGGACATTCGCCCCTATCGCGATGACGAAGTGCCGGCTGCCATCGAGCGGCTGATCCAGGATGACGAGTTTATCGGCGCCATCGCCAAATACCGTTTCGGTTCCCTGATGAGCTGGCTGGGCTGGGCCATTCGCCCGCTGATCCGCCAGTTCCTGCGCCACAAGTGGGCCAAGGTCAGCACCATCCATCAGGTGCAGATGGGGGTGACCCGCTACATGAGTCGCATGATAGCTACCTCCACCCAGGGGGTGAGCTTCTCCGGCCTCGAGCATCTGAAGAAGGAGCAGGGCTACCTGTTCGTCTCCAACCACAGGGACATCGCCATGGATCCGGCGTTCGTCAACTGGGGGTTGCACACCCATGGCTTCGATACGGTGCGCATCGCCATTGGCGACAACCTGCTGCGCAAGCCCTGTGCCACCGAGCTGATGAAGCTCAACAAGAGCTTCATCGTCAAGCGCTCCGCCAAGGGGCCGCGGGAGATGATGAAGGCCCTCGGCGAGCTGTCTGCCTACATAGGTCAGTCGGTCCACGAGGGGCATTCCATCTGGATCGCCCAGAAGGAAGGACGCGCCAAGAACGGGGACGACAAGACGGATCCGGCCATCCTCAAGATGTTCTATGTGGACGGCAAGAAGCAGAAGATCGACTTCGTGGATTACATGCGCAGCCTCAACATAGTGCCGGTCAGCATCAGCTACGAGGTGGATCCCACCGACAAGGCCAAGGCGCGCGAGCTCTACGAGAAGTCGGTCAACGGCAGCTACGAGAAGGGTGAGTTCGAGGACATCGAGAGCATAGTCGCCGGCATCGTCGGCCAGAAGGGGCGGGTACATGTCTCCTTCGGCGCCCCCATCACAGAGGGCTTCAGCGATCCGGACGAACTGGCCGCGCTCATCGACAAGGCGATCTGGAGCAGCTATCGCCTCTTCCCCGGCAACTACCTGGCCGCAGATGTCCCCAATCGGGCCAGCACGACCGAGCAGGCCGCCTTCCTGACCCGCCAGTCGGAAGTGCCGGAAGAGCACAAGGCCATCTGGCGTGCCATGTACGCCAAGCCGGTGGAGAACGCCAGCAAGGTTTGAATGACACCGATTCGGTGAAAAAAACGGGAGCAGATGCTCCCGTTTTTGCGTCTGGTCAAAGTCGCTGGCAATCGACTAGTGAATAATATTGTTTCAACTGGTACGATCATCGGGTGAATGAGCGGGTATCTCTTGGCAAGGGGCGGGCGACTGTGCAACAGTGACCCGGCGCCAACAAGACGAACCAGGCGCTCTTCGAGTCTGCACGGATGGCAGGCGACGCTGGATAAGGACCTTTAGGGGTCCTTTTTCATTGATGGACAAAGATAGACGGCAGATATACCTAAGGATGCGCACCCCATGATCACCGGCAGTCTGGATACCTTGCAACGCACCCCCTTGCCCACGCCGCTGGCCCGCATCATGGCCGAGGTGGTGAAGAGCCTTGCCCACTGGCGTGAGGCGCCCCTTGGCAAGCAGGACATAGACGGCCTCAAGCTGTTCTGCCTGGTGAGCGAAGCGCTGACAGAGCCGGTCGCGGATCGCCGCGGCGAGTTTCATGAGCAGTATCTGGATATCCAGCTGCTGCTGCGGGGGGAGGAGTGGATCGGTGTCGGGCCCCATGCCTATGTGAGCGACGGTGCCGATCATCCCCACCCCGATCTCTGGTTCGTCGATGACGACCAGACCAGTTATCTGGCGTTGCAGCCCGGCGACTTTGCCATCTTCTGGCCGGGAGAACTGCATCGCCCTCTCTGTACCCTGACTACCCCAGGCTTGGTGAAGAAGCTGGTCGTCAAGGTCCACCAGTCGCTGCTGACCTCGGTCTGAGCCGCAGCGCCGGGTGCCCGGGCACCCGCCACGACAGGACCGCAGCTCGGTCCGTCCCGAATCGATGATTCGACGAGTTTGCCTGACGAAAGGTCGGCGCAAGACAGTTTGAACATGATGAGCGCGCCAGACCATGGGTCGGCGTTAGAGAGTTTGAAAGGATGAGCGCGCCAGACTATGGGTCGGCGCCAGACAGTTTGAAAAATTGGGCGCACTTTCCTGCGACCATAACGCCCCCGGCAGGGGAATCCCATCCATGTTGGATGACACGACACTGTCGGCATAAAGCCGAAGCACAGGAAGATGTAGAACATGAGCAAGTTGGTATTGATCCTTAACTGCGGTAGCTCTTCCCTGAAATTTGCCGTAATGGACGCCGAAACAGGTGAGGACATGCTGTCCGGCCTGGCCGAATGCTTCAATCTGGATGACGCACGTATCAAATGGAAACTCCACGGAGTCAAGGGCGAAGCCATGCTGGGCGCCGGTGCCGCGCACCAGGCCGCCCTTGACCACATAGTGGGTCAGATCCTGCCCCAGGATCCGACCCTCGCCGAGCAGCTGGTCGCCATCGGCCATCGCATCGTGCACGGTGGCGAGCAGTTCTCCCGCTCCGTTCGTATCGATGATGGCGTGATCGCCGGCATCGAGGCCGCCATTCCGTTCGCCCCCCTGCACAACCCGGCGCACCTCATCGGCATCCGTGCCGCCCTCAAGGTCTTCCCGGCCCTGGCCGAGAAAAACGTGGCCGTGTTCGACACCGCCTTCCACCAGACCTTGCCGCAGGAAGCCTACCTCTACGCGCTGCCCTACAAGCTCTATCAGGAGAACGGCATCCGTCGTTACGGCGCCCACGGCACCTCCCACCGCTTCATCGCCGAAGAGACCGCCAAGGCGCTGGGCAAGCCGCTGTCAGAGCTCAACATCATCAACTGCCACCTGGGCAACGGTGCCTCCGTCTGCGCCATCAAGAACGGCGAGTCCGTCGACACCTCCATGGGCCTGACTCCGCTGGAAGGGCTGGCGATGGGCACCCGCTCTGGCGACATAGATCCCGCCGTGGTCTTCTTCATGCACGACCAGCTCGGCTACAGCGTGGACGAGATCAACCATGTGCTGACCCGCGAGTCCGGTCTGCTGGGGATGACCGAGGTGAGCAGCGACTGCCGCTATGTCACCACCAACTACGCCACCGACGCCGGCGCCAAGCGGGCGCTGGATGTGTTCACCTACAGAGTTGCCAAGTATGTCGGGGCCTATGCCGCCGCCATGGACGGTCGCCTGGATGCCCTGGTGTTCACCGGTGGTATCGGCGAGAACGCCGCCATGGTGCGCGAGATGGTGCTGGCGCGTCTGGCCCTGTTCGGCTTCAAGGTCGATAAAGAGGCCAACAACGCCGCCGTGCTGGGCGGTGAAGGCCCCATCACGGCCGAAGGCAGCCGCCTGGCCCTGGTGATGCCCACCAACGAAGAGCTGGTCATCGCCCGCGATGCTCTGAGCCTGGTCGGCTAAGGCCCCCTCGCACCGAAGCAACGCCCGGCCTGTGCCGGGCGTTGTCGTTTCAGCGGCACATTGAGCAAGCTGTCATTTGACATGAGGGGCCAGATACGTACCCTGACGGCAGTTTCACGTCCCGGAGGTAGAGATGAAGGAGATATTTTTCAACTGGTTGTCAGGCCTGGGGGTCGATGTGACCCCTATGATGGCGCTGGTGATCGCCCTGGGCTTCATCGTGCTGACCGCGCTGGCACTGCACCTGGTGCTGCACCGCATCCTGCTGGTGCGCCTGGTGGGGCTGCTTGGCAAGACCAAGCAGGTGTGGCTGCCGCCCCAGCTGCAGCAGCGGCTCTTCTACCGGCTCGCCTTCGTGCTGCAAGGGGCCGTGCTGCTCGGTCAGGCTGAGATCTGGCTGCCCAGGGAGTCCGACAGCCTGCAGCTTATCGAGATGCTGGCCCAGCTCTGGATCCTGCTGTTCCTGCTGCTTGCCCTGTTCGCCCTGCTCGACTGCCTGCTGTCGGTGAGCCGTTATACCCGGCTCGGACGGGACCTGCCCCTGCGCGGCATCTTCCAGGGGGTGAAACTGGTGGCCAGCATACTGGTCGGCATCCTGATGATAGCCCTGCTGCTCGGCAAGTCGCCGCTGTTCCTGTTCAGCGGCCTGGGGGCCATGACCGCAGTGCTGATGCTGGTGTTCAAGGACCCCATCCTCGGTCTGGTGGCCGGGATCCAGCTCTCTGCCAACCGCATGCTGAGCGTCGGTGACTGGCTGCAGATGGACAAGTACGGCGCCGATGGCGAGGTGACCGACATCGGCCTCACCACGGTCAAGGTGTCGAACTGGGACAAGACCATCACCACCATCCCAACCTATGCCCTGATCTCCGACTCCTTCAAGAACTGGCAGGGGATGACGGAATCCGGTGGTCGGCGCATCAAGCGCAGCGTCAACATCGACATGACCAGCGTGCGCTTCCTGACCTCGGAGGAGCAGTTGCAGCTCAAGCAGGCCAAATTGCTGGCCCCCTATCTCAGCCGCAAGGAGCAGGAGCTGAGCAGCTACAACCAGCAGCTCAGCGACGCCATCAGCTGCCCCATCAATGGCCGTCACCTCACCAACCTCGGCACCCTGCGCGCCTACCTGGATGCCTACCTGCGCGCCCACTCCGGCATTCGCAAGGACATGACCCTGATGGTGCGCCAGCTGGCACCGACTTCCGACGGCCTGCCGCTGGAGATCTACTGCTTCACGGCGACCACCGCCTGGGCCGATTACGAAGGGATCCAGGCCGATATATTCGACCATATATTCGCCATTATTGGGCAATTTCATCTGCGGTTGCATCAATCTCCAACCGGTTATGACATGCATGCCTGGAAGAACGGCTGATTTGATGCTTGTTGCAGGATGAGGCCAGGGGAAAACGCCATATTAATCATCGACCCGTCACCACGTGTCGGTTGAAATTTGCGGTGCAGAGGAGAAAAATGGCGGCCTTCTCTTCGCCCCGGACGCGCAAGCCGCTCCCGGCCTGGCCAGAGTCCTGAATCACCCCAATATCACAGGAAAGTTATGAAGCTCCTCCACAATACGGCGGCTGCACTGTGCTGCAGCCTGCTCCTGACCGCCACGCCCGTGCTTGCCGTCGAATATGCCCTGCCTGCGGCCAATAGCCGCCTGGTGGGCGAGAACCTGGAATACGTGGTGCCGGCCGAAGAGGCGGGCCAGCCCCTGGAAGCGGTCGCGGCCAAGTTCCAGCTCGGTTTGACCAACATGCTGGAAGCCAACCCCAAGGCGGATCCCCTGCTGCTGCAGGCGGGCGAGAAGCTGGTCGTGCCGCATCAGCTGATCCTGCCGGATGCCCCCCGCGAGGGCATAGTGCTGAACGTCGCCGAGATGCGCCTCTACTACTACCCGAAAGGCAAGAAGGTGGTGGAAGTGCTGCCCATCGGCATCGGCCAGCTCGGCACCGACACCCCGGAGAACTGGGTGACCAGCGTGCAGCGCAAGAAGGCGGGCCCGACCTGGACCCCGACCGCCAAGATGCATGCCGAGTACGCCGCCCGTGGCGAGACCCTGCCAGCGGTCTGGCCCGCCGGCCCGGACAACCCCATGGGGCTGTTTGCGCTCTACATCGGCAAGATGTACGCCATCCACGGCACCAATGCCCAGTTCGGCATAGGTCTGCGTGTGAGCCACGGCTGCGTGCGGCTGCGTAACGACGACATCGAGTATCTGTTCAAGCAGGTACCGGTCGGCACCCGCGTCCAGTTCGTGAACCAGCCGATCAAGGCCTCGGTCGAACCGGATGGCAGCCGCTACCTGGAAGTGCACCAGCCGCTCTCCCGCAGCCAGGAGGAGTTCAACTCCAGCCTGCCGGCGCCGCTACCCATGACCCCGGCCGTGACGCGCTTTATCGCCCACGCGGACAGCGATTCGCAGCTGGTCAAGCAGGCCCTGGAGCAGCGCAGCGGCATGCCCATCGCCATCAACCGCTGATCCGGTTGCCCTCGATGTCGAGCCCCGGCCAAGGTCGGGGCTTTTTTATGATGGGTAAAGGAAGGGGCTGCCCGGGTAAGTCCTTGCACCGTCGGGATAAAATCCGGCCTAACCCCTCTTGATTGGTTACTTGATTAGGTGTGAAACGTTTTCTCTGTGTTTTTTATTTGTTAAAAGTGGTTGTGATCAGGCGATCTGCTGATTAATCTAGGCCGGTTTTTTAAGGAAGAGCCCGTCGCGAGAACGGGTACAAGAGTCACATAACGGAGTTTTGAATGACAGCTAGCACCCCAATGCTCATCACCTTCCTGGTGTACATCCTGGGTATGGTCCTGATCGGCTTCATCGCCTATCGCGCCACCCGTAACTTTGACGACTACATTCTCGGCGGCCGCCGCATGGGGAGCTGGGTGACCGCCCTCTCCGCCGGGGCCTCCGACATGAGTGGCTGGCTCCTGATGGGCCTGCCTGGCGCCGTCTTCATCGGCGGCATCTCCGAGAGCTGGATCGCCATCGGCCTCACCATTGGTGCCTACTTCAACTGGCGCTGGGTGGCCGGTCGGCTGCGGGTTCACACCGAGAAGAACCGCAACGCCCTGACCTTGCCGGACTACTTCACCTACCGCTTCGAGGACAAGAGCCGGGTGCTGCGCATCCTCTCCGCCCTGGTGATCCTGCTGTTCTTCACCATCTACTGCGCCTCCGGCGTGGTGGCCGGTGCCCGCCTGTTCGAGAGCACCTTCGGCATGAGCTATGACACCGCCCTCTGGGTCGGTGCCGCTGCCACCATCACCTACACCTTCTTCGGCGGCTTCCTCGCGGTGAGCTGGACAGATACGGTGCAGGCCACCCTGATGATCTTCGCCCTGATCCTGACCCCGGTGTTCGTCATCATCGCCGTCGGCGGCATCGACACCGCCATGGTGCAGGTGGCGGCGCAGAACGCCAGCAACCTCGACATGTTCAAGAACCTGGACTTCATCGCCATCATCTCCCTGATGGCCTGGGGCCTGGGCTACTTCGGCCAGCCCCACATACTGGCGCGCTTCATGGCAGCGGACTCCCACCACTCCATGGCCAGCGCCCGTCGCATCAGCATGACCTGGATGGTGTTCTGCCTGGGCGGCGCCGTGGCCATCGGTTTCTTCGGCCTCTCCTACTTCTCCACCTTCACCGAGCAGGCTGCCGGCGTCACCGGCAACCCGGAGCGCGTCTTCATCGAGCTCTCCAAGATACTGTTCAACCCCTGGATCGCCGGCGTGCTGCTCTCCGCCATACTGGCGGCAGTGATGAGCACGCTGAGCTGCCAGCTGCTGGTCTGCTCCAGCGCCATCACCGAAGATCTCTACAAGCCCTTCCTGCGCAAGAATGCCTCCCAGAAAGAGCTGGTGTGGGTCGGCCGCGCCATGGTGCTGGTGATTTCGCTTATCGCCATCGCCGTGGCCGTAAACCCGGAGAACCGGGTGCTGGGGCTGGTGAGCTACGCCTGGGCCGGCTTCGGTGCCGCCTTCGGTCCCGTGGTGCTGCTCTCGGTGCTCTGGTCGCGCATGACCCGCAACGGCGCCCTGGCCGGCATGCTGGCCGGTGCCCTGACCGTCATCGTCTGGAAGCAGTTCGGCTGGCTGGGTCTGTATGAAATCATCCCGGGCTTCGTCTTCGCCACCCTGGCCATAGTGGTGTTCAGCCTGCTGGACAAGGCGCCCTCCAAGGCCATGCTGGATCGCTTCGACGAGGCTGAGCGCGAGTTCCAGGCTCCCCCTGTCTCGGCTGAGCCGGTCATGGTGAGATAAATCACGCACGCTGAATAAAAAAAGCCCCGCATTGCGGGGCTTTTTCATGTCGGTCGGCGGGCTTACTCGATGCTGCCCTTGCCAAGTGACCGGCACTGCTGGGCCGGCTGACCGTAGCGCTCCAGCCTGGCTTCGTCCCCCTTGATCAGCAGCCTGAGATTCGGCCCCTCGTAACGGGCGCCGCTGGCGCTGGGGGCTTCAAAGGCGAGCACCTGCGACTGCTGCGCCCCTTCGCTCAGGTTGATCACGGCGGCAGGCCGTTTGGCCTCGTTATAGAAGTAGGTCGAGAGCCGGAGCTCGCCGTCGCACTGGTAGTCGACCGGGCTTGGCACCATCAGCTGACCCCCCTTTATCTGCAACTCTGTGATGCGCAGCTGGTAGCTCTCCTCCACGCATTGGCGCGAGTCGCTCTCTTTCCAGCACTCGTTGCGCCCCTTGATCCAGCCGCGCTGCATCGCCTTCTCCGTCTTCTGCTGCTCTGCCGACAGCTTGGCCAGTGCCTTGGGGTAGAGAGCCGCGAGTTCGTTATCCAGCGCCGCCAGCCCGGCGTCCTGGCAGACAAGCTGCTCGGCCGCGCCGTGGGCCTTGGCACAATCAAAGGAAGGGGTAGCGGCACTGGCCAGCAGCGGCATCAAGGCGAGGGTGCCAAGCAACATCTTGTTCATCGAAAAGGCTCCAGCAAGAGGGAATTGCCACTTACTACAGCACAAGGTCGCCGGGCCGCCGAGGACTTTTTCACCCCAGGCTCCCTTGCCCGTCTCTCTGGACCCCGCTGCCGACAACCCTCGTCACCAGGGTCGCCGCCGCCCTGACTCAGGTACGCCGCCGCGCCAGCCGCTGCGCATCATGGCGGGCGGCGGCCCCGGCTTGCGTGAGCCAGCGCTGGCGCGCCTTTTCATCCGAGGTGTGGACGGGCCCCAGATGCTGGCGGTGGGTCAGCTGTATGCCGCACAGCCCCAGTACCTGTTTGTCGAGGATGCGCGAGGCGGGATCCCCCAGCCACCAGCGGTAGTACCAGAGGGGGCTGTCCATGGTGAGCAGCAGGCGCGCCGTCTTGCCGGCGAGCAGGCGCTCGGGAAGGGCCTTGCCCTTCTGATAGCGAAAGGCAAACCCCGAGAGCAGCGTTCTGTCGAGCAAGCCCTTGAGCCGGGCCGGCAGGTGGCCCCACCAGAGGGGGGCGACGATCACCAGATGCTGGGCCTGCTTCAGGCTCTGCTGCAATGCCAGCAGATCGGGCTCGAGGGGCTGCGCCTCGTCATAGCCATGGTGCAGATCCGGCTCGAAGGCGAGCTCCCCCACGTGATGCAGAATGACCTCTGCGCCGCCCTCCTCGGCGCTGCGGGCATACTCCCGGGCGAGGGCATGGCAGAGGCTGTCGGGTTTGGGGTTGCCGTTGATGATAAGCAGCTTGGGTGTCATGGTGTGGCTCCTTGAAGTGAGCCCCCATTACACCCCTTGTCCCATGGGACAGAGTCAAGCCACCTTGTGCGCCCGTCCTGCAAGCCCTTGCTCAGCCTGCGGGAGCGGCTCGCTCTGGCCGGGGGCGCCATAGCGGCAGGGGTGCTGCGCCAGCAGCGCGGCACACTGGGTCAGGGACTGGTGTTGCCCTTGCAGCCTGGCCATCTCTGCCTCTATCTGCGCCAGCTTGCCCGCGATAAGCTGCTCCACCTTCTGCCAGGGAAACTGGTCGAGACTGGTGAGGCCCGCCAGCAGAGGGGCCAGCTCGCTCAATTTGCAGCCGAGCTGCTGGGCCTGGCGAATAAAGCCGACCCACTCCAGATCTTCGGCCCGGTAGACGCGATACTTGCCGCGCCGCCTTGGCTCGGGCAGCAGCCCGAGCTGCTCGTAGAGGCGGACTGCCTTGGGTGTGGTGCCCGCCAGCCGGGCAAATTCGCCGATATACATACTGCTGCTCGCTGAGGTTGTTCTAGTAGGGGCTCACTATAGGCCAGTGGCAGGGAGGATTGAATCCCCATAGGGGAGGGGAGAGTTGGATTGATAGGGATTAGGGGGTTACAGGGGACACCCATCTTGCAAAACAAGTCTGCTATCGAGATGGTGGGTATCCCAGATTTTTTCATGATCCGAATACGCTTCGTTATTAGAATCTACGAGTTAAAATTCATGGTTGTTAATTAATTAAATTTGACCAAAGTTTATGTAATAAATCAAATGACTGAGCTCCTTCATTTTTAATATAGTTATTAATCATTGCCTCAACATCTTTGTCATCAAGAGCTATGATATAACCCCTCTGATCTTTTGCTGTATCTTGGCATCTTTTATAAAGAAGGTCTTTATCTTGAATCTCTCTGCAAATTAGAATTCCAACTTTTCCACGGCTAGGTGAAAAGCGTCCAGATAATTGATCTACCTCTGGATTAGAAATATCTTTACCATAATTTTTACATTCCACGAAGATCTGAGGGCATGGGTAATGCTTGGATAACCAGTAAAAAAAACCTCCCTTGGCTTCATTAACATAAGTTATATCTATTCGTTTCCTACCATTATGGATTTTGTGTTGCTTTGTCGGATTACAGAGTGATGGATAGAACAGCACAGATAAAATCTTTTCTATTATATTCTCATATTCTTCGGCGGCCTCTCTACCGGTATGTAATGCTTTTAGTTGAGTTAGCAATAACTCTAATTGAGGCTTTTCGGTTTGTTCAATCTCAGAGAACTGTTCATGAGTAAGTGGACTAGATGGAGATTCTGCTTTAGCTTCACGGTACTCATCAAGAATATTAGGCCTAATCAGTGTTTGCTCTACTACGGCTAATTTATCTCTCCCATATTTTTCCTGAAGTACTTTTTTTGTTACCCGCTTATCTCCATTTTTCAATGTTTCAACTAGGGATGAATTTGCACGTAGATGCTCATCTTGCATTTCGGGTAATAAGAAGTATCGATAATATTCATCATATTGAAAGCTTAACCGATGTCTAACAATAATTTTGGGGACAAGAATAACTTTACCAAAGTTAGTCATTGGCAAAGAAACAAAGGTTTCCTCCCATAGCTCTTTTTGTGGATTCCATATTGGTCCAGATGCAACGCCTGGGGTCATTGGAATCCCATAATACATGCACATTTCTTGCGTATATTTAATTAGTGGGCCTCTAAGAATATTACAAACAGCATCAGAAATCATATCTGTACCAATGCCATTAATTAGCAATGCAGTATCTTCTAAGTCTTGTAATAACCCTGTCGATGCAGCTTTACTCTTTGTTAGCGCATTCCAAACGGATTTTGCTGATTCAGACCCAAAGGCATGGCCTTTAGATTCACCAACAGAGTAGCCCAGGTGAAACTCATTTCTTTCATTTAACGAAGATAATAAATATCTAGCTTTTTCATGTTCATCATTTTTAATTAGTCGTAAAACCACTTCAAAAAATGTCTGAAGTAATGAAGATAGTTCATTCCCCCATGCAGATTCAAGCGACTTAATAGAATTAGGATCGAGAAATACTGGGACATCTGTGTTTAATGGAATGTCCACAAAGTCTAGGTATGGCTGAGTTCTATTTAATTTAAAGAATTCAGAAACTCTCATACATACTCCTTTTATTTCGTGTAAGTGCTGCAATAGTTTTCTGGAGGGCTTTTAGCCGAGTTTTGAGATACTCCACCACCTCTCGCAGAAAGGTGGGTGTCCCAGAACTCACGCTTAAAAATAATATTATTATTCTAAAAATTGGATTGCGTAATTAGAAACTCCTCAAGAGTACAGTTAATGTTAGTTAAATAGATATCGTCATCATTTAGCTCTACTGTAAAGTAATGAGTTCTCTTTGGTGAAACTTTAGAAGAGTAAAACTCATAATATTCGCTATCATCTTCCACTTCATAGAATACGTGTACCGATTTAATGTTGTTTTTCTCAGACATTTCCCTAAGATCATTTGTTATCTCTCGTCTTTCTGTGTTTTTATGCCTTTTTTGAGTGTCGGAGTCAAAATAAAACCTGAAGGATTTCTCTATTACTTCGCCTTCTTGGTTAACCTTTATTTCATCAGTCATCGCATTAGCGATATTATAATGTATATTGTATTTGTTACCTGCTGCATTATTTGTTACTTTAAACAAGTTGAAGAAGATCAGTATGTCATTATCATCATTAGAAACATTATATAAGACATCACTCAATCCACCATGTACGCCATTCAAAGGCCTATTATTTGGGTTCTTTGTAACACCAACATATTCAACTTTAGTTGAATATCCAAGGTTTACACAGAAGTTCATGAGATAATCATGTATGGAAAAGCAAATACTATGGCCACTTTGATGAGTAAATATAATGAATCTTCCAGTTTCGTCGATTTTTGGAATCACAACATCCCTGTTTTCGTCATATAGCACATTTACAACAAACTCCTTTGGTTCTTTTTCACGCCCGACTAACACTCTCAACTTCATGAAGCCATGAAATGGAGTAAGTACTGGGAGTGTATCTGAGCAGAATCTCACTTTTATCCTAGAGCATATAAAGTAAACAAACCTTTTTTCTAGGCAACTCTCAACTTCTTCTTTAAGTTTTTTGACTTGATCAAATATGAATTTTCTAGTGTCAATTTCTTCATGTCCATTTACTAGTAGTTCGTACCAATACATTTGTGACTGTTGTAACTCAACAAGCCATTCTTTTTTTGAGCTTTTATAAATAGGATCATTAGAAAGAAAGTTTAAAATACCTCTATTCAACTGACTCTCCTTTCTTGGAATGTAATCACGTGGTGTTTGAAAAACGTCTATATAGTGACGGGCTTTATTGCCGTATATCTATGAATAAAACTGATTATGATCTGGGAAATAATTACTTATTTAAAAAGCTTGTATTTTCTCACTCAACCGGTTCCGTCGCTATGCGGAAATGTTCCCTTATCCAAGCTTGAGACTCACAAGGCTCTTTTTTGTGTGCGTCATCTCGTTAGCCGAAAGGTTACATCGACTTGTGGCAGCCGCGCTTGGAAAACTGCAAGGCTACCGCCCCTGAATTTCAGCTTCCAGCCTGCTGCTTTGTAACCAATGGGGATGGCGGAGAGGGCCCATGGGTGACTCCGACGAGGCTTGGATTGCCATTCGGGTATGGTAGCGGGACAGGGGCGCAGGGGAAGGGCGGGGTGATAAATGTTGGGGCGGGATCAACAAATTGGTCAGTACGACAGGGGGTGGTCCCCTTGCTGGGGGAGAGAAGCTTGTTCAGGTGCAGGGAAGGGCCGCAGCCCCTCCCTCAGGCCAGTGCCAGCGACTGGCGGGCGCGCCACAGCCGCTCGTGGAAGAAGAAGACGACGGTATTGATGGCAGGCTCTATCAACGCCATCACGCCACCGGTCAGCAGCTCGCCGCTCAGCAGGTAGGCGACACCGAAGGCCACCGAGAAGTGCACCAGGGCGAAGCTGCTGGTCTTGGCCTGCAGGCTGTGGTCGGGCTTGAGCCTGTGCCAGCCAAGGTCGTGAAAGTAGAAGGCGACGGTGTTGACGGCGGGCTCGATCAGGGCGATCAGGCTGGCGGTGAGCAGTTCGCCGGTCAGCAGGTAAGCCACTGTAAAGGCGACACTGAAGTGCAAAACGGCGAAGCTGATGGTCTTTTTCATGATGGTGTCTCCTCTGGCGATGAGTGCAGTATCACCCGGAATTACATCAAATGAAAACTATTCTCATCTATCAGCTAAATAGAAAAAGCCTATCGACCGAGGTCGAGACCACCAGATTGGGGACTTGCCTGGGGCCATGGCGGCGATAGAGTGTGCCTTTTGCCATGAAAAAGGAGCTTTCATGACCATCAATGCCAATATTTATGTGCTGTTCATCCTGCTGCTGATGATCGTCGCCGGCGTCGTGGCCTGGCGACTGGCCCGTCGCAAGAGCCGCCATCCTGTGCTTGTCACCTTCCTGTGCGTGCTGCTTTGCCTGGCACCGCCCTTTGCCATATTGGCCTTGCTTGTGCTGGCGCTCTGGCGGGATCTGCCCGTCCGGGCCTGAGTCGTCATCCCGGCAACGGCAGACAGAGAAAAGCCCCTTTCGGGGCTTTGTCATTTTTGTGAGCGGTGAGGGCTCAGTCGGATGCCTTGTTGAGCCACTCCACCCTGTACTGGGCGCCGGCGCCCTGGGCCAGTTTGGCACAGAGTGGCTTGAGGAAGGCTTCTATCTGCTCGGCCAGCATCCAGGGGGGGCTGACGATCAGCATGCCGGAACCGTTCATGCCCCAATCGGCGGTCTGACCGGCCACTTCCAGCTCGGCCACCAGGACGTTACCGAAGTTTTCCCGCTTGATCGCTTTGAGCATGTCGCGGGACTTGTCCGCCTCCTGCCCGAGGATGGGATACCAGAGGGCATAGATGCCGGTGGCCCAGCGCTTCTGCGCCTTTTTCAGGGTATCGACCACGGCGAAGTAATCTTCCTTGAGCTCATAGGGGGGGTCGATGAGCACCAGCCCCCGGCGCGGGGTGGGGGGCAGCAGGGCGACCAGCCCTTCGAAGCCGTCACGGTGGTGGACGGCGACGCGGGGGTCATAGCCCATGTTGGCGCGAAGATCCTCCACCTCGTTGTTGTGCAGCTCCATCAGCGCCAGCTTGTCCTGCTCGCGGGCGAGGCGGCGGGAGAGCTCCGGCGAGCCGGGGTAGTAGTGCAGCTCGCCGTTCTGATTCATCTCTTCGATGACGCCAAGATAGGGGGCCATGGCGGACCACTGGGCACGCTCGTCCCACAGGCGGCCTATGCCGTCAGCGTACTCCGCCTTCTTCTGGGACCAGTCGCCGCGCAGGTCATAGAGACCGCCGCCGGCATGGGTGTCCAGCACGATGAAGGGCTTCTCCTTCTTCTTGAGGGACTCGATGATCAGGGCCTGAACGGCGTGTTTCAGGACGTCGGCATGGTTGCCGGCGTGAAAGGCGTGGCGGTAGCTCAGCATATTAGGTCTCTGAGGGGGCCCTGCTGGGCACCCAGTAACGATAGGTAGTTCAACAAGTTGTGGCTCTTGCCACGAAACAGGGAGAGGCCGCGCAGGGTCTGCAGCAAGACCCCCTGTTGCAACCGCTCCAGCTCCAGCTCGTGGGCCAGCATGGCCTGGTACTCTTCCTCCGCCAGCCGCGCCTTGGCTTGCTGGCGCAGGGTGCGCCAGGGGAGCAGCACCGCCTCGGTCTGGACCAGGGCCGGTTGCAGATCGGTGAGATCGACCGGGATGCCGAGCAGATCTAGGTGGTGCAGCAAGAGCGCCAGATTGACGTTGCCCCCCAGCGTCTGCACGTTGAGCCAGTCCTGGCTGCGCTCACCATAGACCTTGCCGCTCCAGTGCCAGAAGCCGAGCGGCGTCGGCAGCTCGTGCACGGCGACCCGCTCGCTTGCCATCAGCTGTTCGTCACGCAAAGAAGGCCTGCTCCATGGTTTCCAGCTCCTCACAGAGGCTCATCCACTCCAGCTCCACCTCTTCCAGCTGCTCCTTGAGGGGGCCCTGGGACTTGAGCAGCTCGGAGAGCCTGGTTTTGGCGCTCTCTTCGTAGATGGCGGGGTCGGCCAGCTGGTTCTCGATGTCGCCTAGCTTGTCCTGCAGCTTCTCCATGCTGGCCTCGAGCTTCTCCAGCTTCTGGCGCAGGGGCCGGGTCTGCTGGCGGAACTGGGCCTCGAGCCGCTTCTGATCCTTGCGTGCCACCGCCGAGTTGGCGGAGACGGTGCCGTCCGTCGGCTTGGTGTTGGCCTCTTTCTCCTGCTCTCCGAGCCACTTGTGATAGTCATCCAGATCGCCGTCGAACGGCTCGACCCGGCCACCGTGGACCAGATAGAAGTCATCCGTGGTGGTGCGCAGCAGGTGACGGTCGTGAGAGACCACCACCATGGCGCCTTCGAAGCCTTGCAGCGCCATGGTCAGGGCGTGGCGCATCTCCAGATCCAGGTGGTTGGTCGGTTCATCCAAGAGCAGCAGGTTGGGCTTTTGCCAGGTGATGAGGGCCAGCACCAGCCGCGCCTTCTCGCCACCGGAGAAGGGGGCCACCTTGTCCAGCGCCTTGTCGCCGTGGAAGCCGAAGCTGCCGAGGTAGTTGCGCAGCTCCTGCTCGGACTTGTCCGGCGCGAGGCGGGCCAGGTGATCGAGGGGGGTATCGTCCAGACGCAGGGTTTCGAGCTGATGTTGGGCGAAGTAGCCGATGCTGACCCCGGCGCTCACCTCCAGCGTGCCCGACAGCGGCGCATTGGAGCCCGACAGCATCTTGATGAAGGTGGACTTGCCGGCGCCGTTGCGTCCCAGCAGGCCGATGCGCGAGCCCGGCACCAGGTTCATCTTTATCTTCTCCAGGATCACCTTGTCACCGTAACCGGCGCACAGGTTCTCCATGGCGATGAGGGGGGTCGGCAGGGCCGAGGGCTCGCGAAACTCGAAGCTGAACTCGGAGTCGGCGTGGGCGGGCAGGATCTTCTCCATCCGCTCCATGGCTTTCAGGCGGCTCTGGGCCTGGCGCGCCTTGGAGGCCTTGTAGCGGAAGCGGTCCACATAGGCCTGCATGTGGGACATCTCCCGCTGCTGCTTCTCGTACATGGATTGCTGCTGGGCCAGTTGCTCGGCGCGCTGCAACTCGAAGTCGGAGTAGCCGCCGGTGTATTCGTTGAGCTTGCCGTTCTCGATGTGGATGATGCGATTGATGACCGAATCGAGGAAGTCGCGGTCGTGAGAAATCAGCACCAGCGTGCCCTGGTAGCCCTTGAGCCACTTCTCCAGCCAGATGACGGCGTCGAGATCCAGGTGGTTGGTCGGTTCATCGAGCAGCAGCAGGTCGGAGCGGCAGAGCAGGGCCTGGGCCAGGTTCAGGCGCATGCGCCAGCCACCGGAGAAGCTCTTCACCGGCGAATCGAGCTGATCGCCACCAAAGCCCAGCCCGTGCAGCAGCTCGGCTGCGCGGGCGCGGATGCTGTAGGCACCGATGGTGTCGAGCCTGCCGTGCAGCTCGGCGACCAGAAGGCCATTGTCATCCTGCTCGGCCTGGGCCAGCTGGGCTTCCAGGGCGCGGAACTCCTTGTCGCCATCGACCACGTATTCGAGCGCGGAGCAGTCCAGCGCCGGGGTCTCCTGGGCCACGCCGGCAATCTGCCAGCCGGCGGGCAGGCTGAAGCTGCCGTTGTCGATGGCCAGCTCGCCCCGCACCAGAGCAAAGAAGGTGGACTTGCCACAGCCGTTCTTGCCCACCAGGCCCACCTTGTGGCCGGGGTGAATGGTGGCGGACGCGTTGTCCAGCAGCGTGCGGCCGCCGCGGATCAGTTCGATTTGACTGGCAACTATCATGGATGGATCTGCTTGGCTCAATGAAGGGGATAAACTGGCGCGGATCTTACGTGAAATGACTCGGATTTGCACTTGAGGCTGGGGGGCATGGCTGGCTGCGGCAAGAAAAACGTGCCATAACAGAGACATCTGTCAGGGGGCAGGAGGCTTCCATGTTGATTAAAGAGATCATGACGACCCGGGTTGCGACCGTTTCCATGGATGACCGGCTGGGTGTCATCAAGGCGATCTTCGAGCAGGCCCACTTTCGCCACCTGCTGGTGCTGGAAGAGGAAGTGCTGGTGGGGGTCATCTCGGACAGGGATCTGCTGCGCGCCCTCAGCCCCTATCTCGACACTGATGCCGAGATGAACCGCGACACCGAGACCCTCAACCGGCGGGCCCATCAGATCATGAGTCGCCAGCCCATCACCATCTCTCCCGAATCGACTTTGCAGGAGGCCAGCGCCATCATGCTGGAGCAACATGTCTCCTGTCTGCCGGTACTGGAAAACGGCGCCCTGGTCGGCATCGTCAGCTGGAAAGACCTGCTGCGCGTCATGCGGGACTGGCAACCTGCCTGAGGCCTCTTTGGGCTCGAGTGGAACCCGCTCCCTCAGGCTTTCATTGACCCCTCCTCGATATAACGCTCTGTCATACCTCGTCATGGCGTTTTCATTGTTCTGACTTTTCTATTTTGGTGGTTTAAAATTCCGCAATGACTTTTGTTTGCGACATTTAATGTCGCAGCAGGCAGGATAAATCGAGTATTTCTAATTAATCGGCCCCCTCTTCAGTTCCCATCAAGGTTCGCAGATCTACCCTAGGTCATCGGAAATGAACCCGATTCAAAATGACAACGACCGAGCACAGGTCTGGTTTACACCTCAGAGGAACGAACAATGAAAAAGACAGCATTGACGATGGCCATCTCCAGCCTGCTGCTGGCCGGTGGTGCACAAGCTTCTACCGTTTACAACCAGGATGGTACCAAGCTTGACATCGGTGGCCGTGTTCAAGGCATGTACTACGGTAGCGACAACGACGACGAGAGTGGCGATCAGAGCTACCTGCGTCTGCGCATCGGTGGTGAGACCCGCATCAACGAAGAAACCGTCGCCAACGGCTTCGTCGAGTACAACGTACCGACCAACAGCTCCGACAACGAGCTGCGTTATGCCTACGTTGGCATCAAGAACGATCGTTTCGGCGCCTTCAGCTACGGTCGTCAGGATGGTCTGATTGCCAAGGCCGTTAACGACTACACCGACGTTCTGCCGGAGTGGGGCGGAGATGGCCTGGGCAAGGGTACCGAAGTCTTCGGTACCGGTCGTACCAACGGCCTGGCTCAGTACCTCTACACCTTCGACGGCCTGGTGCTGGGTGCCCAGTTCACCGGCGAGAACGAAGCGCAGAACGAGAGCGCGTCCAGCTGGACCAAGGGCTCCGAAGAGGGCTACGCCCTGTCTGCCAACTACAACTTCGACATGGGCATCAGCCTGGGTCTGGCCTATAACCAGGCTGGCAAGACTGCCGACCAGGCTGCCAACGCCAACTTCGGTGGCAGCGAAGATGCCAAGCTGACCGCAGTCGGTATCAAGTACAACGCCAACAACCTGTACGCTGCCGCGACCTACGCCTATGGCGAAAATCACGTCTATGTGAGCCAGGCTGGCAACGACGGTTATGCCTCCGAGAGCAACGGCTACGAAGCCGTGGTTCAGTACACTTGGGGCCAATGGAAGCCGTCTCTGGCGTATAACCGCCTGGACGTGAAAGATTCCGACCAGAACCTGGATGACACCCTGACCGAGTACGTGTCCATCGGCGCCTGGTACAACATCAACGACAACTTCGACGTCTACGTTGATTACAAGGCCAACCTGCTGAGCAGCGACGGTACTGACGGGTACAACAAGTTTGGCCAGAACACCGACGACGTCGTTGGCGTGGCCATGCAGTACCACTTCTAAGTCGTCCCTGACTGCCTACTGTATTTTCAACCGGCCGCCTCGCGGCCGGTTTTTTTATGGGCGCAAAACCACGTTGTGCTCTTTCTCGGCCGCCAGGCCAATCCCGGGTTCAGCATTGTCCCCTCCTGGTCGATAACTCTCTTTGTCGGGTCGATGGCGATAAGGGGCTGCTGGCATGGGGCTATGGGGTGAGGATCACGCCCCGCGGTCAAGATCCTATCTTTTCTCGACCCTTTTCATTATTTCTATAGAGGCTTGCGTTGCTCCTGCCGGGGGAATGCGGGTCTAGTTGGCATGCTGGCGCCCCTCTGGCGGGGCGGCACTCGGGAAACGGACGTAAGGGCTTTATATGGCGAGCATATTGGATTCAGTGGATCAACGTACCCAGCTGGTGGGTGAGAATCGCCTGGAGTTGCTGATGTTCCGGTTGGGATCCCAGCAGCTGTTTGCGATCAACGTCTTCAAGGTGCGGGAGGTGGTGAAGCTGCCCCATCTCAACAAGATGCCGGGCTCCCATCACAACATCAGCGGGGTGGCGAACATCCGCGGCGTCTCCATTCCCGTCATCAACCTGCGCGGTGCCATCGGCATGCGCCCCATGGCGGTCGACAACGAGTCCAACCTCATCATCACCGAATACAACCGCACCATTCAGGGGTTCCTGGTGGGGCAGGTGGCCCACATCGTCAACATGACCTGGAAGGACATACTGCCGCCCCCCCGTTCGGCGGGGCGCGCCAACTACCTCACCGCCATCACCCGCATCCCGGAGGGCGGGGTCGATCAGATAGTCGAGATCATCGACGTGGAGAAGGTGCTGGCGGAGATCATCACCTATGACATCCGCATCTCGGCGGAGGTGCTGGACAAGGAGATCCTGCCCCAGATGCAGGGGCGCAAGGTGCTCATCGTCGATGACTCCAGCACGGCACGCAATCAGGTGCGCGAGACCCTCGCCCAGCTCGGCCTAGAGGTGATCGAATGCCAGGATGGGTTGCAGGCGCTCAAGCTGCTCAAGGGGTGGTGCGACGCGGGCAAGAAGGTGACCGACGAGATCATGCTGATGATAACGGACGCCGAGATGCCGGAGATGGATGGCTACCGCCTGACCCACGAGGTGCGCAGCGATCCGCGCATGGCCGATCTCTTCATCACCCTCAACACCTCCCTGAGTGGCAACTTCAACGAGGCCATGGTCAAGAAGGTGGGATGTGACCGCTTCATCTCCAAGTTCCAGCCTGATCTGCTGGTCGGGGTTACCCAGGAGCGCATGCGCCAGATCCTGGGGGTTTGAACCCGCATAGCCGGCTGCGTCGTGCCTTGCCAACTGACAGTCGAGCTGGCCTGCTGGCAGGGGGATTCAAGAATGCATGGGTCAGAACCTGAGGCTCTGGATCTGGCAAAGACAGATAGCAACGCACCCGCCTTGGCGGGTGCGTTTGTTTTTGGTGGGTTGGCAGCCAGCGTTCGCCCCTTGGGGTCACTGGGTCAGCAGGGGCTCGATGAAGCTCGCAACCCGGTCGCGGATCTGGGGCTGGGCCGCCGCCGTGGGGTGGAGCCCATCGTTCATCATGAGTTCAGGGCGCAGCACAATATCATCGATAAAGAAGGGCATCAGCGGCAGGTCATTGGCCTGCGCCAGCTCCGGGAAGATCTGCTCGAACTGCTGCAGGTAGCGGGCGCCATAGTTGCGGGGCAGCTGGATCTGGGTCAGTACCGTCTTCGCCTGGCTGGCCTTGGCCAGCGCCACCATTTTGGTGAGGTTGGCCCGGGTGATGGCGGGGGCAAAGCCGCGCAGGCCATCGTTGGCCCCCAGCTCGATCAGCACCCAGTCAGGCTTGTGCTCCTCGAGCAGGGCGGGCAGGCGGGCCAGCCCCCCCTGGGTGGTTTCACCACTGATGCTGGCGTTGATGAGCCTGTGCTCGCCACCCTGCTGCTGCCACTTCTCATTGAGCAGGGCAGGCCAGCTCTGCTCGGCCTGCATCTGGTAACCGGCGCTCAGGCTGTCCCCCAGTACCAGCAGGGTTTGCGCCTGGACCGATGAGATCCAGCAACACAGGCAACTCAAGACGAACAAGACACGGGTCATGCATTCAACTCCCAAGATCTATTGTCATTACAGGTTAAGGCAAACAGGAAACGCATCATGAGTTCAACGCCCATTATCACCGTCAGGGGGCTCGGCAAAACCGTTCGCCTCGGCCAGGAAAGTCTCACCATCCTTGAAGGGATCGATCTGCAAGTCAATACCGGCGAGACGCTGGCCCTGGTTGGCGCCTCCGGATCCGGCAAGTCCACCCTGCTCGGCCTGCTGGCCGGACTCGACCTGCCGAGCAGCGGCGAGATAGAGATCCTGGGCCAGTCCCTGACCCGGCTGGACGAGGAGGGGCGGGCCAGATTGCGCGCCGAGCAGGTGGGGTTCGTGTTCCAGTCCTTCCTGCTTTTGCCCACCCTGAGCGCCCTGGAGAACGTCATGCTGCCGGCCGAGCTGCGCGGCGAGACCGACTGTGAGCCCAGGGCCCGCGAGCTGCTCACCCAGGTCGGGCTGGCCGAGCGACTGCACCACCTGCCGCCGCGTCTGTCCGGGGGGGAACAGCAGCGGGTCGCCATCGCCCGGGCCTTTATGACCCGCCCCAGCCTGCTGCTGGCGGACGAGCCCACCGGCAACCTCGACAGCAAGACGGGGGAGACGGTGATCGAGCTGCTGTTTCGTCTCAACCTTGAGCACAACACCACCCTGGTGGTGGTGACCCATGATCATGAGCTGGCCCAGCGCTGCCAGCGGCAGCTGGTGATGGCGGCGGGACGGCTGGAGGCAGATGCGCCAGTATCTGAAGCCACCTTGGCTCCCCGTGTCAGGGAGCTGTCATGAGCCAGTGGAGAAAGAACCGCCCGGGACGGTCAGGGCTTGTGCTGGCGCCGGGCATGGGGAGCAAGTCATGAGTCAATGGAGACTGGGTTTCAAGCTGCTGCGCCGGGAAGGGTTCAGCGGCGAGCTGCGCTGGTTCGTGCTGGCGCTGGCCCTGAGCGTGGCCTGCGTGCTGAGCGTGGCCCTGGTGGCGGACCGGCTGGATGCGGGGCTCAAGGCCTCGGGCCGCGACTTCATCGGGGCGGATCGGGTGCTGCGCTCCGCCACACCGGCGCCCGAAGCCTGGCTCGCCCAGGCGACGCAGGAGGGGCTCCTCGTCCAGACCACGGTCAGCTTCAACAGCATGCTGTTTCACGGCGACGGCCTGCAACTGGCGTCCATTCGCGCCGTGCCGAGCGATTTCCCCTTCTATGGCAAGCTGGAGCTGATGCCCCAGCGTGCTCCTGCGCCCGGGGAGATCTGGCTCTCCGCCCGGGTGATGCAGTTGCTCGGCGCCAAACTCGGGGACGAGCTGGAGGTCGGCAACACCAGATTGAAGGTGGCGGGGGAGCTGGGCCAGGAGCCGGACCAGGGCTTCAGCCCCTTCCAGATGGCGCCAAGGGCGCTGATCCACAGCGCCGATATAGAGGCGACCGGCGCCCTCCTGCCGGGCAGCCGCCAGCAGTGGCGCTATCTCATCAAGGGGCCCCGGGAGGGGATCGCCCGCTATGAGCGCTGGCTGACGTCCAGACTCACCGCCGGGCAGAAGCTGATCAAGCCCGACGATCAGGGCTCCCAGGTCGGCAAATCCCTGGCCAATGCCGAGCGCTTCTTCCGCCTGGCGTCCCTGGCTGGCGTGCTGCTGGGGGCCCTGGCCATGGGCATAGCGGTGCGCCACTTCGCCGAGCGCCAGACCAACATGGTGGCGCTGCTCAAGACGCTGGGGGCGTCACGGCGTACCCTCTGGCAACTGATGGGGACCCTCCTCGCCTCCCTGACCCTGATAGGTGCCCTGATCGGCCTGGTGGCGGGGAGCGCCATGCAGTGGCTGACGCTGCAACTGCTGGGGGATCTGCTGCCAGCTGATCTGCCACCGCCCTCCTGGCGTCCCTTTGCCCTGGGTCTGGCGGTCGCCTTCTTCATCACCCTGCTGCTGGCCTTCATCCCCTTCCTGCGCCTGCTCAAGGTGCCGCCGCTGCGGGTGCTGCGCCGGGAGCTGGAGGCGGGCATTCCTCCCTGGCTGACGGTGCCCGTGGGCCTGCTCGGTCTGTTCGCTCTGGTCTGGGGCTTTACCGCCGATGCCAGGCTGGCGCTCGGTCTCATCGGGGGCATGGGGCTGCTGATGGTGCTGCTGGCGCTGCTGGCCTCCGGGTTGCTGCGACTCGGTGGTCGGCTCAAGGGGCCTCATGCCCTGCGTCTGGCCATCAGCCACCTCTCCCGCGAGCGCGGCAGCGGTCTGTTCCAGCTGGCGGGCTTTGCCCTGGCGCTCATGCTGTTCGGGCTGCTGTGGGCGGCGCGGGTCGATCTGCTGGATGATTTTTCCGCCCGTCTGCCCGCGGATGCCCCCAACCGCTTCCTGGTCAATGTGGCCGACGGGGAGCGCGACGGCATACTGGCGGACCTGCACAAAGCCGGTGCCATCACCTCGGACTTCTATCCCATGGTGCGCGGGCGCCTGACCCGGATCGCCGGTCAGGCGGTGGGTGAGGATGCGGCCCGGGAGGGGGTGAACCGCGAGCTCAACTTCACCACTACTACAACCCTGCCCCCCGACAACAAGGTCACCTCGGGCCAATGGCTCGGCGGCAAGGGGGAGGTCTCCGTCGACGAGGTGCTGGCGGGCCAGCTCGGCATCGCTCTGGGGGATGCCCTCAGCTTCACCATAGAGGGGCGCAGCTTCGAGGCCAGGGTGACCAGCCTGAGGTCCATCAAGTGGGACAACATGAGACCCAACTTCTACATGATCTTCTCGGCGGACGTGCTGGCCCCCTTCTCCCAGACCTGGCTTGGCAGCTATCGCCTGCCGCCACAAGGACGCAGTGCCGAGGTGGAGCTTATCCGCCGCCACCCCACTGTGAGTCTCATCGATGTGGAGGATCTGATAGGGCGGCTGACTGTGGTCTCGGATCAGGTGAGCCGGGCGTTGGGGCTGATGCTGGGGCTGGTGACTGTGGCCGCCCTGCTGGTGCTGCTGACCCAGACCCAGGCCAGCATGGCCGCCCGGCGCCGGGAGCTGCTGCTGATGCGCACCCTGGGGGCGGGCAGCAAACTGCTGGAGAAGATGTTGCGCTGGGAGCTGGTGGCCAGTGGCGCCCTGGCGGGGCTGTGCGCCGCCATGGTGGTGGAGCTCTGCTCCTTTGGCCTGCAGTGGTGGTGGTTCGATGGCCAGTGGCAGTTCCACTGGGCCATCTGGGCCGGCCTGCCCTTGCTGGGGGCCCTGCTGGTGACCCTGGCCGGTCAGGGCATGCGCCGCCAGCTGCTGGCGGGCACCCTGAGCGACCGGCTAAGAGGCCTGGGGCAGGGGCTGCTGTAGGTTCGATTAGCCACAAAGTGGCGTAATCGGACTAACGGGGATGCTGATGCTTGGTTGCCAGCTACGCGAGCGTTCGAGGACTAATCGACCCTGCACCCTGCTCTCAAAAAGCGCCCAGCCTTGGCCGGGCGCTTTTTTATGGATCTCAGCGCGGGGGCAACAGCAGGTTGCCGAGGGCCTCGGGGAGCGCCGGATAGGTGAAGTGGAACCCCGCCTCCTGCAGCCGTGCGGGAAGGATGTGCTGGCCGGTGAGCAGCAGATCGGCTGCCTCGCCCATCAGCAGTCGAAGCACCTGGGCTGGCACGAAGAAGAGGTGTGGGCGATGGAGTGTGCTGGCCAGGGTCTGGCTGAACTGGCGATTGCTGACCGGCTGCGGGGCCGTGCCATTGAAGATCCCCTCGCACTCGTCGTGCTCGAGGAGAAACAGCATGGCCCGCACCAGATCCTGCACGTGGATCCAGCTCATCATCTGGGTGCCCGGGCCCATGGGGCCGCCGAGCCCCAGCCGATAGGGGGGCAGCATCCTGGGCAGGGCGCCCCCATCGGTGCCGAGCACCAGGCCGATGCGCACTATGCAGACCCGGGTCTGGGGGCTGCGAGCCTGCAGGGCCAGCTGCTCCCACCGCTGGCAGAGGCGGTGGGTGAACTCGTCGTGGGGATGGTGGCAGCGCTCGTCCAGGGGCTCATCCCCCTGGCGGCCATACCAGCCGATGGCGGAGGCGTTCAGCAGCAATCTGGGCGGCGTGCTGGAGAGCTTGACCAGATCCACCAGTTGCTCGGTCAGCAGCCAGCGGCTGTTGCACAGCAACTGCTTGCGGGATTCGCTCCAGCGGCCACTGGCGATGGGCTCGCCGGCCAGGTTGATGACGATGTCCACATCGTTGAGGTGGTCCAGCCGGTCCAGGTTGTCCAGCAGAGTGACGTCATGGCCGAGCAGCTCGTAGGCCCGGCTGCCCTGGCGGGTCAGCACCACCACCTCGTGTTGCACCTTGAGGTGTGCCACCAGGCGGCGGCCGATAAAGCCCGTTCCTCCCGTGATCAGTATTTTCATGTCCTGCCTCCCTGATGGCTGTTGGCTCTACTCTAGAGGCTGGGCACTGGATGGACAAGCTCCTGTTTTTATGAGCATTATAAATTCACTGTGGCACCGCTTCGTACGCCTTGTGCCAGGGGGGCCTGGCGCTGGCGCAAGGCAGCGGGCCTGGATGGGGAGTGGGGCTTGCCTCCCAGAGCGGGCCCCATCCGGATTTCACCAGAGCGCATCATCATTACTTGCCAAGCGGGCGGCAGCGGGTAAACTCGCCTGCTTTTTCGCCGTGACCATGAGGACGGTTATGCCATTTCGTCGTTTAAGGGTGCGTCAATTCTATGTCCGGCTGGCCTGTGCCCTGCTGGCGGGTCTGCTGCCCATGGTGCTGGGGCTCGCCATCATCGTCTGGCAGACCGCCACCGGGGTGCGGCAGGATGCGGTGGAGCGGTTGCAACACGCCAGGCTGATGTTTGACCGCACCCTGGACAACGCCCAGCTGGCGGCATCGGCCCTTGCAGGCAGTCTGAACAAGCCCTGCCTCGAGGTGGTTCAGGGGCTGCGGGATCAGGTGGCGACAGTGCCGGATGTGCGCAGCGTCAACCTGGCCGAGGGCTCTACCATCTACTGCACCTCCCTCTATGGCCCGGTCAGCGGGGAGTTCCAGCTGGACGACTACGTGGGTGGCAAGCTGGATCTCATGAAGGGCAACCCCGTCACCCCGAATCGCCCCCTCATCGTCTACCGGGAGGAGATGGGCACTTTCAGCGTGCTGGTGGGCATAGATGGCTACTACCTGCTCAACATTCTGGACATGCTGAGTCGCAACTCCCCCCTCGGGCTGGTGGTGGGTCAGAAGATGCTGTTGCGGGATAGTCAGCTTACCGACCGTCTCATCCCGTCGGACAGCCAGGGCTATCTGGAAGAGATCTCGAGCAAGTATCCGTTCAAGGTGGTGACCAAGGTATCGGTCGATGAGTACGGCGCCCACATCTGGGACTACTCCAAGGTCGGCATCATAGTCTATCCCTTGCTGAGCGTGCTGTTCGGGGTGGGGATCTTCTGGCTGATGGGGCGCTCGACCTCCCCGACCCAGGAGCTGAAGCGGGCGCTGGATCAGCAGGAGTTCATCCCCTATCTGCAACCCGTGGTGACGGGGGAGGATGCGCACTGGTGCGGCTGCGAGGTGCTGATGCGCTGGCAGCATCCCCGTCAGGGCATGATCTCGCCGGATCGCTTCATTCCGCTCGCGGAAGACAGCGGCCTCATAGTCCCCATGACCCGGCTGCTGATGGCCCAGGTGCGCGAGCAGTTTGCCGACAAGGTGCACAGCTTGCCGCGAGGGTTCCACTTCGGCTTCAACATCACCGCCAGCCACTGCAAGGATCTGAGCCTGCTGGATGATTGCCGGGACTTCATCAACGCCTTCAAGGCGAACCCCATCAAGCTGGTGCTGGAGTTGACCGAGCGGGAGCTGATAGTGGCGGACGAGACGACGGACCGGCTCTTTGCCGAGCTGCACCAGCTCGGCGTCTTCATCGCCATCGACGACTTCGGCACCGGCCACTCCAGCCTGACCTATCTGCAGCAATTCCAGGTGGACTTCCTCAAGATCGATCAGAGTTTCGTCGGCATGATTGGCTCGGATGCGCTCTCCAGCCACATCGTCGAGAACGTCATCGATCTGGCGACCCGGCTCGGCCTGCTGCTGGTGGCGGAAGGGGTGGAGAACCAGGTGCAGGCCGATTACCTGAAGGAGCGCCAGGTGAACTTCCTGCAGGGCTACCTCTATGGCAGGCCCATGCCGATGACGGCCTTTGCCAGCCTGCTGTCCACCCAGAAGCCCCCGTCAGCCTGAGGGGCGCACCAAGGTGCTTGGCGCCAATGGCTTGCCCGCCCGCTGTTCGCCCGCTCACAGGGGCTGACGGCGAGACATAAAAAAACCAGCGACCTGGATCGCTGGTTTTTTTCATCCCCGGAGGGCTCAGAGCATGCGGGACAGGGCGCGGCAGAGGCGCTTGATGCCCTCTTCCGTGGTGGCCTCATCCACACAGGAGAAGCTCAGGCGCAGGGTGTTCTGGATCTCGGGGCGCACATAGAAGGGGGCGCCGGGCACGAAGGCGACCTTCTCCTTGATCGCCTCGTCGAACAGGGCCATGGCGCTGACGCTGGGCGGCAGGGTCAGCCAGAGGAACATGCCCCCTTGTGGGCGGGTGTAGCTGACGCCGGGCGGGCAGTGACGGGTCAGGGCGGCCTCCATGGCAGCCCGCTGGCGGCCGTAGACCTCCTTGATCTTCTCCAGATGAGCGTCGAGGGAGTGATCGGTCAGGAAGCGGTGCAGCACCTGCTGGCTGAAGGCGTTGCTGTGCAGATCCGTGGCCTGTTTGGCGATGGTAACCTTCTTGCGCAACCAGTCCGGCACCAGCATCCAGCCCAGACGGAAGGCGGGCACCACCGTCTTGGAGAAGGAACCGAGCAGCACTGTGTTGTTCGGCGCCAGCTTGGCGATGGGGGGCAGGTGCTCCCCCTCGAAGCGCAGCTCGCCGTATGGATCGTCTTCCACCATCAGCAGATCGTGGCGCACCAGCCGCTCGGCCAGGGCCTCGCGGTTGGCACGGCTGTAGGAGACCCCGCTCGGGTTCTGGAAGTTCGGCACGCCGTACAGCAGCCTGGCGCTGGAGCCCTGCTCCAGCAGCGCATCCAGCGCGGCCAGATCCAGTCCCTCTTCCCCCAGGGTGATGGGCTTGAAGTTCGGTTGATAGACGGAGAACGCCTGGATGGCGCCCAGGTAGCCCGGCTCTTCGATGATGAGATCCTGCCCTTCGTCGATCAGCACCTTGCCCAGCAGATCCAGCGCCTGCTGGGAGCCGCTGGTGATGAGAATGTTGTCCGGGTTGACCACCATGCCGTGGCGGCTCAGGTAGCGTTCGGCGATGTACTGGCGCAGCGGGGCGAACCCTTCGGTGGTGGCGTATTGCAGCGCCGCGGCGCCCTGCTCGCGCAGCACGTCCTGGCAGGCTTGCTCGATGGCCTTGACCGGGAACAGGTGGGGATTGGGCAGGCCGCCGGCGAAGGAGATGATCTCCGGATTGGCGGCGACTTTCAGGATTTCACGGATAAAGGAAGGCTCGACCTTCTCGAAGCGCTGGGCAAAAAACGGCTGCATAGGGTTCTCTCTGACTAGGTGGCGGTCGCTCCATTCAACCGCCAGGTTATCCGTTTGTATCAGATTTCAGAAATGAGGCAATGGCTGTCACAAAAATCCATAAAAAAGGGCAGGTTTGGCACCTGCCCGAATTTTATCGTCTCTACCCTGGCCGGGGGCGCAAAAACCCCTGTCAGGTGTTCATCTGCCCTGAGCCTGGAGCCTTGGTTCTTTCAGCTTGAAGACGCAGCTCATCGGCTCGGTGCTTAGAGCCCGGGTTCTTTCAGGAAACTGATCATCAGATCCGTGTTGGCGCCCAGTTGCTGCTGGACCCGGCCCGGGAACAGCTCGGCCATCTTGTCGAGGCGGTCGTGCTCTGTGTGCCAGATCTTGCCCCACTGGGTCTCGCTGTCCCGATCGCAGGCGCTCTTGCTGGCCTCGTCGTAGCAGTCCCACAGCGCCGGGTTGGTGCTCTGGGAGTAGCCGTCATAGCCATCTTCCCCGTTGATGGTGAAGTTGGTGGCTTCCACGTAGGCGATGGGCACCCCCAGGCAGGCAAAAGGCGCATGATCCGACCAGCTGCCGGTCTCTCCTTCCGGGTAGCCGCCGTAGCTGGGGTGGATGGCGAACGGGGTGGCACTCTGTTTGGAGATGGCCAGCAGGCGGTCGCGTACCTTGGGATCGAAGCTGTAGCGGCCCGGCTCGGGGCAGTTGTACTCGGCCACGTCGGAGTGGGCGGAGTGGACGTAGACGATGTCACCCCCGGCTATGGTGTCGTAGTTCACCATGGCCAGCAGCTTGGCGACGGCGTCGCCATCGAGGCTGGCGGCATAGGCCTTGGAGCCGTTGAGGCCGTTCTCCTCCGCCCCGAAGAAGGCGAAGCGCACCGTGTAGGGCAGGGTCTGATCCTTGAGCGCCTCGGCGACCGCCAGCAGGGCCGCGACACCGGCGCCGTTGTCGGTGGCACCTTCGGAACCCTTCTTCTCGCCTGTGCTGTCGTAGTGGGCACCGATGAGGATCACCTTGTCACTCTGGCCCTTGAGCTCTGCGATCAGGTTCTGGGAGTGCTTCTCGGTGTCGCTTCGGGTGTAGGTGAAAGGCTGGTTCTGCACCTCGTAGCCCCAGCCGGTCAGATGGTCCTGGATCCAGGCGGCGGCGCGGGTCTCGGCCTCGGTGCTCGTGGGCCTGGCACCTATTCCCTCGGCACTCGAGCTCAGCTGCACCAGGTATTCATAGGCCTGGGTGGCAGGGGCGGGGGGCTGGGAGTCATTGTCCGAGGGGTTGCACCCGGCCAGCAGGGCCGAGATGGCGAGGGTCAAAAGGGCTTTTTTCATACTGCAATCCTTTGTTGTGTATGGTTTTATTTTTCCGCGTCAGGATGCACCTGACGCCCCGCAGATTCTGTGAAGGGGGTGGCATTTGTCAACCGCAGTGGCGGAATTGGTCAGTCAGGGGGGATTTGTTTTGCGAAACACTTGCGCCTTGGGCCTATCTTGGGATAATTCGCTCCCCTGTTTTTGCCGATTGATGAAATAACGAACCACCCAGGTCGGCCTAAACCCGGATTGACCCCGGTTCTGTTACCCGGATTGATGAAATAACGAGACAATTATGCCTGTGACCCAAGATGTATTTAACGAAGACGGCAAGTTCATGCGCAAGATCCGCAGCTTCGTCCGTCGCGAAGGCCGCCTGACCAAAGGGCAGGAGAAGGCCCTGGAAGAGCTCTGGCCGGTCATGGGCATCGATTTCGCACCACAGCCCCTCGACATGGTGGCGCTGTTTGGCCGCGAAGCCCCGGTGGTGCTGGAAATCGGCTTCGGCATGGGCGCCTCCCTGGTGGAGATGGCCAGGAATGCCCCCGAGAAGAACTTCATCGGCATAGAGGTGCACTCCCCTGGCGTGGGTGCCTGCCTCGGCACTGCCCAGGAAGCGGGCGTCACCAACCTGCGGGTGATCTGTCACGATGCGGTGGAAGTGCTGGAGCACATGATCCCGAATGGCTCGCTCTCCTGCCTGCAGCTCTTCTTCCCGGATCCCTGGCACAAGAGCCGCCACCACAAGCGCCGCATAGTGCAGCCGGCCTTTGCCCAGGACATCCGCCAGAAGCTCGCCATCGGTGGTGTCTTCCACATGGCCACCGACTGGGAAAACTACGCCGAGCACATGCTGGAAGTGATGAGCGCCGCCGAGGGTTACGAGAACACCTCCGCCACTGGCAACTGGGTGCCCCGCCCCGACTGGCGTCCGCTGACCAAATTCGAACAACGTGGCCATCGTCTGGGCCACGGGGTCTGGGATCTGATTTTCAAGCGTGTCAGCTGAGCTGGCACGTCAACTCGCGTATCCACTAACTTGAGGAGCTATCATGGCCAATCGTAGCCGCCGTCTGCGTAAGAAACTGCGCGTCGATGAATTCCAGGAAATGGGTTTCGACATCAGTTTCAACTTCCCGGTCGGCACTGCCGAAGAGACCATCGATGCGGTAGTCGATGCGATGATCGATGAGGTTGTTGAACCCCGCAAGCTGGCTTTCGCCGGTTCAGGCCACCTGTCCTGGGAAGGGATGATCTGCACCCAGCAGCTGGGCAAGTGCACCGAAGAGGACCGCGCCGCCGTCAAATCCTGGCTGGAAGGCAAGGGGATGGAGGCCGTGGTGGTCACCGAGCTGTTCGATCTCTGGTACGGTGAGCCGGCCTGATATTTGACTGCCTCTCGGGCAGATAGAAAATCCCGCCGCCGGCGGGATTTTTGTCGGTGAGCCTCGCCTCACCTCGTCTCACGTCATGGAACCGTCGATGGTGTTGTCATCCGAATTACTGGCCAGCATCCTGGAAGAGGTGCGCCCGCTGCTCGGGCAGGGCAAGGTGGCCGATTACATTCCCGCGCTGGCGCAGGTGCCGGCGGACAGACTAGGGATCGCTGTCTGCACAGTGGAGGGGGAGCTGTTCACCGCCGGTGACGCCTTCGAGCCCTTCTCCATCCAGAGCATCTCCAAGGCCCTGAGCCTGACCCTGGCGCTCACCCTCTATCAGGAGGAGGAGATCTGGGCCCGGGTGGGCAAGGAGCCGTCAGGTCAGCCGTTCAACTCCCTGGTGCAGCTCGAGTTCGAGCACGGCATTCCCCGCAACCCTTTCATCAATGCCGGTGCCCTGGTGGTGAGCGATCTGCTTGAGACCCGGCTCACCGCCCCGCGCCAACGCACCCTGGAGCTGGTGCGACGCCTGTGCGGCAATCCGGCCATCATGGCGGACCAGGTGGTGGCCCGCTCCGAGTATCAGCACGCCGCCCGCAACGCCGCCATCGCCTATCTGATGAAGGCCTATGGCAACTTCGAGAACGAGGTGGACAAGGTGTTGCAGAGCTACTTCAATGCCTGTGCCATCCGCATGAGCTGCGTCGATCTGGCCCGGGCCTTCATCTATCTGGCCAACCGCGGCGTGCCGCTCGGCGAGAGCACACCGCTCTTGCCTGCCCGCACCACCAAGCAGGTCAACGCTCTGCTCGCCACCTGCGGCCTCTATGACGAGGCTGGCGACTTCGCCTACCGGGTCGGCATGCCGGGCAAGTCCGGCGTGGGGGGGGGCATCATGGCGCTGATCCCAGGTGAGCTGGTGGTCTGCGTCTGGTCCCCCGAACTCAACAAGGCGGGCAACTCCCTGGCGGGCACGGCGGCGCTGGAGCTGCTGGCCGAGCGCCTCGGCCGCTCCATTTTTTAACTTTGTTCACTATGCATCGAGACAACATCATGAAACGAATGACTGGACTGTGGCGAAGCGGCCTGGCCGCCTTGCTGCTCTGGTGTGCCTGGCCCGCCCTGGCCGCCGAACTGCCTCCTCTCTCCCTGGCCGATGCCAAGGCGAAGCAGGCCGTGATCCTGGATATCCGCCCCAGCTACTTCTACCAGGGCTGGCCCATGGCGGGCGAGCAGCAGGGGGGCCACGTGGCTGGCGCCGAGAACCTCTCCGCCGAGTGGAAATACAGTGACGAGGAGTGGCCCAAGGCGCTCGCGAGCAAGGGGCTGAAGGCCGACCTGCCGGTCGCCCTCTACGGCGCCCCGCGGGAAGTGGCCGAGGTGGCCCGCTTGCTGCGCCAGCAGGGTATCAAGCAGCTGTTCGAGCTGCAGGGCTGGCAGAGTGCGCCGCGCGAGCACCTGGCCCGCTGGCAGCAGCTGGTCTACCCGCTCTGGCTTGCCGACCTGCAGGCCGGCAAGCCGGTGGCGGCCGCCCCCAAGGGGGACTGGAAGCTGTTCGAGGTGGATTGGGGCTCGCCCAAGGCCTACTTGCTGAGCCATATCCCGGGGGCCGGTTACATCGACACCAACCGCCTGGAAGAGGAGCCGCTGTGGAACAAGGTGTCTGACGAAGCCCTCAAGCAGTTGCTGCTGGAAAACGGCATCCGCCACGACACCACCGTCATCCTCTACGGTCGCAACACCATGGCGGCGGCCCGTGCCGCTCACCTGATGATGTATGCCGGGGTGGAAGACGTGCGCCTGCTGGACGGCGGTCTGGATGCCTGGTTCGTGCAGCACCTGCGCACCGAGACCGGCCTGGCCAACAAGTTTGAGCCGGTGAAGGAGTTTGGCGTGACCATTCCGGCTCACCCCGAGTATTACACCACCCTGGACCAGGCCAAGGCGCTGCTCAAGCAGCCCGATAGCGCCCTGGTCAGCGTGCGCACCTGGGACGAGTTTGTCGGCAATACCTCAGGCTACAGCTACATCAAGCCCAAGGGCGACATCCCGGGGGCCAAGTGGGGTCACGGCGGCGTGGATGCCAACAGCATGAGCGACTTCCACAACCCGGACGGCACCATGAAACCGGCCCGCGAGATCCTCGCCATGTGGGACCAGTGGGACATAGAGCCCACCCAGCAGGCCGCCTTCTACTGCGGCACCGGCTGGCGCGCCTCCGAGGCCTTCTTCTACGCCTGGCTGATGGACTGGAAGCGGATCAGCGTCTACGACGGCGGCTGGTACGAGTGGAGTTCAGACCCCAAGAACCCCACAGTCACCGGTGAGCGCAAGCCACAGGGCTGATCGCAGAGATCGTGCGCCAGAAACAAAAAAGCACCTTCATGGAAGGTGCTTTTTTTATCTGCGACGGGCAGTCATTTCATATCAGAAGGAGGCGACACTGCTCTGGCTGTAGAGCCCGTATTTTCTGGCCAGCATCTGACCCCCGTCCCGGGTCAGGGGGACCCAGCTGATGGTGCCGCTGTCTATGGTGGACTTGAACATCATGAGGTCGAACGGGATTGTGATGTAGAGCCCCTTGGTGAAGCTCCCTTCACCGTACTCTTCTGCCGACACATTGGTGAAGGTCGCAAAGAAACCGGCGCTTATTCCCGAATCAAACTGCTTGGCGAAGTTGAGCGTTGCACCATAGTCCCCTGCCAGGTAACGACCCACCGAGATCTGGGCCGTCACCTTGTCGAGAAACGCCGGCTGCCAGTAGGTGGTGACATGGCCGGTCGCCACCTGATAGTCAGCCAGCTGGAGGGTGTTTTCCCAGTCCCGCTGTTTCACCAGGTTGATGTCTGCCCCTATGGCCCAGGTTTGGTTGAAGGGGCGATACAGAGTTTCACCACCGACCCCGGCGTACATCATCTCCAGATAGCCGCCATATGCCTGGGCGTACCAGTCATCATCATATTTATCCATGTGGGTGAGCTGAAGGTTATTCAGGAGCACATCCGAGGAGGTGACATATTCCCGGATCCAGGTTCTGACCCGGGGCAGGGCCTCGCCATCGGGCGGGGGCGCCGTGTAATTGAACTTGTCATAGTTGTTGAACAGATTGAAGAAGAGCGTGCTGCTCAGCCAGTTGTGCTCTGTCATGTACCAGTCGGTATTGGCATTCAACCCGACCTGATACATGTAAAAGCTCTCTGAGCCCCCGATGGACTGGCTCAGTTTGGGCGCAATCTTGAAACTCCATGAGCGGGGTTCCGCCTCATGGCGCCTTGTTCCCTGAACCTGGGTCGGCGACTGACGGCTGACCTCGATCTCCTGTTTCTGGCCAAGGGGAAGATCGCTGTTGGCGCGGCGCACGGAGTCCAGATCGACGCGGGTCTCCTGCAGCGGCATTCCTTGCTTCTGCTCGATGATCCGCAACTGCTTCACCGACGCAGGGGCATCATTGACGGCGAGCATGGTGGCCCTGTGCTCGCCCTGAGCCTGCTCCCGGAAGCGGGTCTGCTCGCCCACCAGGGTAAGGGTGTCGTCATCACCGTAGAGGGAAACCTCTTGCCAGCCTGCATTAGCGGCCAGCTGGGAGGACAAATCCTGCCAGTCCACCTCATCCAGAGAGGCAGTTTCGCTGGTCTGATAGGCCGGAACTGGGGGATCCATGAGCTTTGGCAGCGACAAGGAGGGATCGTTGAAATTGGTATGCAGTGTCATGCCCCACATCAGCGTATTGCCGCGCTGATAACTGAGGTGCATGTCGAGAGCATCATAGGGCTGGTAGACTATGCCCACATTGATGGGGGTGCTTTGTGTTATGACGCCTGCCGACTCGTGACTGTAGTCATTGCCATCGTATTCAAGCTTCAACCTCAATGGTTGCCAGGGCGTCTGGTACTCTATCCCGCCAAAGAGTGCGGCAGGTCCATGGAACAGGCTGCCAAACTCAAATTTGCCACCACTGCCCGAGAACCCGTCGTCGCGTTGGCACCAGGCCTCACGAGCTTCACAGAAGGGGTTCTTGATGTTGCCACTCTGCCCCATATTTCCCCATGCCATGCCCAGGGTGAAATCCAGGTTCTGGTACCGCTTGCTGGCAACTATGTACTCACTGTCAAAGAGTCCGGTCCCCATGACATCGCGAAGCCCGACAGAGACATGAGGGCGCCAGGTGGATTCATTCCAGAGTCTGGCTTTGACATCCATCCCCTTGTCTTTATAGGTTTGATCGCCACTGAAGTTCTCATCATTGCTATACAGCCGGGTGCGAATGTCGGTGTATCTCAGGGTGGCTTCCAGCCAGTCGAATGGCTGCATGGAGATAGACCAGCGTCGATATTCCTGGTTATCCATGTAGTTGAACGAGAACTCGCCTTCTGGGGCCATGCGCGCCGTTGGCATCTGGAGCAGACCTACGCCACCAAAGTCACTCTGGGTGGGAAAGGTAGGGGAGAAACTATCCGTATTGGCGCAAGCGACAGGAGAGACAAGAATAGAGAGAGTGGCGATTCTGGTTAGCATTACTCGGGTATCCGATTAGCAATCATTTCGGCAATACGGAGATTGATGTTTTTAAATTTGGCAGGCAGTAACTCGGGAGCGAACCCGGCAAACAATGTTGCACCGGGCATGGGCTCTATATGATATTCATTCCATACGGCCACGGGGGATAACTGGATGCTGCCATCTGGCTGGATAAGGTATACCTCACCCGGGTTGGCACCGGCCAATAAACTATGGCCCTGCCAATATTCGGCCAAACCTTTTCCATGCTCATGAGGCAATGATTTGCGGCTATTGATTAAACCCATCAAATATAAATGGGATGGCCGAGGAGAGACATAGAGTGAATAGTTACCGACCAAACGAGGGTTGTTGCCAGGTTCAATTCTGCTGAGATCGGGATCCAGCTTTATATCAATCCTGCCTGTGATATCAAGCTGATCCAGCTCTCGCAACAGTTGCTGGGTTGTTTGAACCAGACCACCTTGATGTTCTCTCATCCATATCACCTGGAGTGATTTCAAATCGCTGAGCAAATGCTCTTTGGCTTGCTGTGCCAGATGCTCCTCTGTGGGGGATGAAATGATGGCGGCAGGCCAATAGACATGATCAGGCAGCTTGGCATTATTCAGTAGCTGTTCAAGACGCTGACTATCCGAAAGGGAGATGGTGGTAGTATTGACATTACCGAAGACTACTTTGGTAACGCTGTCAGCGTGAAGCAAGGGTGCATAGCCTATCAATAACGAGAGTATTATTTTTTTCATGATGAGTAAGGCTTGGTAAAGACCATCTCTATGGTGCTGTTGTCAGGGCCTAGCTTTTGAATGGTCTTTCGGATCAGGCCAGATTTTTTGTCCAACCAGTAATAATTCTTCCATGTTTGATTATCTTTTATCGACTGCACTGTTTCCTCATAGAGAGAGGTCACAATGATGGTGCCGTTTATATCCAGGTTTTCATCCGCGAGCTGCCGGAATACACTGTGCATACTCCTTCCGCTGCGGCGATCCTTTGCCCATTCGGCGCTGTAACTGAACTGCGCACCCGAGGTGATGGATGCCTGAGATAATGGATCCTGAATCGTACCCAAGAAGTAATTAATGTCATTGTCGAATTTCAATGTCTTTGTTATTCGACCATGCTCGGTAACTACTATCCCTCTATTGCTGCTGATCCAAGACAATCTGTTATTGTCCACAAATGCAAGCACGACGAATATTTTAGGCCTGTCATCAATAGTTAAAAATGCACTGGCATAGGGTAGTTTATTGATGGCCTCAGGGGTGATCGTTATTTCTTCATTCCCGGAGAAGAGAAACTTTAGTTGCTGATAGCTATCAAGGTTGTTATCTGCACAGCCAAATAAGAACATGGATAGCATAATAACAAGGCGCTTTGTTAGCATGCGAGCATCACTGAATGAATCGGTATAAAAATAAAGACTGCCCTCGGGCAGTCTTTAAATCTTAATATCAACGAGCTGTGCTGGTCACAGTCGAGGTGGAGCTGTTGTCATCGTCGTTGCTGGCAACGGCGACGGCTACGCCGACGGCAACCGCGGCAGCGACACCCACAGCGACAAGGGCAGTGGTACCAGCAGCGGCGCCAGCACCGGCAGCACCGGCAGCACCGGCAGCAGTTTCAGCAGCCATGGTCTGGCCGGACAGGGCCAGCAGGGCAGTCATAATCAAAACACTCTTCTTCATATATTTCCCTTATAAAATCAGAATAGTCGACGTTCGTTCTACTCTATTATGATGGCAAGCCATCGTTTTTGGCTAATTTGCATCCATTATTTTTTATCATGACGGAATGCAAACCGAACCAAAACTATCATCACTCCCAGCATGCCGCCCAATAGTGCACCCAATACAACAATCAGTGCCCGTTTTGGTTTTATTTTCTCTTCGGCTATGACGGCAGGATCAAGTACCTTAAATACGTATTCCTGATTAACCTCGGCGAGCATCAAGGTCTTGGTCTGCTCTTCGATCAGTTGATAAAAGACCTTCTGCATATCGGCGACGGAGGTTTTTGATAATTGCTCGGTCAGATAGGAAATATTGCGCTTTGCCTCCTCCTGATCCCGTTGTTTCATGGTGTGGTTGAGATCATTGATCAACCAGTCGACCCACTGTTTGGCCAACAGCGGTGAATAAAAGTCGACGCTGACTGTCAACAACCCTGTCTTGGGATCGCTATTGAGGGAGACCAGCCCTCTGAAAGCCTTGATCAGTTCCCAGTCAGTGGGCTCGGGTGACTTGCCAGCAGGTACTTCGCGGACCCACTTCTGGGTCAGGGCATCGTAGATCTGAGGGTCGATGATCAACTCGCCGGTGGTTTTATCCATGCCAGTGGCGGCGATCAGAGGGACTGCCAGCTGGTGGTGGCGGATGAAATCCCCA
Source organism: Aeromonas rivipollensis (assembly GCF_037811135.1). Lineage (NCBI taxonomy): Bacteria > Pseudomonadati > Pseudomonadota > Gammaproteobacteria > Aeromonadales > Aeromonadaceae > Aeromonas > Aeromonas rivipollensis. The sequence goes on along the minus strand of NZ_CP149130.1, from coordinate 3,592,545 downwards.
AGAAACAGCCTTGATTTGCCCACTTCGATGGCTATCGAGGCCTTATCTCCACCTTTGTTACCAAGATCGACACCGGCCAGGCTTGCCAGCCCGCCGAAGCGGGAGGCCAGCGCGGAGAGCCCACCACCTTGCTGCTCAAGGGAGGGGGTCAGCAAGGCCTCGGCACGATAGATATTGGGGCTCCAGAGTGCGAAGGCGACGGCGAGGCCGGTGGCAATGATGGTGGTGGAAAAGATCCACCACTTGCCATGCCACAATGCAATCACCAGTTCCCGCAGGTCTATTTCATCACTCACCGGAGACATATCTCTCGGTAAGGGTATGACATTCGCTTTTTGTGCTTCCATTATGATGTCGTGAGTCCTATGGAATATAAAAGGATGCGTTCAATGGCATTATTTTATTGCGGACCAGGCCACGCCCAACTGATACATGATCTGTGTAGCGGAAGACATGATGCTCAGGTTATCCAGATAATCGGAGTCCACCGGCACTATGATGGTGTCACCCGGCTCGAGACTCTTGCGCCCACCAAACCAGCTGTCATTGGGCAACATCACACTGCCGTTGGCCTTGATGACATAGACGCGATCGGTATCGGCCTGTTTTTTGGTTCCACCGGCCAGGCTGATGTATTCGTTGACGCTGGTGTCCTCTTTGTAGATATGGGAAGAGGGGAACTGCACCATGCCTGCGATGGAGACCACATTCTGCATGGTCGGGATATATAATTTATCGCCATCCTCCAGCAATATATCTGATTGCTTTTCTCCGGAGAGCAAGGCTGGCATATCTATGGTCATCCGCCCAATGGCCTTGCTGTTTTCCAGTTGATTCACAACCGTCATGGCCTCGGCAGGAGAGCTGCTGTAGTTGGCAATGGTGCTCTGTCTGCGCAAGGTCATGGTCGATATCTCTTGGCGAAGTTCATCCCGCAGCATCACCAACCGTTGCTCTTCCTGCTGACGCAGGGCTTTACGTGCAAATATTGCACCGTTGGGATTGGCGTAGGCAGTAATGCCACCCACTCGCTCGATCAGATCGTGCAGGCTTTCTCCACGTCGGACGGTATATGTACCAGGGAATTTCACTTCACCGAAGACCTGGACGGTCGCCTCTTCCCGCCACTGGGGATGGGGCAGGACATTGATATTGTCTTTGGATTGCAATATTGGCGAACTGTAAGGGCTATTGGCTGTGTCCAGGGAGAACCGCTCATTCTGGACCAGGATGCTGTCGCCACGCTCATTGACGCGGGACAGCTCAACGATGTTGGCCTGCTCATTGAATCCACCGGCGGCGAGAATGGCATCGGACATGCGACTGCGCTCGCTCAATGGGTAGAGGCCCGGGTATTTCACTTCCCCCCTGACTTCCATGATCTTGACCGGCTGACCCTGAGTCGACTGCGCTTTCAGGCGCTCGATGACTGGCGCCAACAAGGCTTGTCTGGAGTCAGCCACAACGGCATCTGTTGCCGTTTTATCGGAAAGTGAGGAGAGCTTGATCTGACTATCGGTATTCAAGTCATCGTTTGTGACATTGGCTCCGGTGGATGCATCTGTCCGCATCATGGCAGCGTTGTCCAGTTCTCGAGACTTCGCCTTGAGATCCTTCACCTTGGTTGAGGTTGTGGCTGTCTCTCTGAGGCGGTCAGTAGTATCGTTGCGGAACACCAGCACCTGATCCCGGGCCTGAAGCAGGACATCATCCTTGCCACCTGGGTGTTGCAGGGCATTGCCCAAATTGAATTGAATCACGCTGATATTACGCTGGGAGTCAATCTCTCTGACCACCAGAGCGTAACTCAAATCGGTAGCCGAAATGAGGTCTCGCTCAACACTCTGCAAAATAGTGCTGACCCGAGTACCGGGAGAGAAGCTGTAGACACCATCACGAACTACTGCACCTTTGACCACAATGGCCTGGCTATATTCGGTGCTGCTCGGTTTGACCGATATCTTGTCCCCGTCCCGAATGCTGAAAAGGCGATCATGGGCATTGGCCAGTGTCAGGTTGAATACCCTGAGACCGCGATCGGAGTGGCGCTCTACGGAGACTTCTTGCAACGCGGCGGCTTTGACGCCGCCAGCCAGTGCGAGTACATCCGCCAGCGGTGCCGAATTTCTCAGCTCATAAATGGCGGGGCGCTTGACCAGCCCGTTGATGGCGACCTCACTGCCCTTGGCAGGAACAAACACTGTATCTCCGGCCTGTAAACGGATGTCTTGGCTGGTATCACCCCAGACAAGCATCTTGTAGAGATCCACATCGATGACATTTTGCCCTGCGCGTTTCACCTGGATTTTTCGCAAGGAGCCGACAGTGTCTATGCCACCAGCGGCCTGCAATACCTGAGTCACGGTCGCCATGCCACTGACATTGTAAGCACCTGGGCGGTAGGCGTCTCCCATGACAAACACCTGCATGGAACGCATTGAACCAAAGCTGATGAAGGAATTCACACCTATCATCTGTTCCTTGATCCTGGATTCAAGGTCACTTCTGAATTGCTGGAAGGTTAAGCCACTGGCGGAGATAGGACCGAGACTGGGAAAATCAATAAAACCTTCCCGGCCGACACTCAAATCGTAAACCGCGTTTTCTTTACCGTAGAGTTGAACATGAATTTCATCTCCAGGGCCAATAACATAGTCATCCGCAACTGGCATGTCGGTAATAGGGGCATCCAGGATGGGCTCACCGGCAAATACATTATATCCAAATGGTTGCAAATCCCCTGGTTGTGCCACTCCGGCAACGAGGGGACGCTGGGATACCTGGCTATAATCCAGTTCACGTGGGGCGGCAACAGGAACCGATGGTGTGACAGGGGTAATGGCACTGGCACTATTTAGCTGTTCAGTGGATATACCATACTGCTTTGCCAGAGCCTGCTGTTCTGCCGGTGGCAGACGCTTGAATTGCTCCATCATCTGCGGGCTTATCTGCGGTGCAGCGAATATATTCAAACTAATCGCAGCTAAGATCCATGGCGCTGTTATAACTTTCATTTTACGTAAAGCCTTGCAATGTGTTTGTTTTGACTACTACAAGTGATCGACATAAATTAAATCATGTTTACTCATGAATTAAGTGGATGATCTTTTTATGTGATATTCCCTGTAAAAGGATTGGGCTCTTTCATTGCAATATCTCTGTGTGATCTCTTATGTTTTATCGCTGGCAGTTAATTTAACTGCTCACTGACTCGTGTACTGTGCAATCAGTACGGACGGACAGTTCGGGTCGTGACCATCATATATTGGCGACATAAGGGCATCACACAAACAGCATCAAATTGCTGCTCTGCCACAGTATTGCGAAGTTACTCAATGAGGGGCTCATCATGGTGTCCATGTGGACTTGAGGTAAAACAGACATAGCTACCGCATCCGAATGACATATCGGCATGAAATGTAATTTTTTTGTTACTAAGCTTGCTCGCCAGACAGAACGTGTCGCGTCTGACGGGGCGAAAAAGATGAATTATTGATGGTTTTAGTAATTAGGTTGCCATTTGAATTCAGTGTCGGAATCTATCAAAAGTGTATTTTTTTGCAACATATATCAGACAATTCTCAGTCTGAACGTAGGATGATTCTCAATCTCTGATATTTTGAGTGAGAAATGATGCTCAATGTAATCGATATGTTTCTTTTGTGGTTGCAATGTGTTTGTTTTTTTGTTTGATCTTTTTTTGTTGAATCTGAATGGAAGTACTTACTTGGGTATTGACTTCTGATTTTATTCTCCATCTTCCTTTCATCGCGGCGTGGCCCTGAATCCGCCTGAGCTAGGCTTCAAGAAACATCCTCGTCCTGAGGATGCCAGAGGGAGAAGAGGCGGGCGATGAAACGACTGATGATGGTCCTGGTATGCATGCTGGGGCTGGTGGCGTGCAGCTCTCAATACATCATGAGCACCCGGGACGGGAAGATGATTACCACCGACAGCAAGCCCACGCTGGATGAAGACACGGGAATGTACCGCTACTACGATGCAGAGGGGAGGGAAGTGCATATCAAGAAGGACGATATCACCCAGATCATGGAGCGCTGATCCTGACTGGCTACCGGGTGTATTCACAGGGGCGTCTCGAAGGAGGCGCCCTTGCCATTTTCTGGCAGGCATTTATTCATAGTTACAAGAGGTGGTCCCATCCTTGGTCGACATGTCCAGTCAGGGTGGCAGCTCTTAGACAACGAGGCTGTACCTGCCTTCTTCATCCTCCATTCTATGACTTGAATCCCATGGTGGTGCTGGCGCCCCCATCGTCTGCCTTGGGTAAAAAGGCAATATTTTCCAATACAAATTCATCATGAATGGTGTCATATGACCTCATGTTACATGGAGGTAAATGATGAAGATGGAATTTTGGCCCCCCAGGGCGACGCACTCTGTCCATATGCTGACGCTGATGCCGCCCCCTGCGCTCCCACCCAGGCTGCGGGAGGATATCTGCCGCGTGCTGAGTCTGGTTGCCAGTCTGCGTGATCTGGAGGGAGACCTTGAGGGAACGCGTCCCCAGCAAAGCCGTCTGTGCGAGTCCCTGATGATATTGCTCGCGGAGATGGCCCAGCGGGCAGAGGATCCCGAGCTTGGACAGCTGTTCGGTGCCTTGTCGGAGAGCCTGGCTGGTGAGGGTCAAAAGAGCTCGATGTTGGCCGCGTCTTGGGCTGCATGGCCCTGGCCGGGAGAGGGTGACCGTTACCATCAAACCATCTGGGAGAAAGTGTGACATGGCGTTTTACAATGGATTTCTGTTGAGTCTTTCTCTGTGTCTGGACATAGGCCTGGCCAACATGGCGATGATCACCCTGGCCATGTCCCGCGGCTTTTCCCATGGCTTCTGGCTCGGGGTGGGAACCTGCGTGGGGGACCTGATCTATGCCATGCTCGCCATGGCGGGCATGGCCGTGCTGTTGCAGTTTGAAATGGTGCGCTGGAGCCTCTGGATCTTTGGTTCGGTCACCCTGATCTGGTTGACCATCAAGATGGGCTACGCTGCGCTGCAGGCACAGGATGGCGAGTTGAATGGCGTTGCGCAATCCGGGGGACGCTGGCGCCTGTTCGGCCGCGGCATGGTGCTGGCGCTCTCCTCACCGACCGCCATCCTCTGGTTCGCGGCCGTGGGGGGCGCCATCATAGCGAGGCAGGGGGCGGATCCCCTGAATGCCGGGCTCTTCCTCTCCGGCTTCTTCAGTGCGGGGATCTTCTGGGCCCTGGTGCTCTGCACCCTTGCCTATCAGGGCGGGCGGTTGCTGGGGGAGAAGATGGTGCGCTTCTCCTACCTGGCGTCGGCACTGATCTTCGCCTATTTCGCCTGTTATGTGATCTATCAGGGTTATGTCGAGTTTGTGCCGGGGGCTCCGTAGCGGCTCGGACTGATCCCCATGACGCGGCGAAAGGCGTTGCTCATGTGGCTCTGGTCATAGAAGCCCAGCGCCAGCGCTATCTGGGAGGGCTTCTCTCCTTGCAGCAGGCGGCGACGGGCCTCCATCAGTCTCAGCTGGTTGAAATAGTGGATGGGCGGAACATGCAGCGCCTGCTGAAAGCTGCGAACCAGATGGAATTTGGAGCAGCAGGCCACCTGGCAAAGATCATCCAGGCTGATCTCCTGGCTGAGGTGGTCGCGCATGTAATCAAGCAGTTGGGGCAGCCGCCCCTGCAGCAATCGCGGCGTGGGGTCGCTAGTGCGTTGCAGGGCGGCGAGCAGGCGCACCAGGGCTTCTTCCCGCTGATTGGCCGAGGGGTGTCGATGCAGATCCAGAATGGCGTCGAACAACGTCGGGATCTGGTGTACTCCCTCCATGAATGCGGGGGGCGACTGGCCGGACAGGAGTCCCGCCTCGTCCAGCAGGCTCTTCACCCGCTCCTGTGACAGATGCAGGCTGATGAAGTGGGTATCTTCCCCAAAGGTGGAGGCCTGCATGGTCAGCGGGTTGTAGAGCGTCACCTGGCCCGGCACCACCTCCTGCTCCTTGCCGTCAAACCAGATACGTTCCTGACCGCTCAAGTTTGCCGAGAGCACATATTCCTCGTGAGTATGGCGAGGATAACCCCCTCCCTGGCTGCTGATCAGAGCGACCTCCAGCTGTGGTTGGCGCGCAACCACCTCCATCCTTGGAGACATGACACATCCTTGTGATCCTGACTTGTTCGGGCTCTTTTTATAGCAGCTTTGCTACTCGGTTGGTATCCACATGAGAATTGCTTTTTGCGATGCTTCCGATAAAGAAAGGGCTGCCCGCGGGCAGCCCTTCTGACGTCGGCGAGGCAACGCCGATTTCAGCCCGTCAGCTCCCCTACCTGGCGGTTTACCTGACCGGCGAACAGCTGGTGGAAGCGGGAGCCCGGGTTGGCCAGCAGGCTGACCGGGGAGCCCTGCTCCACCACTGTGCCTGCCTCCATCACCACGACTTTGTCCACCGACAGCAGCGGCTCCAGATGGTGGGCGATCACCAGATAGCTGGCCTCGGGCCGGTAGCGGTAGAGCAGCTCCGCCATCTTGCGCATGCCGCCGTGGCTGAGATCCGAGGTGGCTTCGTCCAGCACTATGAGGGGGCGGCGCGACAGCAGGATGCGGGCGATGACCAGCAGCTGGGTCTCGCCGGCGGAGAGCTGCAGCCTGTCGAGCTCCTCGTCCAGCCGGCCGGCGCAGCGCTCGGCCAGACCCACCCGGCTCAGCGCTTGCTCCAGCGCCTCGTCGCTCTGCTCGCTCAGGGGGGCGAGATTGGCACGCAGGGTGCCGAAGAAGGTGAGGGGGATCTGGGAGACGGTGTCATAGAGATCGCGCACCGCCTCCGGCGCCAGGGCAGAGAGCGGCTGATCGCCGTAATGGATCTCCCCCTGGGAGGCCGGATACATGGCCTGCAGCACCCCCAGCAGCGAGCTCTTGCCCGCGCCGGTGCGGCCACAGACGCCCACCTTCTCGCCGGGGGCCAGCTCGAAGTTGACCCTGTGCAGGGCCCACTGGCTGGCGCCCGGGTAGCGCAGCCCCAGGTTGTCGAAGCGCACCGCCGGATGGGGGGTGGCGAGGGCCTCTCCCTCCTGGCGCTCACTCTCTATCTCGCTGTATTCCCGCACCCGCTCCACCGCATTCATCACCTGCTCCACTTCGGCGAAGGTACGGATCAGGGAGTTGAGCATGGCCGAGGCGGTGAAGGCGTAGGTGATGGCCACGGCCCCCAGCAGCGGGCTGTTGCCAAAGGCTACCATCAGCGCCACTGCTCCCACCAGGGCGGCGGAGAGCAGGGTCTGGTGCATGCCGAGCCAGCGGTTGATGGAGGTGGTGGTGTACCAGCTGCGCAGGTTGTTGTCATAGTGATGCAGCACCTGATCCAGGGCGAAGCGTTCTGCCCCGGCCAGACGCAGGGCGGGGGCGCCGCGAATGGTCTCGCTGATGCTGATGTAGAGCGGGGAGCGCAGCACCGAGGACTGGCGCCGCAGCTTGAGCTGCACCGCCCGGTAGCGCCGTTGCAGCACGTAGAGCGCCCAGCCCACCAGGGGGGCGATGAGCAGCAGCAGGGGAATGTTGATGCCGATGACCACCACCTGCAGCAGCACAGAGACCAGCATGCCGAACAGCCCCATCAGCATGGACAGCAGCACCTCCTGGGCCTCCCCGAGATCCCGATCGAAGCGGTTGAGGATGCGCCCCTGGGGCACCTTGTCGAAGAAGGCCATGGGGGCGCGGCTGATGCGGCCCAGCATGCCGTCGAACAGAGTCCAGGCCAGCTTGAGGCCGAGTTTGTAGTTGATGACCCGCACCACCATGATGCAGACCAGCGACCCCGCCCCCAGCAGCACATAGATGCCGAGCAGGGTGCCCACATCGCTCACCTCGGCCTTGCCGCCGAGCCAGAGATCCGAGGCGATGCGCAGCCCCTCCTGACCCAGGGTGAGCAGCAGGGCGATCAGGATGGCACCGGGGGCGGCCAGGCGCTGCCACATGAAGCCGAACAGTCCCCAGTCCACCTTGCCTTCCACCACCTTCTCCTCGCTGAACTGCTCCGCCTCCTGAGGCGGCACCGGCGGGGTGGGGCGAGGATGCTGGATGAGATCCGCCAGCTGGTGGGCGCCTAACTCCACCAGGCGGCCCTGCTCGATGCGGATCACCCTATCGCAGTGGGCCAGCACGTCCGGATCGTGGCTCACCAGCAGCCGGGTTGGCCCCGGCTTGAAGGCGAGTCCCTGCTCCAGCACCTGGGCCGAGACCATGGGGTCGAGTGCCGAGAGCGGGTTGTCCAGCAGCAGGATGTCGGCCTGGGCGTAGAGGGCGCGGGCCAGGGCGACGCGCTGTTGCTGGCCGCCGGAGAGGCGGGTGCCGAGCTCCCCCACCAGGGTCTGATCCCCGTGGCTCAACAGCCCCAGATCAGTGGTGAGGGCGCAGGCACCGAGCACCCACTGGTAGCGATCCTCGTGCCAGGGCTGGCCGAACAGTATGTTGTTGCGGATGCTGTCGTTCATCAGCCAGGGTTTGTGGCCGAGGTGCGCCACCCGGCCGTTGCGGCGGATAGCCCCCTCAAAGCCGTTGTCAAAACCGGCGACCAGGTGCAGCAGGCAGCTCTTGCCCGCCCCGGTCGCCCCTGTGATCCCCACCAGCTCCCCCGGCTGTATGCTGAGGCTGACCTCTTGCAACACAGATTTTTGCTGGTGCAGGGCAGTGACCTCTTCCAGCACCAGGCTGCCGACGGGCAGGCTGGTGTCGGTGAGATCCCGGTGCTGCTCCGGGCTGCTCAGAAACTCGCACAGCCTGTTGAAACCGGTATTGAAGTTGATCAGGGTACGGATGAGGTAAGGCAGCCGCATCATGGGGATCCGCAGCACGGCGAACAGGGCTATGGTGGTGAACACCTGGGGCAGGGTCAGGCTCTGGCCCGAGGCCAGATAGGTAGTGAAGGTGGCCAGGGTCACCAGCAGCGGGGTGCTCATCATCAGGAAGCTGTTGATGGCATCGAGCTTGAGCACCCGGCCGAGCACCCCCAGCTCCTGCTGGCGCTTGGCGTTGGCCGCCCGGGTGAAGAAGGCGCCAAGGCCGTTCTGTCGCACCAGCCGCAGCTTCTTGATGTATTCGGCCAGTATGCCGTTGCGCTCGTCCTGCTGGCGCTTGAGCTGCTGCTCCTGCTGGTTCATGCGGCGCACCACCCGGGTGGAGAGCAGCAACAGCAGGGTGAGCACCGCAAAGCCCACCAGGCCGGCGCTGCCCACCTGCCATACCAGCAGGGCTATGGTGCCCGCCAGTTGCAGCGCCATGGTAAGCGGCATGGCGGGATCGGCCAGGATCCAGGTGATGTCCCACACGTCCCGGTTGATGAGGTTCTGTACCCGGCCGCCGGCCCTGTCGTCGAAGCTCTTGCCGCCCTGCTTCATCACCTTGGCGAGCAGGGATTCGGCCAGCAGGCGGCGAATGGGCACGTGCATCTTGAGTGCCAGTTGCAGGGAGTGTTCCGCCAGCATGCCGGCGGCGAGCACAGAGGCAAAGAGGGCGAAGGCCAGCAGCAGCTTGTGGCCTGTGCTGGCACCGGTGCCGAGCTGGGTCATGCTGTGGTTGAGCAGCCAGGGGCTGGCCAGGGTGGCCAGCATGCCGATCAGCTGCAACAGGGTGAGCAGGCCGATGCGGCGGCGGTAGTGACGCCAGATAAAGGCCATGATGGGCCAGGGGCGCACCGGCGCAGCGGCGGTGAGCGCCAGGAAGGCATCGGCCCGCGCGTCGCGCCTGTCTTCCGGCAGCAGGGGGTAGAGATCGTCGAGGCCGACCTGGGGCTCGGTCAGCCCCTTGCGTTGCAGCGGGCCCGTCCAGTGATAGAAGAGGCGGCTCAGCCAGCCGGCCGAGATTTCCGGATGATCCAAAGGGTGTCCTTGTTGTTTTGTGTTGCTTCCGACAGGGCGGGGCGGCTCATGGGCCGCCCTCGATATTCTTTTTATGGCCGGGCTCGTCGCCCGAGCGGGATCAGCGATCCCGGTTCAAGCGGATGAGTCTGTCCAGGATCTGCTCGCCATCGACTCTCAGGCCGTTGTGCTCGTACTCGTTGGTGATCCAGGCGCGGCTGTTGCCAAGGCCCCGCAAGGTGTCGCGGCTGTAGTCGAACTCCACGTACATGTCCTCGGCATAGACGGCACAGGCTACCGGCACGGGGTTCTGGGCCAGCTGCGCCGGGTCGTAGAGGGGCCCCCAATCGGCCTTTTTGGCCAGCAGGTGGGCGGCCTCCTTGAGCGGCATCAACTCGCGGAACTGCTCGAACATCCAGGGGAAGATCATCTCGCCGGTGAAGGCGAAATCCTTGCCAGGTGCCCAGGCCAGGGCCGGGAACTCGGCTCTGACCCGCTCGGCTGCCCAGTTGCTTGCAGCTCCTTCGCAATAGATGGACTCGTGCAAAATGGCGAACACCGGATTGGTGTTGAACGGCTGCATGGCCTGCACCTTGTAGAGGAAGGCGGGGTTGAGCTTCTCGCCGATGAAGGCATCCTCCAGCAGGTAGTAGAGCTCCTCGAAGGCGCCGCTGGCGCCGAGATCCAGCCCTTGCTGCTGCAACTGCTCCACCGTCAGGCGCTGGCCGTTGGGCAGGCGCACATCGTGGCGGTGCAGGTGGGTCGCCAGCCGGTTGGCGATGGCCTGGGCATGGGGGAAGCGGGCGAAGAAGGCGCGGTTCTTGTCCGCCACCCGTTGATAGGTGGCGCGGTAGACCTCGTCCGCCGTGCGGCCGATGGGGGCCACGCCGCCGGTGAGGTAGACCTCGTGCAGGCTGTCCGGGAACAGGGAGAGATAGGTGAGGCTGCAAAAGCCGCCGAAGCTCTGGCCAAGCAGACTCCAGGGTCGATCCGGGCTCAGGGTCTCGCGAATGTATTCGGCGTCCCGCACTATGCTGTCGGCGCGAAAATGGCTGAGGTAGTCTGCCTGCTCCCCCGGGGTGAGCCCTGCCAGCGCCTCGGCGCTGATGGGGGTGGAGTGGCCTGTGCCGCGCTGATCGAGCAGCAGTACCCGAAACTCCTGCAGGGCCCGCTTGATCCAGCCGCCGCTCGCGGTCGGGCGCGGCGCGCCAAAGCCCGGCCCCCCCTGCAGATAGAGCAGCCAGGGCAGCTCATCGTCCAGCCTGTCCTGGCGACAGAGAGTGCGGCCAAACAGGGTGATGCTCTCCTCGTCATCCGGTCGCTGGTGGTCGAGGGGCACGGTGAAGAAGTGTGGCTCGCAATGGATGCCATCCAGCACATAGTGCAAGGGGCTGCTCATCTGGGGTCTCCCTGGGATCGGAAATCGTCGGCCTCATCATAGCCCCGGCTCGCAGACGGGTCACGCCGGTTTTCCCGATAATGAGCGGACCTATGACGGTGCACTCTCCCGAGCGCCCGGCCGCTTTATTGTTGCGGACCGATTGACCTTGAGCTGAACCGGGATCAAGATGAACGGCCTGCCGAGGAGGGCAGGGGAGCTGGACACAACAGGATGAGGTGGGCTCGATGAAGCCGCGATGGATAAGGTTCAGAAAGAGAAGAAAAGAGACGGATCCTGAGGGCGTACTGCAGGCGGGGTTGCTGGTATTCAGCGCAACCTGCGGGGCGACCCTGTTGCTGGCGGCCTGCAACGGCGGCTAGTAGCCATGAAAGGCCCATCCGACAGGGTGGGCCTTTTCATTAGCGCCCCTTTCCCGGTAGGGCTGGACTAGCCTGGAGCCCTTGGCTGGTGCGGGTTTGCGGTAGTCTGATACCTGCTGCTATGGTCAATTTACGACGGGATCCACAGAGGGAGGCGATCATGAATAGTCGTGAAAGAGTACTGGCTCATTTGGCCACAGATCACCGGGTTGCAGGATTGACCGCTGGCGAGGCTCTGGCCGGTATCAGCCATTCGATGAGTTCGCTTCTGCTGCAACAAGATCAGCATTTCTTCCGCAGTCATGCCGATGACCCTTGCCACGAGGTCGCCCGGGCATGTTCTGCCGGACATGTCTGGCACGGCGACGAGAATCGCTATTAGGGAATGAGGTTTCGGAAAGGGGAGATGCAGAAAGGCCCGCTCAGATGAGCGGGCCTTTCGAATTTGGCTCCTCCTGCTGGACTTGAACCAGCGACATACGGATTAACAGTCCGCCGTTCTACCGACTGAACTAAGGAGGAATTATTGGTGCCCAGAGACGGAATCGAACCGCCGACACGGGGATTTTCAATCCCCTGCTCTACCGACTGAGCTATCTGGGCAACGGCGCGCATTAAACCCTTTCTGCGCCGAGGTGTCAACCGCTGGGGGCAGATTGCGGTGCCGTTCGCTCGATAACCGAACAATCGGCCCTGTTTTCCTCATATTTACCGCACTGTCGTGCCCTATTCATGGGTAACCCGAGCAAAAGGGGGCCGAGCCCTCTTGAACGAGTGCCATGGCTCAGTGACGGCCATGAGTGATGTCCAATCACAAGGGGCGAGCCGATGAGCGGGCACCTTGCTTCTGACGGTGTGTCATTCAAACGAGTTCTCTCATGCTCCCGGGCTGACCCTTTGTCATCAGTGCCTCCATGGTGAAAAGCACGGAGTCCCAAAGAGTCTGCAATCTGTTTTGCTTGCCTTGAGCCGGAGGGGGACTATCTGTGGTCGCGTCTGTCAAAGGCGGGTGATTGCACTTTTTGAACCTTTTTACGGGCACCGCCATTTGGGCGGGGTGGGCAAGGCAGTAATCTTGGTCCGCCGCATTGAGCCCGTTGCGCTCTGCGGGTATGCTTTGCCGCAACCATCCCCCTGGCGGCGACCCGGGCCGACGCGGCCGCAGCGTGCCTGCCAGCAGGGGCTGACATCCATCCAATACCGCCTGGGGTTTATATGAGTATCAACATGCAAGAGTGGCGCGACGAGACCACCGCCATCGTCAACGAGCTGCTGGCCGATGGCAGCAACCCGAGCCTGGACTACGAGATTGAGCACCACTTTGCCTGCCAGGACTTCGATCTGCTGGAGAAGGCGGCGGTCGACCTGTTCAAGGCCGGTTTTGAAGTGACAGATGCCGAGGAGATGGAGCTGGACGACGGCGCCACCATCTTCTGCTTCGATGCCACTGTGGAGTGCAAGCTGGATATCGAGACCATCGTCGCCGACATCGAGAAAATGCTGCCGATCCTCGAAAAATACGGCGTGGACTACGATGGCTGGGGTACCTACTTCCAGGAGTAAGAGTATCTTCCTAGCTGCCGACGAGAATATGCTGACTTTTTCCCCCGGAAAAGTACGGCGTGGACTACGACGGCTGGGGCACCTACTTCCAGGAGTAAGGTGTACTCGTCAGCGTATCGAGAAGATGCTGCCGATGCCCTCGACAGACAATAAAAAAGGCCACATCAAGTGGCCTTTTTGCTGTGCGCGAGTCAGTCGGGCAACTGGTAGATGCGGGCAAACTCGGCGGGGGGCAGGGGGCGGCTGAACAGGTAACCCTGCAGGCGATCGCAGCCCGCCTGTGCCAGCCAGGCCTGCTGCTCCACGGTTTCCACCCCTTCGGCGGTGATCCTGATGCCGAGTTCATGGCCGAGCCCGATGACGGAGCGCACTATGGCGGTGGTAGCCTGGTTGCTGGCCAGCCCCTGGGTGAAGCTTCTGTCGAGCTTGAGGGTGGCCACCTGCAGCCTGGGCAGGTAGGCCAGGGAGCAGTAACCTGTGCCGAAGTCGTCGATGGCGAGCTGGAAGCCTGCCTCGATGAGGCAGGCCAGGTTGCTCTCTATCTCGTCGGCATTCTCCATCAGCACCCCTTCGGTAATCTCCAGCTCCAGCTGCCAGGGGGCCAGCCCGTGGCGCTCGATGCAGTCGAAGATCTGCGGGCAGAGTTCGGGATCGCGGAACTGCAGCGGTGACAGGTTGATGGAGAGCACCAGATCCGGGGCCGCTACCTGCCAGCGGGCCAGCTGGGCACAACCCAGCTCCAGCATCAGCTGGCCGAGCTGGCCGATGAGGCCCAGCTCTTCCGCCAGGGGGATGAACTCGTCGGGGGAGATCATGCCGAATTCCGGGTGAGGCCAGCGGCAGAGCAGCTCAGCCCCGTGCAGCCGGTTGCTGTGGGTGCAGATGATGGGCTGGTAGACGGCGGTCAGCTCGGCCGACCTGATGGCCAGCGGCAACTGGGCTGCGATGAGCTGACGGCGTTTGAGCTTGGCGTCCAGCTCGGGGTCAAACAGGGTGCAGTGCTGCTGCTGGCGCTTGCCCTGGGCCAGGGCGGCCTCCGCGTGGCTCAGCAGGCGCTCGGCCTCCTTGGCCTTGCCGTGGGCGATGCCGAGGAAGACCGGGATCTGGATCCTGTGCTCCTCGACCTGGTAGGGGGCCATCAGCTCCTGTTGCAGGTTGCGGCTCCACTCATCCAGGGAGAGGGGAAGCTCGGGCAGCAGCAGGGCGAAGTCATCGGCGGCGACCCGGCAGAGCAGGGACTGGGGTGGCGCCAGCCGTTGCAGGCGGCGTGCCACCTGGCTGAGCAGGCGGTCGGCGACCCGGATGCCGAAGCGATCGTTGATCTCGCGAAAATGTTGCAGATCCACCAGCAGCAGGCTGGCCTTGCGGGCACCGAGGTGGCGGCTGGTCTGCAGGAAGTGGGAGAGCTTGAGCAGGCCGGTGAGGCTGTCGTAGTGCTGCTCCTGTTGCAGCTGGGCCTGGGTGGTGCGCAGCCCGGTGATGTCACGGCTCAGGGTGAGAATGCCGAGGGCGTTGCCCTCGTCGTCCGGTACCTCGACCCGGGTGACCTCCAGGTGGCGGCCCTTGCCCTGGGCATCCACCACGCAATATTCCCCCTGTCCCAGGGTCTGTTCGACGGGCAGACGGGGGGGCACTCGCCGACCCAAAGCGTCGCTTGCTGTCAGACCCATGAAGTCGAGAAAGGCCTGATTGCAGTCGATGAGTACGCCCTGGTGATCTTCGAGGCGAATGAGATCCGGGATGGCATCCAGCAAGCGGCGTTGCAGCAGCTGCTGCTGGCGGAAGGTCTGCTCCAGCTCCTTGCGCTGGTCGATGGCGCTGACCATGGCGAAGAGGGCGAGAGGGTCGCCCTGCTCGTCATAGAGCGGCACCTTGTGGATCTCCATCCAGTTGGCGCCGCCGCCGCCGTGGCAGTGCAATTGCTGGTGCAGCAGGGGTTTGCCTTCGGCCAGCAGGCGCCCGTCCTCTTCACGGAACTGATCGCCCCAGGGCATTTCGGCATCCGTCTTGCCGATGAGGTCGCTCGGCTGTGGCAGCCCTGCCTCCCGGGCAAAAGCCTTGTTGGCAAACAAGTACCGTCCGGCCGTATCCCGGCAGAAGATATTCATGGGTAACTGGTCGATGATCTGCTGCAGCAGCGCCAGGGAGAGCGAAGAATTCACGTGAGCACTCACGGAGGAGACTTCGAGCAAATCTATGATAACAGGTCAGTTTTGTAAAGCTTGGGTTAAGAATCCGCCATTTATGTGGATCCCTGCTGACAGTCTGTGTCGTGATCGCCATAATAGCCGCCGGTTGGCCTATGGCCTTATGGACGAGAGAAGCAGCATGAAGAAGATAATGGGGGGCGCCCTGGCCCTGTTGATGGTGGGTTGTGCCAGTGACAACAATGGTGGCGAGCAGTACCACTATACCCCGCCGGTTGCCAAGGCGACCAACAACACTCAGGAGATGGCAATTCCGGTGGATCTGGTGTGGGCTCGCGCCGAGAAGTGGTTTGGCGATCACGGTCTGAACATCGAAAACAGCCAGCGTGGCTCGGGTCTGATGACCGCCAACGTCGAAAACTCCGCCGAGGGGCTGGAGTGGCTGGATTGCGGCACCATGGGTTCCAAGGTCGCGCTGGGCAACCCCAATCTGCAGATCAACCTGATCATCACCCAGAGCGGCAACAACAGCGTGGCGACCGTCAACGTCAAGGGCAACACCCAGCTCTACTTCGTCGAGTCCTCCGGCGAGCGCGTGCTGGCTCCCTCCATCACGCCTGTCTGCGTCTCCCGCGGCAGCCTGGAGCAGAGTCTGTTCGCCACCCTGGGCAACTGAGCCTGCCCTGCCGGACCGCATGAAAACCCCGTTGCCTGCAACGGGGTTTTTGTTTTGGGTCGCGAGCGCCTTGAACCCAAACCGGCTCTGGGCCAAAAACAAAACCCCCGGCTGGGCCGGGGGTTTTGTCGTACTGGCAGCGGTTGCCGTTTAGAGCGCGCTGTCACCGTGAAACAGCGCCCGCTCGCCGGACTTGAGCACATAACCCTTCCAGGGGAAGAGCTGGTAGGCTCCTCCCTGCCAGGACCAGTTCCCTTCCTCGCCCTGGCGCTCAAGAGGGAGCCGCTCGCCGCTTGGCAGGGTCAGCTCGGCCTTGCTCTGATCGGCGTTGAACAGCACGAAGGCGCTGC
The DNA here is from genome assembly GCF_037811135.1 of Aeromonas rivipollensis. Lineage (NCBI taxonomy): Bacteria > Pseudomonadati > Pseudomonadota > Gammaproteobacteria > Aeromonadales > Aeromonadaceae > Aeromonas > Aeromonas rivipollensis. The sequence goes on along the minus strand of NZ_CP149130.1, from coordinate 3,576,214 downwards.
CGGTCTCGGTGGCCTCGAGGGATTGCAGGCGCACCGCCTGCTCGAACAGGCGCACGCACTGGCCGAGCAGGGGGGACCACTGGTAACCGGCGCTGGCACGGCAGCCGTGGGCATCCTGATCGTTGCCGACCAGCTGGGAAGGCTGGGTGCTGCAGGCCGCCAGCAGCAGGGAGGCGGCCATCAGAGTCAGGGTTCGCATGCTTACTCCTGCTTGTCTTCGAGAGTATCCCGTTCGATCACGACGTTGGAGAAGCCCAGCTCCTTGAAGTAGTTCTCTCTGTAGTCCTTCACGCTCTTCTTGTCGCGGCGGCACACCTGGGCCAGCTGGGCCTCCATGGCGTGGAAGCTGGAGAGATCCAGCCCCTCGGCCGCGGCGATGGCGTCGTAGATGCTGTTGAACTTGTCGTTGGCGTAGCCTATCTCTTTGGCCTGCTTCTTGTAGGTGTAGGTAATCTTAAACGCCACTGGGGTCTTCCTTCTGTTTGGCCTGTTTGCGCTGAACGTAGAGATAGAGACTCTCTACCTTCTCTCGCGCCCAGGGGGTCTTGCGCAGGAACTTCAGGCTCGATTTGACGCTGGGATCCTCGGTGAAGCAGCGGATGTTGATCTGCTGCCCCAGGGCTTCCCAGCCGTATTGCTCGACCAGGGCGGTGACGATCGCCTCCAGGGTCAGTCCGTGCAGCGGATTGTTTTTCTGCGAGGCGCCCGGCTGCGCAGGCTTGGACTGGTCACTCATGCCTGGTCCGCCAGCTTGGCAAAGGGCTGGCCCATGCGGGTGGTGACACCGTTGGCCAGATGGGGTTCGAAACCGGCCAGCATGCCGGGGCCAAACAGGCAGACGACTGTGCTGCCGAGCTTGAACAGCCCCATCTCGGCGCCTTTTTGCAAGGTGATGGCTTCGTCGCCGGTGTAATCCCAGCGCACCACTTCCTTCTGCTTGGTCGGCGCTATGTTGCCCGCCCAGATGGTCTCGATGCTGGCGACGATAGTGGCACCAACCAGCACCAGCGCCATGGGGCCGTGGGGGGTGCGGAAGGTGGCGACCACCCGCTCGTTGCGGGCAAAGAGGTTGGGCACGTTTTCGGCAGTGAGCGGGTTGACGGAGAAGAGATCCCCCGGCACGAACACCATGCTCTCCAGCACGCCGTCCAGCGGCATGTGGATGCGATGGTAATCCTTGGGCGCCAGATAGATGGTGGCAAAGTCGCCATCCTTGAACGGCGCCACCAGATCCTCGAAGCCGCCCAGCAGCTCGCGGGCGCTGTAGTCGTGGCCCTTGGCCTGGATGATCCGGCCCTGATGGATGGGGCCGAGCTGGCTGACGGTGCCGTCCACCGGCAGGGCCAGGGTCATGGCATCTTCGACCAGCGGACGGATCCCCGGCTTGAGCTCGCGGGTGAAGAAGGCGTTGAAGCTCGCGTAGTGGGCCGGATCTTCGTGCAGAGCCTCGCTCATGTCGACGCCGTACTGCTTGATAAAGGCCTCGATCACCCGGGTGGTGAGGTTGCCAGCCTCGGCGGCGGCAAGCTTGCCAACCAGGCGGGAGAGGGCGTGTTTGGGCAGGCAGTATTGACCGGCAATTTTCAGGTTGTCAGTGATGCTCATGATCTTCATCTGCTCTTTCTAAAAAGAGGGAGGTTGATTGGGTCACAGCCGGGCTTGTTGCCGACCGTGGCGGGCTTCCTGCATGGTTTCCAGGATGCGGTGATAGTTGTGGAAGCGGTCAGGACTGATGGCGCCACTGCTGACCGCCGCCCGCAGGGCGCAGCCGGGATCGTCCTTGTGGGTGCAGTCACGGAACTTGCAACTGCCGAGGTAGTCGCGAAACTCCACGAAACACCAGGTGATGCGATCGGCCTCCAGGTGCCAGAGAGCGAACTCGCGGATACCGGGGGAGTCGATGAGATCGCCGCCGCTCGGGAAGTGATAGAGCCGCGCCGTGGTGGTGGTGTGGGTACCCAGCCCCGAGTTTTCGGAGATCTCGCCGGTGAGTACGCCGAGCCCTGGCATCAGGGCGTTGGTCAGGGACGACTTGCCCACCCCGGACTGGCCGACGAAGATGCTGATCTTGTCGGTCAGTGCGGCCTTGAGCGCATCCAGCCCCTCGCCGCTCTCGCAGCTCACCAGGATCACCGGGTAGCCGAGCTTGCGGTAGGCGGCGAGCTGGCCCTCGACCCGGGTGCGGGCCGCCTCGTCCAGCATGTCGACCTTGTTCAGCACTATGAGGGGGGCTATTTCCACATCCTCGGCGGCCACCAGATAGCGGTCGACGATGTTGGTGGAGAACTCGGGCATCACCGCCGAGACGATGACTATCTGGTCTATGTTGGCGGCGATGGGTTTGACCCCGTCGTAGAAGTCCGGCCGGGTCAATACGGAGTGACGGGGATGCACCGCCTCGATGACCCCGGCGGTCGCGGCATTGAGGCCGGGACGCCAGACCACCTTGTCACCGCACACCAGGCTGTTGATGCTGCTGCGACGCAGGTTGCTGCGGTGTATGGTGCCGTCGACGGCTTCCACGTCCGCGTGCTGGCCGAAGCGGCTGATCACCACCCCTTCGATGGCCGGGCCGAACAGGGTGTCATCCACCACTGTGGTGTGATCTTTTTGCAGCCGCCGCTCGCGGTTGGCCTGAACGCGCCTCTGTTGACCCAGATTGAGTTTTGCTTTCTTTGCCACTCGATTCGCCAGTTTATGAACAGATCCAAAGCCAGTATGATACATGCAAATTGGCAAAATTCCGCCATTCCTCCCAATAGAGAGAGCAATCATGACAGTCAGCGCGCAGAACCTGGTATGGATCGACATGGAGATGACGGGGCTGGACCCCGAAGAGAACGTGGTTCTGGAGATTGCCACCATCATCACCGACAAGGATCTGAACGTGCTGGCACAGGGGCCCGTCATCGCCATTCACCAGAGCGATGAAGAGCTGGCCAAGATGGACGACTGGAACGTCAACACCCACACCAAGAGCGGGCTGGTGGCCCGGGTCAAGGCGAGCGAGCACGACGAAGCCCGCGCCGTGGCCGAGACCCTCGACTTCATCCGCCAGTGGGTGCCCGAGCGCACCAGCCCCCTGTGCGGCAACAGCATAGGCCAGGATCGCCGCTTCATGGTCAAGCACATGAGCGAGCTGGAGGCCTTCTTCCACTACCGCAACGTCGACGTCAGCACCATCAAGGAGCTGGTGCGCCGCTGGCAGCCGGAGCTGCTGGAAAAGTTCACCAAGAGCGGTTCCCACCAGGCGCTGGACGACATCCGCGAGTCCATCGCCGAACTGCAGTTCTACCGCAGCCACGTCTTCAAAATCTGAGTCCCCGGCAAGGGGTTGCCGTCGCTCGGTTGCTAAAATCGGCAGTTCGGCCAGCTTTTGAGCGAACGGCTGCACAGTGACAAAAAAGCCCTTGCAATTGGAATGACTGCTCTTATAATTCGGCTCCCGTACAGTAGCGCAAGCAACCAAATGCTGTACGGCCGTTTTAAGGCAGTTGCGGGAATAGCTCAGTTGGTAGAGCACGACCTTGCCAAGGTCGGGGTCGCGAGTTCGAGTCTCGTTTCCCGCTCCAAAAGTTTGCAGATGATATTCCGATGCGGGAATAGCTCAGTTGGTAGAGCACGACCTTGCCAAGGTCGGGGTCGCGAGTTCGAGTCTCGTTTCCCGCTCCAATCATCAGCACAGCCTCAAGACACATGTAGCGGGAATAGCTCAGTTGGTAGAGCACGACCTTGCCAAGGTCGGGGTCGCGAGTTCGAGTCTCGTTTCCCGCTCCAATACGTATTAGTAAGCTACTGCAGATGATATTCCGATGCGGGAATAGCTCAGTTGGTAGAGCACGACCTTGCCAAGGTCGGGGTCGCGAGTTCGAGTCTCGTTTCCCGCTCCAATCATCAGCACAGCCTCAAGACACATGTAGCGGGAATAGCTCAGTTGGTAGAGCACGACCTTGCCAAGGTCGGGGTCGCGAGTTCGAGTCTCGTTTCCCGCTCCAATACGTATCAGTAAGCTACTGCAGATGATTATTCCGATGCGGGAATAGCTCAGTTGGTAGAGCACGACCTTGCCAAGGTCGGGGTCGCGAGTTCGAGTCTCGTTTCCCGCTCCAATCACTTGCAGAAGACATCCTGTTGCGGGAATAGCTCAGTTGGTAGAGCACGACCTTGCCAAGGTCGGGGTCGCGAGTTCGAGTCTCGTTTCCCGCTCCAATCTCTCTTCGAGTCCTTCGAATTCAATCTCTCTCCTCCAAGTTCACGAATCCAGTTTCTCAGCACAATCACTGCCACATCCAGTTGGTAGAGCATGATCCACGCTTGCCAAGGCTGGGGTCGCGAGTTCGAGTCTCGTTTCCCGCTCCAATCTCTCTTCGTAGTCCTAGTCGTTCATTCTTTTTCTTATCCCCATTCGAATAGATTCCGTATCGCGCCGCGATGCTTTGCCATATCCGCTTGTCAGCACCTGTGCCGGTTTCCCGTCATTGCCCTCGGTCCATGGACTATGGCGGCGGCAGCTGAGCGTAGGCGGCTTGGGAGAGGCAGGTCAGGGCGGCGAAGAGCTCGCCTGTTACGGGGCGGGGAATGGCAGGCAAAAAAATAGGAGGGGCCTTGGCTCCTCCTGCGAGTTCACGGGTGCGGCTTAGAGCAGAGTCACGTTCTCAGCCTGCGGGCCTTTCTTGCCCTGGGTCACGGTGAACTGGACTTTTTGACCTTCAGCCAGGGTCTTGAAACCAGTGCTCTGGATGGAGGAGAAGTGAACGAAAACGTCCGGTCCCTGGGATTGCTCGATGAAGCCAAAACCCTTGGTTTCGTTGAACCATTTTACTTGGCCGGTGCGAATGTCAGACATGTGGTAAGTCCTATCTATAACAAAATGAAACTAACGCCTTGTTGGGCAGCATTTGCCTAGAATGCAGGGGCCTACCCATGACTGACTACGTCAATTTGTTCCAGTGGCATGCAGTACAATCCCTGTCTAAAGCACAATCGATTGTACTGGAGCCCGATCCCTTGTCAATTTGGCACTTTTCATTTTTTGAGCGAGCTAAAAGTATTGGGAAGTCAGCGGCTTGTTTCATGCTTTTGCTCAAAAAAACGGGAGGCCATGGCCTCCCGTTTCATCACTCCTTGAGGGCGAACCCTTCACCCTGTCGGTCGTAGCGGTAGTTTGCCTGACCGAAGGAGCGGATCTCGACGCGCTGGATGCGGCGGCCTGTGTCCACCAGGATGAACACCGACTTGCCCGATTGCAGCCTGGTCAGCGGCCTGTCTGGCCCCTCTATGGCGATCAGGCGGCTCAGCTCGGCCCCGGGCAGTTCAAACTTGCGCCAGATGGAGTAGAGGGTCTCGCCAGCCTGCACCTCGTGTTGCAGCCAGGTGCCATCGACTTTCTCCTCGACCGGTTTGGCCGCGGCCGGCGCACTGCTTGCGGCCCCGTTGCCCACGGTCAGCGCCTGGGTCGGCACGGCCAGCGGCACGGCGAGCGAACCGGAAGGCGCCGCCTTGGGGGCGGCGGGGGCGGGTTCCCAGGCCAGCAGCAACAGCCAGAGAGGCACCAGCACCAGCAGGCCTATGGTGTGCTTGCGCGGCAGCGGGCTCGCCAGCTTGAATGAAGCCGTCTTCGGCTCCTTGTTGCGCTGACCAAGGCCGCTCAATCCCTGGCCAAGGCGTTGACGCAGGGGCAGGGTAGCGGCATTGATACGATGGAGCAGGGTTCCTTGTGATTCGTCTTGGCGACGCTGCTGGGCTCGTCTGTTATGGCCACGTGGGCGACGGTCCGGGGTGGGCACGGCATTTACCTCTCACTACATTGCCTGCCATCAGGCAAATATAGCGCCTATGGTAAACGGACTCGCCCCCGAGGGGGAGAGTCCTGAGCATGAAAATTATCAGCTGAGACGAAATTGCCCCAGCAACTGCTGCAAACGTTCGGCCGCCTGGCGCAAGGCCTGGCTGGCTTTCGCCGTATTGGTGGCATCCTGGGCTATGTCGTTGGCCAGTGCGTTGGTTTTTGACAGGTTGCCTGAGACCGTCTCGGAAACCGAGCTCTGCTCCTCGGCGGCGGAGGCTATCTGATAGGTCATGTCGTTGATGGTGGCGATGGCCTGGAAGATACTGTCGAGGGCCGCCTCCGCCAGATCGGCCTCGCCCACCGCCTGATGGGTCAACTGCTGGCTCTGCTGGATGGCGTTGACCGCGTTTGCCGAGCTGTGGCGGATCTTCTCGATCAGCTCCTGGGTGTTTTGCACCGCCTGTTGGGTGTTGCCCGCCAGCTTGCGCACCTCGTCGGCCACCACCGCAAAGCCGCGCCCCTGCTCGCCGGCCCGGGCCGCCTCGATGGCGGCGTTCAGCGCCAGCAGGTTGGTCTGATCGGCGATGCCCTGAATGACGGTGAGGATGCTGGTTATCTGCTCGCTGTCGTGGGCCAGCCCCTCGACCACCTCGGCCCCCTTGCCCGCCTCGGCCGCCACCTTGTGCATGGACTGGATCACCTGCTGGAAGCGTACCTTGCCCTGATCCGCCGCGCCCTGTGCCTGCTTGGCCGAGTCGGCGGTGTTGTTGGCGTGGGTGGCCACCTCCTGGCTGACGTAGGACATCTCCTGCACCGCGGTCAGCATCTGCTCCATCTCCGCCTGGTGATGCTGCAGGTTGCTGTCGGTCTGGCCGGCGATGCGGTCGGTATCCCCGGCGTGGCGATGGACCTCGCTGGCGGTTTTCTGTACGTCACCGAGCAGCACCTGCAACTTGTCGATGAAGCGGTTGATGCCGCGGGCCAGTGCCCCCAGCTCGTCCTGGGCACGGGTGTTCAGGCGCTTGGTGAGATCCCCCTCGCCATCGGCGATGTCATCCACCAGGCTGACCATCTGGCGGATGGGGCCCGTGATGCTGCGGGCGATCGCCAGCATGGTGGCCAGGGCCAGCGCCAGCACGATGAGGGCACCGATGAGCTGCTGGGTCATGGCGGCCCGGTTCATCTCGGTGAGCTGGCTCTCCAGCTCGTCGGCCCCCGCCAGCACTACCTGGTAGGGCAGGGTGACAATGATGGCCCAGTTGCGGGCCATGCCTGGCACCATGATGGGCACAGAGATGCGAAACGCCTCGTCGAGCTCCTGGCGTTGCAGCTCGGGTTTGAGGTATTGCTGCCAGCCGTCGCCCAGCAGCTTGTCGGCGCGGCTGCCGAGCAGGCTGGCGTCGCCACTGGTGCCGGTGATGACGCCGGCGGCGCTGACGATCAGGGTCTCTCCCTTGCCGTCATAGATGTTGCTGTTGAGGGACTGGGCCTGGCGGCTGATGGAGTCCACCGCCAGATCCAGGGCCGCGACCCCCTTGAACTGGCCACCCACCAGTATGGGGGTGGTGATGGTGCTCACCAGCACCTGCTGGCCGTTGATGTCCACCTTGAAGGGATCGATGAGGCAGGAGCGTCCCTCCCGTTTCGGGCAGGCGTAGTAGTCGTTGGCCGGATTGCCGAATTCGTCCGCGTCGCTCTTCTCGATGGAGAGCAGCAGATCCGAGCCAATCTTCTCCTTGTCGCGATAGAAGTAGGGGACGAAGCGCCCCTTGTTATCGCTGCCAAGGGCGCTCTGGCCTGCGAAGGTGCTGTCCTGGCCGTCGAAGCCGTTGGGCTCGAAGCCGGCGAAGGCGCCATAGAGTTGCGGCTCCAGGCCGAGCTGCGCCTTGAGCAGGTCGGTGGCCTGCTGGCGATCCAGCGGCAGCTTGCCCTCCTGCTGCAGGGCGAAGACGCTGGCCATCTGCTGGGTATAGGAGAGCCCTTTTTGCAGCAACTGGGTGATGGTGGCGGCCTCGGCGCGGGCGTTGGCACTTACCTTCTGCCACGCCTCCTGCTGCAGGGCCGCGCGACTGGAACTGATGGTCAGTTGCTGGGTCTGCTTGCTCGAGTATTGGTTGAGCAGGATCAGGATGACCAGGGCCGTGGTCATGGCGACCCCCGCCAGTACCAGGATGCGATTCTGGATAGAGCGAAACTGCATCTCGTGTTCCTTGTGAGTAGAAAGTTGTATGAATTATCGGCATGGCGGGAGATTCCTCCAGCAATGTTGATCAGCAAAGCTGAAAATGAGGGGAGGTTCTGCGATCCCCCTCAAAGAACGGCGCCACGACCAAATCAAGACCTGTTTAGGCCCCGGCTATTGCATGGTTTTCCCATCCGTGATTCTGAGTGCTAAAATGCGACGGTTTTTTTAACGAATTGGCCCAAGGCCCTCTACACAAGGCTTAAAGATGAAAGTCAAAACCCGTTTTGCTCCCAGCCCGACCGGCTTTTTGCATGTCGGCGGTGCCCGTACCGCACTCTATTCCTGGTTGTTTGCAAAGAACCAGGGCGGTGAGTTCGTGCTGCGTATCGAGGATACCGACCTGGAACGTTCCACTCAGGAGGCGATCGACGCCATCATTGAGGGCATGGAATGGCTGGAGCTGAACTGGGATGAGGGCCCCTACTACCAGACCAAACGCTTCGATCGCTACAACGGCATCATCGACGAGATGCTGGCAGATGGCCGTGCCTACAAGTGCTACTGCTCCAAGGAGCGTCTGGAGGCGCTGCGCGAAGGCCAGATGGCGAGCGGCGAGAAGCCCCGCTATGACGGCAAGTGCCGGGATGCCGCCCACGATCACCCGGCCGATGCGCCCCACGTGATCCGCTTCCGCAACCCCACCGAAGGCTCGGTTGTGTTCGACGACCACGTCCGTGGCCGCATCGAGTTTGCCAACACCGAGCTCGACGATCTGATCATCCGCCGCACCGACGGCGCGCCGACCTACAACTTCTGCGTGGTGGTCGATGACTGGGACATGGAGATCACCCACGTGGTGCGTGGTGAAGACCACATCAACAACACCCCGCGCCAGATCAACATCTACAAGGCGCTGAACGCGCCTGTGCCGGAGTTTGCCCACGTCTCCATGATCCTGGGTGACGACGGCGCCAAGCTGTCCAAGCGCCACGGTGCCGTTTCTGTGATGCAGTACCGCGACGACGGCTACCTGCCGGAAGCGCTGCTGAACTATCTGGTGCGTCTGGGCTGGTCCCACGGCGATCAGGAGATCTTCACCCTGGACGAGATGATCAAGCTGTTCAGCCTGGATGCCATCTCCAAGTCCGCCTCCGCCTTCAATACCGACAAGCTGCTGTGGCTGAACAACCACTACATGCGCAGCCTGGATCCGGCTTATGTCGCCAAGCACCTGGAATGGCACATGGCCGCCCAGAACATCGACACCAGCAAGGGCCCGGCGTTGCCTGCGGTGGTCACCCTGCTGGCCGAGCGCTGCAACACCCTGGTCGAGATGGCCGCCCAGAGCCGCTATCTGTTCGAAGAGTACGAAGCCATCGACGAAGCGGCCGCCAAGAAGCACTTGCGCGGCGTGGCTGCCGAGCCGCTGGCTCTGGCCAAGGCCAAGCTGGCTGCCCTGGATAGCTGGACCACCGAAGCGCTGCACGAGCTGATCGAAGCCACTGCCGCCGAGCTGGGTCAGGGCATGGGCAAGGTCGGCATGCCGCTGCGCGTGGCCGTCACCGGTCTGGGCCAATCCCCGGCCATCGATGCCGTGATGGCGCTGGTGGGCAAGGAGCGTGTGCTGGCCCGCATCGACCGCGCCCTGGCCTATATCGAAGCGCGCATGGCAGCCGAGTAATACCGGTCTGGGCCAATCTCCCCTGGCATCGCCGACGCCGTGATGGCGCTGGTGGGCAAGGAGCGGGTGCTGGCCCGCATCGATCGCGCCCTGGCCTATATCGAAGCGCGCATGGCGGCCGAATAAGCCCCTGCCATTGCTTGAAAAAGGGCTCCCTGACGGGGGCCCTTTGCATTTTGGCCTCAAGCGGATTTGCGACGTAAAACAGCGACATAGCGACGAGGTTGGCGGTAAAAACAGCTAACTGCCTGAATTTTGACTAAACGCTCCAACAGGCGAAAATTTTGGGTTGACAGCAAAGCGGGTGATGCCTATCATGCGCCTCCGTTGCCAGAGATAACTTTGGTAGCGCCGAGGTGAGTTGGGGTTATAGCTCAGCTGGGAGAGCGCTTGCATGGCATGCAAGAGGTCCGCGGTTCGATCCCGCGTAGCTCCACCAAATTCTCCTCGAACAATCTGGAATCCAAGGGGTTATAGCTCAGCTGGGAGAGCGCTTGCATGGCATGCAAGAGGTCCGCGGTTCGATCCCGCGTAGCTCCACCAGGTTCCTGATTGTGAAGATGAATACCCAGGGCAGTGCGGTGTGTATCACCCAGGCCGACCTTTGTGGGGTTATAGCTCAGCTGGGAGAGCGCTTGCATGGCATGCAAGAGGTCCGCGGTTCGATCCCGCGTAGCTCCACCACTATTTAGCAGTAAGGCAAACGGACACCAGAGCCGATTGTCTAAAGAGTAAAGATTTCGGGGTTATAGCTCAGCTGGGAGAGCGCTTGCATGGCATGCAAGAGGTCCGCGGTTCGATCCCGCGTAGCTCCACCACTATTTAGCAGTAAGGCAGCCGGCCGCCAGAACCGGTTGTTCAAAGAGTAAAATTTGGGGTTATAGCTCAGCTGGGAGAGCGCTTGCATGGCATGCAAGAGGTCCGCGGTTCGATCCCGCGTAGCTCCACCAAACAGTAAAAGGCCACCGCATCGCGGTGGCCTTTTTGTTTGTTCAGGCATTTGTTTTTTTCATGACTAGTGCCTCTTCATTTACAAATCAAATGATCTAAATGAGAAAGCCCGCGACTGTCGCGGGCTTTTTGCGTTATTCAGCGCGGATCATGAGGTGTGCCGACGGCGCCAGGCCAGGGGCAGCAGTGCCAGCAGCAGGGCCCCCATGGCCCCGCCACCGCCCTTGCTCTGCTCGTTGAGCTTGAGGTCGACGATGATGGGGTCGTGGTCCGAGGCGCTGAAGGGGTTGTCCGACTTGATCAGCTCGCCGGTGAAGGCGCTGCCATATTCGAACAGGTCGCTCTCGAAAGAGTTGATGTGCCAGTCGGCTACCGCCACCACCTTGCTCGCCAGCGCCGGGTTGGCGAGGGCGTAATCCAGGGTGCCAAGCTCGGCCTCGTAGCTGTAGGAGATGGCCTTCTCCTGGTTGAACTTGACGTTCAGATCCACCAGTCCGTAACCCTTGCCCACCGCGCGGCCCATCTGCTCATAGGGCTGCTCGCCGATCAAGGTGTGGGAGGCGGAGCGGATCTGGCGATCCGCCTTGGCCGGATCGTAGTCGGTGAGCACCCTGATCGGGTCCTCCTTGGCGTAAGAGTTGAAGTCCCCCACCAGCAGCACCTGACCCGGCATCTTGCTCACCGCGTCCCCCAGCACCTTGGCGGCACTGACCCTGAACTCGGTGCACTTGCCCTGCAGATCCGCAGGCTCGGTCTTGCCATCGCCGTTCTCATAGCAGCCGGATCCCTTGGATTTCAGGTGGTTGACCACCAGCGTCAGGGGCTCGTCGCTGCCCGCCACCCCGAAGCGCTGCACCAGGGAGTCCCGCTGACCTGCGCTTCTGGCGACGCCGCCCGTGATGTAGCGCTGCTGGGGCAGACGAATGACCTCGGCATCCCCGCTCGGGGTGAGCAGGGCGGGGCGATAGATCATGGCCACCATGATGGCGTCGCCGCCAAAGAAGCGCTCCTGGGTGAGCAGGGCCTTGGGCAGGCTGACGAAGGCGTACTGCTTGCTCGCCTCTTTCTGCCGGGCGTTGAGGCTCTGCACCAGATCGCTGATGGCGGCGTGCTCGTCGAAGCCGTTGTTCTCCATCTCCATCAGGCCGAGCAGGTCGGCGTCCATCTCGTTGATGGCGTTGACGATCTTGGTGCGCTGCAGCTGGAACTCCTCCAGGCTCTTGGCGCCGCGGTTGCAGCCCTTGGCGCTGTCCGCATCCGCCTGATCCGCACAGAGCACGTTGAGGGCGCCCCCCACGCTGGAGTGGCTGGTGAAGTAGTTGAGTACGTTGAAGCTGCCGATGCGCAGGTCGGTGCCATTGGCGCGGGCCGGTGAGCCCTGGCGGTCGTTCTCATCGGTGCGCAGCAGATCCCCCGCCGTGATGCGCTGATCCTTGGGCACTATCAGCCGGTACTCGTCATAGCTGTAACCCACCATGGCTTCCAGGTTGACCGGGGCATCGCCGATGCGCAGGTAACCCTGCTCCGGCTCCCAGGCCGGCAACCAGGGCAGCTTGCCGTTGGCGGCCTTGAAGTCCGACTCGAGGAAGACGCGGTTGCCCGCGTTGGCCTCGGCCAGCGCCACGGCTTCTGGGCTGCCCGCCACATGGAGCTGGGTCGGCTTCATCAGCGGGGCACCGTGGGCGAGCACCAGGTTGTTGCGCTTGGCGGCGTAGTCGTAGCTGAAGTTGCGGCTTACCTTGAGGGCGCTCTCCCCATCGAGGCGCACCCGCATCCCCTCGTGACGCTCCAGTGCCCGGGCCAGGGTTTCCCCCTCCAGCACCCGCAGCGCCGTGGCGGCCGGGGCATCGCCCTGGGCCAGCACCGCCAGACGCGGGGCGCTGCCGTCAAACAGGGGCTTGAGCTGGGTGTGACCATGATACTCCTCGACCTTGGCCTCCAGGCAGATCAGGGCACCCGGCTGGATGTCCGGGTACTTGGTCGCGAATTGCTTGTCGTTGAGGTAGACGAAGATGCCATCCGAGCTCTGGGGATTGCCATCCCCCTGCAGATCCTGCAGATAGAAGCCCTTGTTGAGGCTCTCCCCCAGACCCGAGACTACCGCCTTGACCGAGACGCTCTGGGGGCTTTCGAACTGATCGTCCGGGACGAGCGGGCTCTTGTCGCCGCTGCCCTGGATGGCGGGGATGGGGGTGAGGGCGCTGTCGGCCGGGCAACTGAAGCCGGCGGCATGGAGAGACGGGGACGCGAGGGCGAGCCCCACGGCCAGGGACAGCAGGGTAGGTCTTCCTTTCATGGGTATTCCTTTTTTTATTTTTGCCAGTGTTTCCATAGCCTTGGCGCTTTGGCCAAGGGCGCGCATTGTCACATTTCTGGCAGCTCTGACCAGTGAGGCAACGCACATTATGGGGAGACAAAAGAGGCTGAGTCCGTTTTTTTGACGTGGCTAACAGATTGATATTAATGACTTAATAGTTAGTTGGCCGATGGAGGGGAAGTGTGAGCTGACCGGCATTCACATATTTTCCTTAGAGAATAAAGATTGAGCGGCCGCCACTTGCTTCCTATACTCGAGCCGTTCCTCACGGAACCCAGGCAAAGGGCAAACCGGCAGTGATGCCGGGACGCAAAGCCTCCGATCTGTCTCACCCGGGCCAGACTGCGGGGTTACCCGGGGTGACTTGAGGGTTTGTGGCCCGTCCATGGCCTGTTGTCGCTCCCTTGTTCCCTGTTGCGATTGCGCTTTTCCCGGTGTTGAAGCCAAGACAAAACAAGGAAGATAACAATATGCAACAGATCTTGAGGCCCAGCAGGCTCGCCATGCTGGTCGCCCTTGCGGCCGTCCCTGCCTGGGCGCAGGCCGCTTACCCCGCCTATCAGGCAGGCACTGCCTACAAGGCTGGCGACATCGTCAGCAACGCCGGTGCCCTCTATGAATGCAAGGAATTCCCTTACTCCGGCTGGTGCGGCGCCTCGCCCTACCACTATGCCCCCGGGGTCGGTACCGTCTGGGCCGATGCCTGGAAGCTCTATGGCGGTGAGGTGCCGCCGCCTGCTCTGGTCGTTGCCATCGGCTCCCCTGCCGTGGGCAGCAGCGTCAGCGAAGGGGCCAGCCTGGCCCTAGCGGTGACCCTGAGCGGCCCGGTCACGGCGCTGGCCAAGGTGGAGTACCTGATCGACGGCACCCTGGTCGCCACGGCCACGGCCTCCCCCTGGAGTGCCAGCTGGCCTGCCGCCGGCGTTGGCAATCACGCCCTCAAGGCCCGGGCGCTGGATAAAGACGGCAAGGTGCTGAGCGAGGCGGATTCGAGCTTCAAGGTCGCCGCCGTGGTGGCGCCAGAGGCCCCCAGGGCGAGCATCGCCAGCCCCGCCGCCGGGGCCAAGGTGACCCTGGGCCGCGCCCTCACCGTGACCGGCAATGTCACCGACGCCAATGACGACGTCGCCAAGGTCGAGCTGTTCGTCGATGGCAAGAAAGTGGGCGAAGACAGCAGCGCCCCCTGGCAGCTGAGCTGGACACCCCAGAGCAAGGGGCTGGCCGGTCTCAAGCTGGTGGCGACCGACAAGGAGAACCTGGTCGGCGAATCGGCCCAGGTCGATGTCCAGGTGGAAGAGGCTGCGCTGCCCCCCACCGGTGGCAACCTCTCCTGCGACGTGCGCCAGATCTATCGCGCCGATGGCAGCGAGTGCATGGGGGATGACCATGGCCGCCGCGTCATCGGCTATTTCACCTCCTGGCGTACCGGCAAGAACGGGCTGCCCTCCTACCTGGTGGGCGACATCCCCTGGGACAAGATCACCCACATCAACTACGCCTTCGCGGCGGTGGATGAGCAGAGCCACCTCATCAAGGTGGATGACGCCGCCACCAAACTGACCTGGGACGGGGTGCCGGGCGCCGAAATGGATCCCGAGTTCGCCTATCAGGGCCACTTCAACCTGCTGTCGAAATACAAGAAGCAGTATCCGGACGTGAAGACCCTGATCTCCGTGGGTGGCTGGGCCGATACCCGCGGCTTCTACACCGCCACCACCAAGGGCGACTGCTCGGTCAACACCGCCGGCATCAACGCCTTCGCCGACTCGGCGGTGGGCTTCATCCGCCAGTACGGCTTCGATGGGGTGGATATCGACTACGAGTACCCCACCTCCATGAAGGATGCGGGCAACCCGAACGACTTCCCGCTCTCCAACCAGTGTCGCGGCAAGCTCTTTGCGAACTATGAAGTGCTGATGAAGACCCTGCGCAACAAGCTCGACAGCGCCGGGACCGAGGACGGTCGCAAGTACATGCTGACCATTGCCTCGCCGGCCTCGGCCTACCTGCTGCGCGGCATGGAGAACTTCCAGGTCACCCAGTATCTGGATTACGTCAACCTGATGACCTACGACTTCCACGGTGCCTGGAACCACTTCGTCGGCCACAACGCAGCCCTGTTCGACAACAAGGCGGATCCCGAGCTGGCCCAGTGGGGTGTCTACACCCAGGCCCAGTTTGGCGGCATCGGTTATCTCAACTCCGCCTGGGCGGCCCACTACTTCCGCGGCGCCCTGGCGGCGGGCAAGATCAACATAGGGGTGCCCTATTACACCCGTGGTTGGCAGGGGGTGACCGGTGGTACCCACGGCCTGGGGGGCAAGGCGGCGCTGCCGAGCCAGAGCGCCTGTCAGCCGGGCACGGGGGGCAGCACAGTCCCCTGCGGCAACGGGGCGGTCGGCATCGACAACATCTGGCATGACCTTGACAAGAACGGCAAGGAGATAGGCGGCGGCGCCGTGCCCATGTGGCACGCCAAGAACCTGGAGCACGCGGCCAGCCTCGGCATCACCACACTGCCGAGCTACGGCCAGGCCTGGGGTCTGGATCCCAACAACCCTGCCCACGTGATACAGGGCAAGTACGTCCGTTACTACGATGACAAGGCCCATGCGCCCTGGCTGTGGAACGAAGAGAAGAAGGTGTTCCTCTCCACCGAAGATGAAGAGTCCATGGGTCACAAGCTCGACTACATAGTCAATCGCGGCCTGGGTGGTGTCATGTTCTGGGAGATGGCGGGGGACTACGACTTCGACGCTGCCAAGAACGAGTACGTGATGGGCAGCACCCTCACCAGCCTGGCTTACGACAAGTTCAGCAAGGCGAGCAAGGCCAGCCTGAAGCAGAACGATCTGCCGGCCCCGGCCGCCCAGCTCGACATAGGCGTGAGCCTCTCGGGCTTCAAGGAGGGGGACTCCAACTACCCGATCAACCCCACTCTCAAGCTGACGAACAAGTCGACCCAGACCATACCGGGCGGCACCCGCATCGAGTTCCTGATGCCCACCTCCACCTCTGACACCATCACCGACCAGAGCGGCATGGGGCTGAAAGTAGTGGAGAGCGGCGGCAACCAGAACTCCGACGGCATCGCGAGCGAGAAGGACTTCCACAAGGTGGCCCTGACGCTGCCGGCCTGGAAGGCCTGGACGCCGGGTACCGACGTGGAAGTGGCCATGACCTACTACCTGCCGGCCGCCGGCGTGCCGAGCGGCATGCGCCTGATTGCCGGCAGCCAGACCATAGGCCTGAAGTCCGACTTCCCGGCCCTGGCCGAGGCGGTGCTGGGGGGCAGCAGTGGGGGTGATGGCGGCAGTGGCGGCACCAGCTGCACCAGCCAGAGCGTGGATCCGTCGGCCTATCCGGCCTACCCGAGCTGGCCGCGCGGGGATCACGCCAATGGCAACGATCGCATGACCAACGGCAAGGCAGTCTGGCAGGCCAACTGGTGGACCAGCAGCGAGCCCAAGGCGGGCGATGGCAGCTGGAAGCTGGTATGCAATTACTGATGACCTTGTGAGGGGGCAACCCCCTATAGAGGCAATGACCCAATCCGGAGCCCAGGCTCCGGATTTTTTTGCGCCTTATATAAGGAAGGGGTTTCGTGACCAAGCGGGGGAGAGGCCCATAAAAAAGACCGCTCCGAAGAGCGGCCAATTGCCACCAGGCAAGCTGTGGGGCTAACCCCTTGTGGGTCTGCCGCCGCCATGGGCGACGGTTATTGGGTGACGGCGCCGCCCTGTTGCTCCTTCAGGAAGCTTATCCAGGGGGAGGCGCGGCCACTGACGTTGCCATTCTGGGCGGCCTGGGTGAAGGCGCTCAGCGCCTCCTTCGGTTTTTGCTGCTCGAAGTAGGCGACCCCGGTCAGGAACTTGAGATCCGCCCGCTGCTCGCCGCTGGCATTGGCGGCGGGCTTGGTGGCCAGGGCCACCAGATCCTTGTATCGCTTGCTCTGGATCATCATGCGCGCCATCTTCAGCTGCAGCTCGGCATCGGGGGCCAGCTGGTAGGACTTGGCCAGGGTGTCGATGGCCGGGTCCAGCTCCTTGGCCTGGTGCCAGTAGTTGGCCAGCGTCTTGTAGTTGGCGGCGTTGCTCGCGATCTGCCCCTCCTTCATCGCCTTCTCCATCACGCGGGCGGCGCGGTGGGGAATGCCGGCGAAGGCCAGGTAGTTGGCGAGGCGCTGCAACTCGACCGCCTCGGTCAGCATGCCGAGGTTGTAGGCGCCTTCCAGCGCCGCCAGCGCCTTGGCATCGTTGCCCGCCTGCATATGCATGGCGGAGAGCTGGGTCCAGTACTTCTTCTTCTCCGGGTATCTGTCCACCAGGGCGGTCAGCACCTCGGTAGCCGGCTTGTACTGTTTCAGCTCGTAGTGGGCCGCCATCTTCAGCAGGTACCAGGACTCCGGTGCCTTGCCCGCGGAGAGCCTGATCGCGTTGTCCACCGCCGGTATGGCTTCCCGATACTGCTTGAGCTGCACATGGGCGTTGGCCAGGGTGATGTAGGCGTGGGGGGTCGGCTTCTCGTCCTTGCCGAGGCTCGCAAACCACTCATTCATGGTGCTGATGGAAGCCTTGAAGTTGCCCTCCGCCATATAGAGCTGGGCCAGGTTGTAGCGCACCTGCTGGGCCACCGGCAGCGGCAGGCCGCCGGTGGCGATGGCGTCGGCGAAGTACCTGGTCGCCTGGCCGTACTTCTCCTGCTGCGCCGCCACGAAGCCCAGGGTCTGCAAGATGACTCCCTTGTCGTAGACCCGATCGCCTGCGCCGGACAGCGCATCCTGCAGCTTGGCATTGGCCTCGCCGTATTTCTTCTCGGTGATCAACGCCTGTGCCTTGTTGACCGCGCGGTAGGCGCGATCAGAGAGGGCGGGCTGCTCGGCGGCCCAGCCGGCGGTGCTGAGCAGCACCGCCATGGCCACCGGGGCGAGGATCAGGGTATGTAACTTTTTCATCGCCACCTTCCTTAGTTGACCGCGAACTCGATCTCTTGCTGCATCCGGCTTGCCTGGGGCTTGCCATCCACCATGGCCGGCTTGAAGGTCCACTTGGCAATGGTCTTGCGTGCCTCCTTGCCGAGGTCGTAGCTGCGGGGCTCTTCCTTGACGATCCGGATGTTGCTCACGGTGCCGCGCTCGGTGACGGTGAACTCCACCAGTACCTTGCCGGAGGCGAGGCCGGCCAGCGCCGCCTTGCGAGGCATCATGGGCTCGAAGGTCGCCATGGGCATGGCGCCGTTGTTGCCGCCCATGCCGCCGCCACCACCGCCGGTGCTGTAGGCACCCAGGGCGTTGCCGCCGCCGATGTTGACCGGGATGTCGAGCTTGGGCATGTCCATGGGGGAGCTATCCAGCTGCGGCCTGTCGGTGCTCGCCACCTCCATCTCGGGTGGGGGAGGCGGGCGGTTCGGGGGCGGCGGCTTGGGCAGTTCCCGTTGTTTCTCTTGCAGGGTCTCCTGAGGCTTGAGGCGAATGAAGTCGGTCATGGTGACGTCCTCTCTCTCCGTCAGCTCCCGGTGATCCGGTGTGATGAGCTTGTTCATTCCCAGAAACAGGAAGAACACCACCACACAGGAGACAGCTATCGCTATCAGGTATCTCATGGTGCTCGCTCCGGCATCAGCTGCTCTTGCTCGCCGCGATGGAGATGTTCTGGACACCGGCCATGCGGATCTGATCCATGACCTGGACCACCAGCCCGGAACGGGACTCGGTATCGGCCTGGATCACCACGGCGCTCTCCGGGTTCTCCGCCCGCAGCCGCTCGATGTTGGCACGCACGGCGCCCACCTCGACCACCCGTTTGTCGACCCAGACCTGGCCGTTCTCGCGGACCGCGACCATGATGTTCCCCTTCTTCACCGTCTCGGCCGTGCTGGCGCTCGGGCGGTTGATCTCCACGCCGGACTCCTTGACGAACGAGGTGGTGACGATGAAGAAGATCAGCATGATGAACACTATGTCCAGCATGGGGGTCAGATCGATGGCCGCCTCATCGGCTCCGCTGTCGCTGTGACGTTTTCTCATGGCAAAAACTCCTTGCTTGTTCTGTGCCCCCGGCGGGCCTGGGCCTGCCGGGGATGTGCATCCTGCATCAGCCGTGTTTCAGGTTGTCTTCCAGCTTCTGCACCGCCAACTTGGCCTTGTGATCGAGCTGGTTGACAAAAAACAGGCCGGAAAGGGCGGCAATCATGCCCGCCATGGTCGGTACTGTCGCCTTGGAGATCCCCGAGGCCATCGCCCTGGGGGAGCCGGTGCCGGTGATGGCCAGGGTGTCAAACACCTGCACCATGCCTACTACTGTGCCGAGCAGCCCCATCAGTGGGCAGAGCGCGATCAGCACCTTGATGACCGGCATCCCCTTGTCCACCGCCATGGCGACCCGGGAGACCAGCTCGCGGCGGATCTGCCTGGCGGACCAGGAGAGGTGATCGCTGCGGGCCATCCAGGTCGCCTTGGTCTGCTTCACCTGTTTGGGGTAGACCGCCATGAAGTAGAACCAGCGCTCCAGCAGCAGGGCCCACATCATCAGGGTCAGGAAGAACAGGGCGACCAGCACGTCGCCCCCCAATCCCAGAAACCGGCGGACCGACTCGACTTCTTCAATCAACCAGAACCACATGGGTGACTCCTTAGGCTGCGGCTTTGGCGGCGTGCAGACGTTCCTGATAACGGGCGACGAAACCGGCGCTCTGCTCTTCCAGCACCTGGATCAGACGACGGCTCTGGGTCTGCACTATGGTGTAGAGGAACAGCATGGGCACGGCGACCACCAGACCCTGCATGGTGGTGACCAGGGCCTCGGAGATGCCGCCCGCCATCAGCTTGGGATCGCCGGTACCGAACAATGTGATGGCCTGGAAAGTGGCTATCATCCCCACTACGGTACCCAGCAGACCCAGCAGCGGCGCCACAGAGGCGATCAGCTTGATGATGCTGATGCCCTTCTCGAACTTGGGCACGTTGCGCAGGATGATCTCGTCCAGCTTGGATTCCAGATCCTCTATGTTGTCACCGCGGTGATCCTGGTAGGCCACCAGCATCTCGCCGATGGGGTTGCCCTTGATGACCTGCTCGGATTTCAGCTGCTTGCGCATGGAGCTGCCGATCATCGACAGACGCAGGCCGCAGAAGATGGCCAGCAGGGTGCCGAGCACGCCGAGCACCATGATGACGTAACCTACCTCACCCCCCTGATCGACGCGCTCCTTGAAGGTTGGCGACTGCACCAGCAGGGAGAGGATCACCCCGCGTGACGGATCGATGAAGATGGGTTCGACGGCGCCGTTGCCCTGTTCAAAGCGGGCGACGGGCTCCAGCACTGCGTTGTCCGGCTGGCGGGAGAGCTGCTCGAACTTGCCGGTCTCAGGCACGAAGGTGAGGTACTTACCCTCGGAGACGGTGTTGAACTCGCCTATCTGGGTCACCGTCTTCTCGGCCTGGTTGCCCTCGCCGTAGACCACGGTCGCCGGGATCTGGCTCACCTTGCCACCGTCCACCATGCGGCTGAGGGTGGTGGTCCAGAAGGCGGTCAGGTCGTCGCTGGAGGGGAGCTCCTTGCTCTCCGCCAGGCGGGTCAGCAGCGCCGCCTGCTCCGGGTGCTCGACCCGGCGGGCGGAGGCGTTGAAGATCCCCTTGAACTCGCCGGCGAACTGGCGCAGCACGCCGAACATCTCGCCCATGTTGCCGGAGCGCTGGCGCAGGGTCTCGGTAAGCTCGGTGAGCTGCTTGTCGTTGGCATCGAAGGTGGCCTTGAGCTGCTCGCCCTTGGCGGTCTCGGCGGCCAGTTCCGCCTTGGCCTTGGCCAGCAGGGCCCCTTGCTCGTTCTTGTCAGCCAGGAAGCGGGCCTCCCGCTCCTTGTTGAGCTGGGATTCGCTGGTGCTGGCGGCCTTGACCTGGCTCAGCAGGGCATTGAGATCCACCGGCTTCTCGGCGGCGGTCACCGGCAGGGTGATCAGGGTGGCTCCCGCTATCAGGGAGGCAATGGCGACTTTGATTCCTTTCATGATGCTTTCTCCGCAGTTTGAACCGGCAGCTTGATGAGGGCGGGAGGCGCCTGCTTCTTGGCGATGCGAAGGCCCTGTTCCACCGCGCTGCGATACTCCTGGGGCAGCTCTTCCCACTGACGGGTCTTCTTGTTCCACATGCCGGTCTCGTTGCCGTCCGGGGACTGGTAGAGCAGGGCGATGCGGCCGACGCGCAGAAACTCGTAGGTCTTCTCGCCGCCGTCCTTGTCCAGGCTCGCCTTGTAGGACTCTATGGTGCGGCTGAAGCCCTCCTCGATCTGGTAGGCCTCCAGGATCTTGCGGTACTTCTCGGAGATGGTGACGTCGGCCCGGTTCATCAGGTCGGTCAGGGCCGCCACGCGGTCCTCCCGCTCAACCTTCTGGAACGGCAAGTCCAGGGCGACGAACTGATCGAGGGAGTCGATCATCTTGAGCATCAGGGGCACCACCTCGGTGCTGGTCTGATCGATCTGGGCTATCTGGCGCTGCATCGAGGCCAGCTCGGTGGCCTGGGAGTCGACCATCTTGCCCACTTGCTCGTTGTAGGTGCGCAGGCTGTCGACCTGACGCAGGGCGGCCTTGTACTGGGCCAGGGCAGACTCGGCAGACTCGGCGTAGCTGTCGATCTTCTGCTGGGACACTTTGGAGGCATTGTCGGTGGCGGCTTGAGCGTCCACTGCCTGACCGGCAGAGGCGGCACTCAGATTGAAGCTGGTCAGCAGGGCAGCCGAAACCAGGCTGCCGAGGAGCGCTTTCTTCATTGTAATAGTCCTTGTTTTCATAGGATTACCCTATCTCCGTGACTTCCTTGGGGCATGGGGCAGAGCCGGCCCGAGGGGGCCGGCTTGTCACTTGCTTGGTGGATCAGAACTTCTGAGCGTAGTCGAGGTAGTAGATGCGACCGTCGATGCTGTAGAGCTCGTCGTCATAGGTGAAGCCATCGCTCTCGAGGGACGGGCCCGCGTTGAACATGTTCTTCACCCCGACCTGGATCTTGCCGTTCCAGGGCGCATCCACCCCGACGTTCAGGTTCCAGGTGGTCTGGGACGCGATGTGGCCCACTTCCTCACCGGTGTCGGCGATGTAGTCCTGGCTCTGGGAGTCGATGTAGTTCGCGCTCAGGTAGGTATCCATGTTCCACCACTGGGGTACGTTGACACCCACGCCGGTGCTGAAGCGCATCTGGGGCAGACCGTTCTGGCCGATCTTGTCGATGACGGGGCCACCGGCGTACAGGCCTTCCTTGTACTCCAGGATGTAGGTGCCGCCCAGGTCATAGCGGATGGTGGCGGAGTTCAGGTCGTAGCGGTAATCTAGCTTGAGATCCAGACCGCTGGTGTTCAGGGTCCCCAGGTTGACCATGGGGGCGATGGCGCTGCTGATCTTGCCCTGGCTGTTGCGGACTATGTTGCTGGAGCCCCCGTTGTTCAGCTCGTCATAGATGACGGACTGCAGGGAGTTCAGCTGGATCACGTCCTCGATCTTGATGGTGTAGTAGTCCAGGGAGAGGTTCAGGTCATCCAGCGGACTGTAGGCCACCCCGAAGTTCCAGGTGTCCGCCGTCTCTTCCTTCAGCTCCTCGTTGGCGGTGCGGGTGGTGGTGTACTGACGGTTCGGGCAGTCTGCCGCCGAGATGCCGTTGGCCTCGCAGTAGACATAGTCCTTGGCCCAGTCAGCGGACTCCGAATCTGCCGCGTAGAGATCGCTCAGGCTGGGGGCGCGGAAGGAGCGTGACCAGGAGGTGCGCAGCATCAGGTTGTCCAGCGGCTGGTAGCGCAGGCTCGCCTTGGGGGAGAAGGCGCTGCCGAAGTCGCTGTAATCATCGAAGCGACCGGCCAGGTTCAGCTCGATCTGCTCGGTGATAGGCACCAGGGACTCGACGTAGGCGGCGGTCACGTCACGCACCCCGCCGGAGGAGTTGCCCGCGGAGCCGATGATGTTGCCAGCCTCGGACTGGGCATCGTACTTGTCGGCATAGACCCAGTCGTTGTACTCGGCGCCCGCATACCAGCTGACCGGGCCGGCCGGCAGCTCACCCATGTCCCACTGCACGCCGGCGTACCACTGGTAGAAGTCCATGGTGGAGCGGCGGCTGGTGTCGGCGGTCATGGCGGCAGTGCTCTTGGGATCGAACTCGCCCCCGACGAACTTGCCGTCGGCGATGGCCTGCTGGGCGGCGGATTTGAGCACGTAACCGGTGCCGTTCTCCTTGTTGTCGGTCTTGGAGTACATGTAACCGGCATTCCACTGCATGTCGCCCACGGATTCTGTGGTGACGGTACCCTCGAAGCCAAGGTTCAGGCTGCCGGTCATGTCGGTGACATAGTTGTCACGGGGGCCGACGTTGGTGAAGCGGTAGTAGGCGTAGGCGGCCTCGCCCAGCCCCTGGGTGGCGGCGGCATCCAGGCCGTTGTCGGTGAAGAACTGGGCATTTTTCGGGTTGGCCGGGTCTATGGTGAAGGCGCCGGCGGCGGGGGCGAAGCGGCCGAAGCTCTCGACCCTGGAGCCGATGATCTGCGGCACGAAGTCCACGGTGTCGTTGATGTGGTAGCGACCGTTCACGTAGAGGGTGTCACGGCTGCGGGAAGCTGTGGTAGCCGCGACCTGACCGTAGTTGAAGTTGCAGCCGCCCTCGAAGCCGACGAAGGGCTCCTTGCAACTGCCGTCCGCATTGGTGGCGCCGGCCAGGGGACCGTATTTCCAGATGGGATCGCCGTTGGCGTCGAGGCCGGTGATCCCCTCCACGTTGCGGCCGTAGGGGCTGGGGGCATCGTTGCCCTGCTTGGCCAGATAGTCGCGATCACGGCTGTAGATGACGTCCTTCTTGTCGTGCTCGTAGACCGCCATCAGCGAACCCTTCTCGCCATTGACGCCCGCCACGACGGAGCCGCTCTTCTCGTCGCCACCTTCTTCGGTCGGCGAGCCGAGACGGCCCTGGAAGGTCAGGCCCTCATAGCCCTCTTTGAGCACCACGTTGATGACACCGCCGATGGCGTCGGAACCATAGATGGCCGAGCCGCCGTCCAGGTTGACTTCCACCCGCTCAACGGCGGCCATGGGGATGGTGTTGAGGTTGATGGAGGTGCCACCCATGGTGGGGGAGCCCGCCACCCGTTTGCCGTTCAGCAAGACCAGGGTGCGCTCCGAGCCCAGGCCGCGCAGGCCGACGGTGGATTGGGACTGGAAGGAGCTGCCGGAAGCCGGGGAGACGCCACCGAAGGAGTTGTAAGAGGCCTGCTTGAGGTAATCGGCGACGGTCTGTTGACCGGACTGCTCGATTTTTGCCTTGGTGACGGAGACGACAGGGGTGGAGCCTTCCACATCGACCCGGGAGATCCGCGAGCCGGTGACCTTGATTTTTTGCAGTTTTTCGACGTTCTGGCCCTCTTCGGCCAGGACAGGGGTGGCCACAACTGCCGCGCTCGCCAAGGCAAACGCTACGGCAGCAGAGAGTCTGCTTTTCCTAAGCATCGTTAGTATCCTTCCTGATTGTTTTTTTGTTTGCTTCCCTTACCGCCCTCGTTGGAGCGGTGCGTAAGGCTTATCAAGGTTTGATGATTGACGTCAAATGGAGCGGCGAGGATGGGGATGAAGCAGGGAATCAGATGACTATCCATGAGTGATGGATTGTTTTTGGCGTTTTATTCCGAAAATAACAACAAAGATTGTGTAAAGATGTTGTTAAATTCGATCTTTGCAATTTTATTTATTATTTTTGAACTTATCGATAACTCGCCTGTCTCGCCAGGTTCAATATCGTTAATCAATACTTTCTCAGTATATTCATCTGCCTTTCTGCGGGAGGCGGTTTTGAGCTGGTCTGATCTCAATGGATATATCTCTCTTCTTCTACGGGTAAAATAAGGAGGGCGGTGATTGGTTTTTATCTTATTGTTTTTATTGTTTTTTTAGATTTCTTAAACGGATGTGTAATTAATTTTTGAATAATTAAAAACAAGTTAAATGAAAGGGCGTAGCAGTTTTTTATATTGAAGTTGGATTTTTTGAAAAAAACATCGGTGAGTTATGCTGCTGACGTCACTGACGATCGATGGGCTTAGTTCTACTTGATTTTTGTTGCAGAGCTTTTACAGTGGCCGAGCGGGATTGTCTGCCAATACCAGTCAATTCAGTGAGTAATGCCAGGAAGCATAGGCCGGTCACCGGATGTGACTGACCATAAAAGAACAACAAGGACGAGGTTCCACCATGCTGTCGTATTTCTTACGTCGGATGCTTCTGATCATCCCGACGTTTCTCGGTATCACCCTGCTCGTCTTCACCATCACCCGCTTCGTGCCGGGCGGCCCGGTCGAGCGCATGTTGCTGCAGGCGCAGGTCTCACAGAACGAGACCGGTCGCTCCAGCGGCAGCAAGGGAGCACAGGCACTCTCCGATGAGCAGATCGAGGAGCTCAAGGCCTTTTACGGCCTCGACAAGCCCATGCTGATCGCCTATTGGGAGTGGCTGCAGAAGCTGGCGGTGCTGGATCTCGGCGAGTCGACCCGCTACTACGAGCCGGTGTGGGATCTCATCAAGGAGCGCTTGCCGGTGACCGCCTTCTTCGGGCTGGCGACCTTCCTGCTGAGTTACGCCGTCTCCATACCGCTCGGGGTGGCCAAGGCCCTCAGGCACAACAGCCGCTTCGATTCCCTGAGCTCCATGCTCATCTACATGGCCTATGCCCTGCCCGCCTACGTGGTGGGGATCTTCCTCATCACGGTATTTGCCTTCCATCTGGAGTGGCTGCCCATGGGGGGCTTCCCGGGGGACGAGTTCGATTCCATGGAGAGCAGCTGGGATCAGATCCGCACCCTCTTCGCCCATGCCCTGCTGCCGCTCATCGCCTACGCCATCGGGGATTTCGCCATCCTCACCATGACCATGAAGAACAGCCTGATGGAGAACCTGTCGGCGGATTACGTGCGCACCGCCGTGGCCAAGGGGTTGCCGTTTCGCAAGGCGGTCACCGACCACGCCATGCGCAACAGCCTGATCCCCATCGCCAGTCACCTGGGGTCGGTGCTCACCGTCTTCTTCGGCGGCTCCTTCCTCATCGAGACCATCTTCAACATCGACGGCATAGGTCTGCTCGGCTACGAGGCCATCGTCGAGCGGGACTACCCCACCGTCATGGGTATCCTGGCCATCACCTCCATGCTGATGCTGGTGGGCAATATCGTCTCCGATATCTGTGTGGCCCTCGTTGACCCCCGCGTACGGTTTGGAGACTGAGCATGAACCTGAACCCGGTAACGCTGAAAAAACTCAAGCGCTTCAAGTCCATCAAGCGCGGTTACTACTCCTTTGTCATCTTCACGGCCCTGGTGGTTATCTCCCTGCTGGCGGAACTGCTGGTCAACAGCCGGGCGCTGGCGGTGAGCTATCAGGGAGAGCTCTACTTCCCCACCTATGGTGACGTGATCCCGGGCCGGCACTTCGGGCTCGATTACGAGTACGAGACCAACTACCGCCAGCTGCAAGCCCGCTTCGCAGAAGCGGGAAAAGGGGACTGGGTGCTGCTGCCCCTGGTGCCCTGGAACCCCTATGAGCAGGACTTCAAGGAGGAGGCTTATCCGCCTTATGCCCCCAGCCTCACGGAGCGCCACTTCCTCGGCACCGACACCAGCGGTCGCGACGTGCTGGCGCGACTGGTCTACGGTTTTCGCATCGCCATCGGCTTTGCCTTCATCACTCTGGTGGCGAGCTATGTCATCGGGGTCAGCATAGGCTGCATGATGGGCTTTCTCGGTGGGCGTTTTGACCTCATCTTGCAGCGCTTTATCGAGATCTGGTCCCAGGTGCCCTTCCTCTACGTCATCATGATACTGGTGTCACTGGCCAAGCCAAACTTCGGCCTCTTCGTGGGGATCAACGTGCTGTTCGGCTGGATGGGGATCACCTGGTACATGCGTACCCTCACCTACAAGGAGCGGGCGCGGGACTACGTGATGGCGGCGAGGGCCCAGGGGGCGACCACGAGGCGGATCATCTTCAACCACATACTGCCCAATACCCTGATGATGATCGTCACCCTGGCGCCCTTCGCCGTGGTGGGCAACATCTCCACCCTGACGGCGCTGGACTACCTGGGCTTCGGCCTGGCCCCGCCTACCCCGAGCTGGGGAGAGTTGCTCTCGCAAGGGATCAACAACCTGGATGCCATCTGGATAGTGAGCTCCGTGGTGGCGGCGGTGAGCCTGGTGCTGATCATGGTCTCCTTCATCGGCGAGGCGATCCGCGAGGCGTTCGATCCGCGCAAATTTACCCGTTATCAGTGACCCGGGGCGCGCCTCAGGGCCCTGGGTATCCAACCCTTAATTGAGACGCCCCCGGTGCAGGGGCATGACATGGAAGTCAAACATGAAGAATAAAATCAAATGGATAGGTGCTCTCTTCGTGCTGGTGAACGGATCCTGGGTGTGGGCCGCCAGCCTGCCCGCGGATCTCAAGTGGGAGACCAACGACACAGACCCTGTGTTTGCCTCTCCCAAGGCACTGCCCGGCGGCACCCTCAACCTCTTCATCGACAGCTTTCCGCTGACGTTTCGCACCGTGGGGCCCGACTCCAACGGTTCGTTCCGCTCCTTCATCCTGGACAACCAGCTGAGGCTCATCAGTTTCCACCCCAACACCGGCAACCCCATTCCCTCGCTGGCGATCGCCTGGGCCATAGCACCGGACAGCCAGACCGTCTATTTCAAGCTGGATCCCCGCGCCAAATGGTCTGACGGCAAGCCCGTCACCGCCGACGACTACACCTTCGGCTACGAGATGATGCGCTCCAAGGACATCAAGGGCCCCTGGTTCAACAACTACTACACCACAGAGGTGGTGGCGGTGGAGAAGATTGACGATCACACCATCCTGGTGAAGGCGGGCAGCCGCAAGGCCAGGCTGGACCTGCTCAACACCACGGAGCTCTGGCCCCAGCCGAAGCACTACTACAAGATGGGCCCGAACTGGGTGAAGCAGTACAACTGGGCGGTGGTGCCGACCACTGGCCCCTATGTGATGAGCGAGGTGAAGAAGGGCAAGTCCATCACCTTCAGCAAGCAGCAGAACTGGTGGGCCCAGAACGATCGTTACAACCAGCACAGATTCAATATCGACCGCATCAAGGTGCAGGTGATCCGGGATCACAACATAGCGTTTCGCCACTTCCTGAAGGGGGAGCTGGACACCTTCGAGATGATACTGCCCAACTGGTGGCATGAAAAAGCGGTCACCCCGGAATACAAGAAGGGCTATGTGCAGAAGGTGATGGCGATGACCGACACCAAGCAGGGGGGGCAGGGGGTGCACCTCAATGTGGCCAATCCCAAGCTGGCGGACGTGAATGTGCGGCTCGGCATCCAGCACGCCATGAACCTGGACAAGATGATAGCGACAGTGCTGCACGGCGACTACGACAGGGCCACCACCTTCGGCTCGGGCTTTGGCGAATTCACCGACATCAAGCTGCCGGAGCGGGCCTATGACATCACCAAGGCGCGGGAGCATTTCGCCAAGGGGGGCTACAACAAGCCGGGGCCGGACGGCATCCTGCAAAACGACAAGGGGGAACGACTGACCCTGGCCCTCACCTACACCAGCCAGGAGCACTCCAAACGGCTGACGGTGCTGAAAGAAGAGGCCAAGAAGGCGGGCCTGGATCTGGAGCTCAACCTGGTGGATGGCGCCACCGGCTTCAAGGTGATGTTGGAGAAAAAACACGAGGCGGCCTGGCTCGGCTGGGGTGGCGGCGGTCTCTATCCGCAATATTGGGAGTCGTTCCACTCGGCCAACGCCAACAAGCCCCAGACCAACAACCTGTTCAACGTGGCCGACAAGGAGCTGGACGCCCTGATCGACGCCTACAACGTCGAATTCGACATGACCAAGCGGGCCGAGATCTCCCGCCAGATCCAGCAGCGCATCTATGACCTCGCCATCTTCGTGCCCGGGGTGCAGCTCAACTACGTGCGGGCCAGCAGCTGGCGCCACGTGATGCTGCCGGAAGTGCCTGCCACCCGTAACACCCCGGATCTGCTCTACTGGCCCATGGATGGCTACCCCCACAGCAGTGGCGGCCTGCTCTGGCTCGACCCCAAGGTGCAGGAAGAGACCCGGAAGGCCAAGGAAGCGGGTGAGTTGCTCGCTCCCATCACCCTGATCGACAAGACCTATGCGCATCATTGAGAAGGGGGAGGCGATGGCAGAGACAGATGCCCCCATCCTCGACGTCCGAGACAATGGGGGGACGTTCACCGCTGATAACGGTCGGGGCAGGGCTCCCATCCTGGAGGTGCGGGATCTCGAGGTGGAGTTTGCGGTTGACGACGGCAAGATCAAGGTGCTCGACGGGGTCAGCTTCCAGGTCGCTCCGGGCCAGACCCTAGGGATCGTCGGCGAGTCCGGCTGCGGCAAGAGCGTCACCTCGCTCGCCATCATGGGGCTGCTGCCCAGGCCCCACGGTCAGGTGGTGGCGGGTTCCATCCGCTTTCAGGGGGAGGAGCTGCTCGCCATGGCGCCGGATCAGATGTACAAGGTGCGCGGCAACCGCATCTCCATGATCTTCCAGGAGCCGATGACGGCGCTCAATCCGGTGCAGACCGTGGGGGATCAGCTGATGGAGGTGTTCAGCCTGCACAGGCCCGATTTCAGCAAGGCGCAGCGCCGGGAGGCCGCCATCGCCATGCTGCAGAAGGTGGGGATCCCGGAGCCGTCCCAGCGCTTCGCCGTCTATCCCCACAACCTCTCTGGCGGCATGCGCCAGAGGGTGATGATAGCCATGGCGCTCGCCTGCGAGCCGGATTTGCTCATCTGCGACGAGCCGACCACGGCGCTGGATGTCACCATCCAGGCCCAGATCCTGGATCTGATGAAGGCGCTGCAAGCCCAGACCGGCATGGCCATCATCTTCATCACCCACGATCTTGGGGTGGTGGCGGAGCTGTGCGACGAGGTGGTGGTGATGTATGCGGGCCGCGCTGTGGAGCGGGCCGATATCTTCGAGCTGTTTGACCACCCGCGCCATCCCTATACTCATGGTCTGATGGCCTCGATCCCGCGCCTCGAAGACGTGCCAAAAAGCCTGCTCAAGACCATCAAGGGCCAGGTGCCCGCCCTGCACGAGATGCCAGCGGGCTGCCGCTTCTCCAACCGTTGTCCCCACGCCACCGATCTCTGCGTGGGCACCATACCGGTGACCGAGCAGCTGAGCGAGCGCCACGCCGTGGCCTGCCACCACTGGAAGGAGTTGAGCATATGAGCGTCTTGTTGTCGGTACGGGAGTTGAAACAGCACTTCAGCAATAGGGAAGAGGCCAGGCTGCCTCTTCACCTCGATGGACGGGAGCGGCGGCGATGAGCACCTCGTTGTCGGTAAGGGAGTTGAAACAGCACTTCAGCAACAGGGAGGGGGCCAGGTCGCCTCTTCATTTGGATGGATGGGAGCGGCGGCGATGAGCGTCTTGTTGTCGGTAAGGGAGTTGAAGCAGCATTTCAAGATGGGTGGCGGCTTTTTGCGCAAACCCTACACCGTCTATGCGGTGGATGGCATCAGCTTCGATCTCAAGCAGGGGGAGACGCTGGGGCTGGTGGGGGAGTCCGGCTGTGGCAAGTCAACCCTGGGTCGCTCCCTGCTCAAGCTGTTTGAGCCCACGGCGGGGCAGATAAGCTTCGAGGGGCGCGACATCACCCGGTTGTCACCCGGGGAGATGCGATCCCTGCGCCAGGAGATGCAGATAGTGTTTCAGGATCCTGCAGAATCCCTCAACGGTCGCCACACGGTGGGGCAGATCCTGGAAGAGCCCTTCATCATCCACGGTAAAGGCAATACGGAGCAGCGACGCGGCTGGGTGCTGGAGCTGCTGGACAAGGTGGGCCTGCCGAAGAGTGCGGTGGATCGCTATCCTCACGAGTTTTCCGGCGGTCAGCGCCAGCGCATCGGCATTGCCCGCGCCATCGCCCTCAAGCCCAGACTGCTGGTGTGTGACGAGGCGGTGTCGGCGCTTGACGTCTCGGTGCAGTCCCAGATAGTGAACCTGCTGCTCACCCTGCAGCGGGAGATGAATCTGGCCATCATCTTCATCGCCCACGATCTCTCTGTGGTCAAACACATCTCGGACAGGATTGCGGTCATGTACTTGGGCAGGATCGTCGAGCTGGCCGAGGCTCAGCAACTCTACCTGAACCCGCGCCACCCCTATACCCAGGCGCTGATCTCGGCCATCCCGGTACCGGATCCCCGCAGGCGCAACCAGCGGATCCTGCTGACGGGGGACGTGCCCTCGCCCATCTCTCCCCCGAGCGGCTGCCATTTCCATCAGCGCTGCCCCTATGCCACAGCGCTGTGCCGCGGCACCTCGCCGAGTCTGGAGCCTTGTGGCACAGAGGCCCATCAGGTGGCCTGCCACTTCCCCTTGTCCGTGGTGGAGGCGGCGCCGCTGGGAAAGGCGGTCTGATGCCGGCGTCCGCTTCGCCAGGGCCGGTATCACAGCAAGGTGGCGTCGGGGACGAGCAATAAAAAATGGGGCCTGTGGGCCCCATCTTCATGGTTGGAGTTCAGGTTTGGCCGTGGAACATCTGGCCCGGGCAGGACA
Organism: Aeromonas rivipollensis; assembly: GCF_037811135.1. Taxonomy (NCBI): domain Bacteria; kingdom Pseudomonadati; phylum Pseudomonadota; class Gammaproteobacteria; order Aeromonadales; family Aeromonadaceae; genus Aeromonas; species Aeromonas rivipollensis. The sequence continues at coordinate 3,544,703 of NZ_CP149130.1, read as the reverse complement.
GCGCCCCGAGGGGGTGGCTGTGGTGTGAATTGCTGAGTTGTTTTGTGGTTTTATTACGTTACTAATTTCTACTTCCGGGCGAATGACATCAGGCGCCATAGCGGAAGTAGTAGTTGCGAGTCGAAGGCGCATAAGTGTCTTTCTCTTGTGTGCCTTTCTTGCTGGATGCACCCTTCAGGTGGAACAGCACTGCCAGGTTCTCAAACATAGTCTTACCTCTTCGCTCTGTTGATTATTGCTTCCTGTGACCTTGGTCACAATTTGATGCTAGAGGCTTTTGTGATCTCGATCAACTTATTGTGTTGTAAATTTACATAAATCATGGAAAAGGTTTTCAAATCCAGGGTTACTTATGGATACGATTTCAAGGGGGAGCAGCAGGAGCAGTGAAGGGGGCAACGCAGGGAAAAGAGGGGCACAGCCCCAATGACATGCCCCGCACTGGGCGGGGCATGGAGTGGCATGGAAGGCCGTGCTTACTTGGCCGGGATCTGTTCCAGCACGTGGACCAGCAGTTGCCAGAAGCGCTCGACCGCTGGGATATGAACCCGCTCGTCCGGTGAGTGGGCGCCGCGTATGGTCGGGCCGAAGGAGACCATGTCCCAATCCGGGTAGGCGCTCTTGAACAGACCGCACTCGAGACCGGCGTGGATCACCATGACGTTCGGCATCTCGCCGAACAGGGTCTGGTAGCTGTTGCGCACCAGGGCCATGACGGGGGAGTCCACGTTCGGTGCCCAGCCTGGGTAGGCGCCGGTGAATTCACAGCTGGCACCCGCCAGGCTGAACAGGGAGCGGGTCATCTGCTCGACGCTCTCGCGACCCGAGTCGATGAGGGAGCGGATCAGGCACTGCACATAGACCTCACCCTCGAGGGTCTTGATGACCCCAAGGTTGGTGGAGGTCTCGGTGACGCCCGGGATGGCGTCGCTCATGCGCATCACCCCGTTGGGGCAGGCCATCAGGGCATCCAGCAGGCGGGTCTGGAGGGATTCGCTCATCAGCTTGGCGGGCATGTCCCGGCCGCTCAGCAGCACGGTCAGGTTCGCCTCGGTGGCGGCCAGCTCGCTCTGATAGATGCCGGCGTAGCGGTCAACCAGGGCTTTGAACTCACTGACGCTGGCGGTGGGCACCAGCAGGGTGGCGCGGGCTTCGCGGGGGATGGCGTTGCGCAGGGTACCGCCGCTTATCTCGGCCAGACGCACCCCCAGCGGCTCGGCGGCCTTGAGCAGGCGCACCAGCAGCTTGTTGGCGTTGCCACGACCGCGGTGGATGTCGACCCCGGAGTGACCGCCACGCAGCCCCTTCACCTGCAGCTCGAAGCTTTCGCCTTCAGTGGCGGCAACCAGCTCCAGCGGGAAGCGGATATTGGCATCCACGCCACCGGCGCAGCCCATGTAGACCTCGCCATCCTCTTCGGAGTCGGTGTTGAGCAGGATCTCGCCCTCCAGCCAACCCGCTTCCAGGCCGAAGGCGCCTGTCATGCCGGTCTCTTCGTCCGTGGTCAGCAGCACTTCCAGCGGACCGTGCTTGATGGTCTTGTCCGCCAGCACGGCCAGGCAGCCTGCCATGCCCATGCCGTTGTCGGCCCCGAGGGTGGTGCCACGGGCGGTGACCCATTCACCGTCGATGTAGGCATCGATGGGATCCTGAGTGAAGTCGTGCCGGGTGTCGGCATTGGCCTGGGGCACCATGTCGATGTGGGCCTGCAGCACCACGGCCTTGCGGTTTTCCATGCCCGGGGTGGCCGGTTTCTTGATGATGATGTTGCCCACGGCGTCTTGCTTGACCGCCAGGCCTTCCCCCCGGGCCCACTGCACTATCCAGGCGCTCAACTTGGCCTCGTGCTTGGAGGGGTGGGGAATGGAGCAGATCTGCTCGAAGAATTGCCAAATCAATTTGGGAGACAGAGAACTAAGCTGTGCCACGTCGGGACTCCTTACCAGCACGGAAATGGACAGGGCCCGGTGGGCCGCAGAAGAGGGTAACGATAATACAGTCAATCACACAAAAATGTGAGCGATCTGCGCAAATTGCGGTCTGCTTGTGCTGATAAAGGGAGCCTGAATGGCGAACATGACTGCCTTGCCCATGGTTACCAGCAGAAGATGAAATTCGTGACGTGCATCACAAAAATATTGTCTTTTCGCCGCCGGGTGGTAAATTAGCCGCCGTGGGTCAACCACTTGTCAGGACGACAATGAATGCCTCCAGGGAACCGAAGCAAAGCAAGTGCGCCTCCACGGAACCGAGTGTCTGTTCAAGGATCTGAACCCGCATTAAAGGTACGTAACTTGTTAAGCAATCAGGAGTTCATTATGTCAGGCAGCAATTCAACCTATTGGTTTGCCCAGTCTCTCTATACCCAGGGTTTCAACTATCCGAACCCCTACGCCGGTCGTCGTTAAGACGGGCAGTCAGCCAGGCTGACAGAGAAAGCAGAAAAGCAGCAGGTGTGCGAGGGTTCCATCCTCCCCCCTGCTATTTTTTTACCCGAAATTCGAGGTTTGCTCTTCGAATGAGCACCCTGTTGATGAGGACTGGGCCCCGAGGGGAGGCCAAAAGGGCAGGAGATGGCCGACTTTTCCTGTTTTTCGCATACGTTTGCCAGTCATTTTATCTGCAAAGGGTGCTATCATACCGGCCCAACAGCTGGCCTGAGGTCTGTGTCTAGATCGAGATGGCCGCCAGCCATGCCCGTCCTGCTTTCAATGCATCTGCTTTTTGCTGCCGAGGGTTCACCCCTGAGGCCGCAAAAGTGCAAGCAAAATTCAGGAAACGGGGGCCAGAATTTACCGGATCCCGTGTGTCTGCCGGGACTCTTACGTCTTAGTGATTGCCTTTATAACTCGTTGAGATCGATAGCATGCCAAAGAAATTCTATGTGTCGTGGGATAACCTGCAACGTGAAGCGCGCCGTCTGGCCCGTCGTCAACTGCCCGTCAGCCAGTGGAAAGGGATCATCGCGGTCAGCCGTGGTGGTCTGGTGCCTGCTGCCCTGATGGCCCGTGAACTTGGCATTCGCAACGTCGAAACCCTGTGCATCTCCAGCTATGACCACAACAGCCAGCGTGAGCTGGTGGTCGTCAAGGCCGCCACCACAGCCGGTGACGGTGAAGGCTGGCTGGTAGTGGAAGATCTGGTGGATACAGGAACTACCGCCAAGGCGATCCGCGAGCTCTATCCCAAGGCCAAGTTCATCGCCATCTTCGCCAAGCCCATGGGTGAGCAATTGCTGGATGACTTCGAAGTGGCCATCCCGCAGGACACCTGGATTGAGCAGCCCTGGGACATGGCGCTGGAGTTTGCCAACCCGATCTGTGACGAAGAGTAATAGCCCCCTGCCTTGGCGAGTCGCCCGCCCCTGACTGTGGTGGGGGCGGTTTGCTCGCGCTGACGGCAAGACGGTTTCATAAGGCCCCTGTTTGGGGCCTTATGCGTTTATGATGTGGCTGCCCGCGGTGAAAAGTGGTTAAGATGGGCCATTGTTTGAGACAGAAGAGTCACCATCTTGGAACCAAACGACGATACCAACCTGACGGAAAAGCTGTTCACCCGGGTCAAAAAGGTATTGGAAACCTCCGAAATATCCAACTCCAGCCCGGTCGATGAGCAGGACAGCTCCCTGGCCGAGAGCTTCATCGACGGCGCCCTGTCGCCCCATTGGTACCGCCTGCTGCGCCGGCCGACCTGGGCCTGGCAGGGGGCGGATCCGGTAGAGGTGGAGCAGACCCTCGCCCGTATCGCCATGGGTCAGGGGGAACGCAGCCACGAGCGCTATCTGGATACCATCAAGGGTTATGTGCCCGGCAACTGGGTCTATGAGTGGAGCCAGCTGGCCGGCCGCTATTTCAATGCCGGGCGCGAGCTGGTCAGCCAGGGCGACAGCGCCGGGGCGTTGAAGAATCTGCTCAAGGCGGTGCGCTACTACTCCATCGCGAGCTACCCCCACCTCAAGAATGACGAGCTGGCGGATCAGGCCCAACTGCTCTGCAACATGGCCTACCGCGAGGCGGGCAGGCTGTTCAAGGTGCCCCTCAAGGAGCTGCAGGTCCCGTTTCGGGGCAAGACCATTCAGGGCTACCTGCACCTGCCCACCACCGACAGGCCTGTGCCCCTGGTCATCGTCAGCGGTGGCATAGACGCCCTCCAGGTCGACTTCCTCAACTTCTACTTCAAGTGCCTCGAGCCCCACGGCATCGGCATGCTGTCGCTGGACATGCCGGGAACCGGCTATGCGGAGCACTGGCCGCTGGTGCAGGACACCAGCCGCCTGCACCAGGCGGTGCTCAATCACCTCTCCGAGGTGGCCTGGGTCGATCATCAGCGCATCGCCATGGTGGGGTTCCGCCTCGCCGGCAATGTGGCGGCACGCCTCGCCTTCATCGAGCCCTTCAAGCTCAGGACAGTGGTCTGCATCGGGGCCGGCATCAATCAGGTGTTTACCAATCAGGAGATGTTTGCCCGCTGTCCGCGCATGATGCGGGACGGGCTGGCGAACCGCCTGGGGGCCGATGCCGCCCAGTGGGATCTGCTGCGCACCAAGTGCCAGGTCTTCTCCCTCAAGACCCAGGGGTTGCTGGGGAGTCGCACCTCTGTGCCCATCCTGAGCGTTGGCCACAAGCGTGACTTCATTTGTCCCGAGCAGGATGTCCGGGCCCTGGCCTCCGCCAGCCGCAATGGCAAGGCGGTGGTGTTCGACAAACAGCCTCTGCTGGAGGTGTATGACGAGGCGCTAAAAGAGACGGTAGATTGGCTGAAGAAACACTTATGTACATGATATAGAACTAAAAATGTAACATCATCATGTGATGGTATGGCTTGTTCAACAGGGAGGTTAGCATGTCAGAGAGAGTGACCTACAAGCGATTGCTGAGGCAATTCGCAGCGATTGGCCCCTATCTGCGCGAGGATCTGTGCGAGGAGGGACGCTACCGCTTCGACTGCCTTTCCGTCTGCGTCAGCGCCAAACCGGCGCCGGACAAGCGGGAGTTCTGGGGCTGGTGGCTGGTGCTGGAGCAGGAGGACCACAGCTTCCGCTATCACTATCAGGTCGGCTTCTACAATGCGGACGGGGAGTGGATCGACAAGCCGCTGCCCAAGAAGCACCAGGCCGAGGTCGAGCGTACCCTCAACCACTTCTACAAGCTCATCAGCGCCAAGCTGACCCTGCTGGAGTGCACCTTGTCTCCCGCCAAGCAGGTCACCGCCGAGCTGAATGTAACGGCGGCCTGATCCGCCCGGGCCCTGCGGTCATGGATCCGCGGGGCCTCCTTCTTTGCCATGACAGCTGTGAGGCTTAATTGCCTTGCAGGGTAACAGGGCCGTGGGTATAAAGGGATTCCTTACTTTTCTAACCCTTTGTTCCCATGGAAAACAGAACCATAGTCGTCAAATTGGGCACCAGCGTGCTCACCGGGGGATCTGCCCGTCTCAACCGTGCCCATATGGTGGAGCTGGTCAGGCAATGTGCCGCCCTGCATCGACACGGACACCGTGTCGTTCTGGTGACCTCCGGCGCCATCGCCGCCGGACGTGAGCACCTGGGACACCCTCCGCTGGCGCCGACCCTGCCCAACAAGCAGATGTTGGCGGCGGTGGGCCAGACCCAGCTCATCCGGGTATGGCAGGACCTGTTCAACCTCTACGGGCTGCACATCGGCCAGATGTTGCTGACCCGCGCCGATCTGGAGGACAGGGAGCGTTACCTCAATGCCCGCGACACCCTGCGCACCCTGCTCGATCATCGCATCATCCCCGTCATCAACGAGAACGACGCCGTGGCCACCGCCGAGATCAAGGTGGGGGACAACGATAACCTCTCCGCCCGCGCCGCCATCCTGGCGGATGCTGATCTGCTGATCCTGCTCACCGACCAGAAGGGGCTCTTTACCGCGGATCCCCGCACCAACCCGGATGCCCAGCTCATCGAAGAGGTGCAGACCATAGACGACACCCTGCGATCCCTCGCCGGTGACAGCGTCAGCGGTCTCGGGACCGGCGGCATGGCCACCAAGCTGCAGGCCGCCGACGTGGCACGCCGTGCCGGGGTCAATGTGGTGATCGCCACCGGCCAGATCCCGGAAGTGATAGGTCGCCTCGCCGCCGGCGAGCGGGTGGGCACCCTGTTCCCGGCCCTGGCCTCGCCGCTGGAAGGGCGCAAGAGCTGGATCCTGGCAGGGCCGCCCCCCCATGGGGAAGTCCATGTGGATCAGGGGGCCGTGGCCGCCATGCAGGAGAAGGGCTCCAGCCTGCTGCCCAAGGGCATAGTCGCGGTCAAGGGAGACTTCGTCCGTGGCGACGTGGTGCGGATCCTGGGCCCTCAGGGGAGCGAGCTGGCCCGCGGCATCTGCCGTTACGATCATCTGGAGCTTGAGAAGCTGCGGGGCGTACACTCGGATCAGATAGAGGCCGTGCTGGGTTACGGCTATGGCGCCGTTGCTATCCACAGAGACGATATGGTGCTGCTGTAAAGCAGCCGGCTCGATAGAACCTGCGGTCATGGCTACGGGATCATGGGCCATCCACAGAGACGACATGGTGCTGCTGTAAGCGGCACCTATGAAAGAGAAAAAGGATGACGTTATGAGTCTGGAGAAAATGGGGCAGGCGGCCCGCGAGGCTGCCTATCAGCTGGCGACCATCAGCACGGCGCAGAAAAACCGTGCGCTGGCCGCCATCGCCGATGAACTGGAGGCGCACAGTGCGCAGATCCTGGCTGCCAACGAGAAGGATATAGCGGCAGGCCGCGACGCCGGCTTGTCGGAAGCCATGCTGGATCGCCTGCTGCTCAACCCCGCCCGCCTCGCCGGCATAGTGGCGGACGTGCGCAAGGTGATCTCCCTGGATGATCCGGTCGGCGCCGAAATCGACAGCCGGGTGCTGGAGAACGGCCTGCGCCTCTCCCGCCGCCGGGTGCCCATCGGTGTCATAGGCGTCATCTACGAGGCACGTCCCAACGTCACCATCGACATCGCCAGCCTCTGCCTCAAGACCGGCAACGCCAGCATCTTGCGCGGTGGCCGCGAGACCTTCCACTCCAATCTGGAGCTGGTGCGGGTGATCCAGCGCGCCCTGGCAGCCTCGGGCTTGCCTGGGGATGCGGTGCAGTACATCGACAATCCGGACCGGGCCCTGGTGGGCGAGCTGCTGCGCCTCGACCGCTATGTGGACATGATCATTCCCCGCGGCGGTGCCGGGCTGCACAAGATGTGCAAGGAGAACAGCTCCATCCCCGTCATCATCGGCGGCTTTGGCATCAGCCACATCTTCGTGGACGAGAGCGCCGATCTGGAGCGTTCCCTGGCGGTCATCGACAACGCCAAGGTGCAGCGCCCCTCCGCCTGCAACGCCCTCGATACCCTGCTGGTCCACGAACAGATCGCCGCCCGCTTCCTGCCGCAGCTGGTCTCCCTGATGAACGAGCGCAAGGTAACCCTGGTGGGGGCCGCCAACGCCATGCCACTGCTGGCAGGGGCCGACAACCTGTGCGAGGCGGGGGCGGAAGATTTCGACACCGAATGGCTGGGGCTGACCCTGGGGATTAAGCTGGTGGCTGACGTGAACGAGGCGCTGGCCCATATGCGCGAGCACAACGCCGGCCACTCCGACGCCATCCTGACCAACGATCTGGCCAATGCGGAGCGCTTCGTCAACGGCGCCGGCTCGGCGGCTGTCTACGTCAACGCCTCCACCCGCTTCACCGACGGCGGCCAGTTTGGCCTGGGGGCGGAAGTCGCGGTCTCGACCCAGATGCTGCACGCCCGGGGCCCCATGGGGCTGACCGAGCTGACCAGCTACAAGTGGGTCGGTCAGGCGGACTATCTGATCCGTGCCTGAGCAAGGTCGTCAGCATATTGCCGTCAATGCCGACTCAGGTCGGCATTTTTGTGGTTTTTTATTGCGCACTATCAGTGGCTTGCATATAACTATCCAGCGAGACATGGCGTCATTCAGAGCGCCAGTTCAGGAAGGGGAGCGACTTCAAGGATGAAGCGACAGTATTGGATGTCGCGGCTGGCCAGCCTCTGGCTGGGGCTGCCGCTGCTGCTGGGGGCGCTCTGCTTCAGCAGCCAGGGCCACGCCAGCTGGGATCAGGATCTCTATCGCCAGCTGGGTCTGGCGGGCAAGCTGGACAAACAGGTATTCCGCAAGGCCCTGCAGGGCTATCAAGATGTGCGCCACAAGCGCAAACCCATCCTCACCATCATCGACTACAGCAAGCCCTCGACCATGCGCCGCCTCTTCGTCATCGATGTGAAGCGTCACAAGCTGCTCTACCACACCTGGGTCAGCCACGGTCGCAATTCGGGGGAGCTGGCCGCGCGCCAGTTCTCCAACCAGCTCAACTCCCGCCAGAGCTCCCTCGGGGTCTATCGCACCGCCGAGACCTATCAGGGCAAGCACGGCTACTCCCTGCGCCTGGACGGCCTGAGCCCCGGCAAGAACAGCAATGCCCGCAAGCGCGCCATCGTCGTGCACGGGGCTGACTATGCAAGCCCGAGACACCTGCAAAAATATGACAAGCTGGGCCGCAGCTGGGGTTGCCCGGCCCTGCCGCGAGAGCAGTCCAGGGCCATCATTGACACCATCAAGGGGGGCAGCGTCATCTATGCCCACGGCTGAGGGGGCATAGAGAGCAAAAAGGCCAGCATATGCTGGCCTTGGCGCATAGGGTGGCGACTATTTGCGCACCACCAGCACGGGGCAGGGGGCGTGGCGCACCACGGATTCCGCCACGCTGCCCACCAGCAGGTGGCTGATGCCGGAGCGGCCGTGGCTGCCCATGACCAGCAGATCCACCTTGTCTTCCTTCGCCTGGATCACTATCTCGTCGGCGGCGCGGCCGAAGCGCACCTCGAACTTGGCCGGGATGGGCAGGCTGGCGACCAGCTCCTTGAGCTGGCTCTTGGCCTGACGCTCCATCTCATGAGTGATCTCGATGGCGGTCATGTGCAGGATCTTGTAGCTGTCGAAACCGTGCAGCTGATCCACCACGTGGACCAGCTTGAGCTCGGCCTGATGGCTCTGGGCCATGAAGACGGCGTAGTCGAGCACGGCCTTGGACATCTCGGAAAAATCGACGGGACAGAGCAGGGATTTGATGGTTGGCATGAGAAGGCTCCCCTTGGTTAGGTCACTAATGAATCTTATGAACCATGATACCGATCGAGGGGGCAATAACCCTCGACTCGCTCGCAAAATCGGGAAAAATGTAACCAGGCAGGCTGGCTTTCTATGCTATCAGTATGCCTGAACGGGCCGTCTGGCGGTGAGTGCCTGCCGACTGTCATACCACTGAGGAAACCCATGGTTCGTCTTTTTCTGTTCTGCTGCCTGCTGCTCATCTGGCCCGTGCGGGCCGATACCCTGGATGTCTATTGCGATGACTGGCCCGGCTTCTGCCAGAAGGATGGCAAAGGGGTCTATCTGGACATAGTGCGTGCCATCTACGAGCCCGAGGGTTATGTGGTGCGCCCGCATCTGGTCCCTTACAAGCGGGCGCTGGCGGTGGTGTCGCAGAAGGGGGGGGACATGGCGATGGGGGTCTATCGGGGAGAGGTGAAGGGCGCCCATCAGCCCGATTACCCCGACTCGGCCGATCACGTGAGCGTGGTGATGCAGCGTCGCTGGTTGCCGCACTGGGACGGCGAACACAGCCTGAAGGCGCAGGAGGTGCTCTGGCTGCGGGGCTGGGCCTTCGACAAGTTCATCCCGGTGCCGATGCGCTGGTTCGAGATAGACAGCCATGAGATGGCGCTGCAATTGCTGCTCAAGGGGCGCTACCGCTACTACCTGACCGACGGCGCCCTCTACCCCAAGGAGGCCCTCCCGACCGAGCTGGCACAGGTGCACCTGCGCTGGATCCCGACCTACCCCATCTTCGCCGATAACGAGAAGGGCAGGCAGTTGCACGGGCTCTGGGATCCGGGCATGCGCACCCTGATAAGGGAGGGGACACTGGCAGGGATCTATCGGGAAAACCGGCTCTACGACGACTACCAGGACTTTATCAGGGAGCAGGAGGCGAGGGTGCGCAGGGAGGCGCCATCACAGGATTGAGGTGGCCTGCGGTTCGGCCACCTGGATCACCTTCTTACACAGCCCTCAGCTTCTTGGCCAGCCGGTCGTAGAGGATCACGTTGACCGAGGCGGCGAGGTTCATGCAGCCATTGGGTGTGGCCACGTAGATCACCTTCTTGCTCAGCCTTCAGCCTTCAGCCTTCAGCCTTCAGCCTTCAGCCTTCAGCCTTCAGCCTTCAGCTTTCAGCCCTTAGCTTCTTGGCCAGCCGATCGTAGAGGATCACATTGACCGAGGCGGCCAGGTTCATGCAACCCTGAGTCGGTACATAGACCACCTCCTTCACCGCCGCGAAGCGGGCGGGCTCCAGGGTGCCATCCTCAGGGCCGAAGATGTAGAAGGCCCGCTCGGGGTGCTCGTAGTCCGGCAGCGAGGTGGCACCCTCGATGAGATCCACCAGCACAGGGGTGCAGCCCTCGGGGACGAAGGCCAGCAGATCCTCGACCCCGAGCAGGGGGATCTTCTCCACCATCTGCTTGGTATCGGTGGCAAAACGCCGCGCCAGCTCGAAGCGTTGACCCGTGTAGTAGACCTCTTCTGCCCCGTAGCAGCCGGCGGCCCGCATCACGGCCCCCACGTTCTCCGGTGACTTGGGATTGACCAGCCCGATGGCGCAATACTCGGGGGCCGCATCCGGCTGGGCATCGACCCGCTCTGCGGCGCCGTAACCTGACTCTTTCATCTCGTTCTCCTCTGTGGCGGCGCATTATACCCCCGGTGGGCCCCTTGCCCAGCCTGTGGTGCCGACTCCCGCCCGGCGGGCCCAACAAGGGAGCAGTTGCACCGCCCTGGCGCAGCCCTTCACCCGGATACCCAATGGCGACGCACCTTGCATCCTGGCGCGGCCTTTGCAGTCACTTCCCCATACAAGATGATCGAGGCATCCGGACAACGGCGTCCGTCCCCGCAGGGGGGCGGACGCTTTTTTATGGGGCCGTCATCGAACAGGACAAGGAGGCGGCCCCGGGGGCCGCGGCGACAAGGAGCGAGGGAATGAAGACCACCTGTGCCTATTGTGGAGTGGGGTGTGGCATCCGGCTGAGCCGGGAGGGGGAGTGCTGGCAGCTGCAGGGGGATGAAGAGCATCCGGCCAACGCGGGCGCCCTCTGCGTCAAGGGGGCCAGCCTGCTGGAGAGTCTGGCCTTCCCCGACCGTCTGCTCTATCCGCGCTGGATGGGGCAGCGCATCGGCTGGGAGGAGGCCCTGGATACCCTGGCGGATCGCCTTGCCACCATCATGGCCCAGTCCGGGCCGCAAGCCATCGGCATCTACCTGTCGGGCCAGCTCACCACCGAGGATTACTACGTCGCCAACAAGCTGATGAAGGGGTATCTGGGCAGCGCCAACGTGGACACCAACTCCCGGCTCTGCATGTCGTCGGCAGTGGTGGCCCATCAGCGCGCCTTCGGGGAGGATCTGGTGCCCGCCTGCTACGAGGATCTGGAGCTCGCGGATCTGGTGGTGCTCACCGGTGCCAACACCGCCTGGACCCACCCCGTGCTGTTTCGCCGCCTGCAGCAGGCGCGGGCGCGGCGCCCCGAGCTCAGGCTGGTGGTGCTGGATCCCCGCCGCACCATGACGGCGGAGCAGGGGGATCTGCATCTGGCCCTCAAGCCTGGCAGCGATGTGGCGCTGTGGAACGGCCTGTGCCGTTATCTGCTCGACAGCGACGGCTGGGACAAGGCCTATGTGGTGCAGCATGTGAGCGGCTTCGAGGCACTGGCGGCGGCGCTGGACGATCCGGCCTGGCAGCTGGACGAGGTGGCCCGCAGCTGCGGCCTCTCCCGCAGCGACTTGCTTGGCTTCTACCAGCTGTTTGCTCGCACCCCCAGGACTGTCACCCTGTTCTGCCAGGGGATCAACCAGTCCAACCAGGGGGTGGACAAGGCCAACGCCATCATCAACGCCCACTTGCTGTGCGGCCGCATCGGCAAGCCGGGGGCAGCCCCCTTCTCCATGACGGGGCAGCCCAACGCCATGGGGGGGCGCGAGGTGGGGGGCCTGGCGACCCAGCTTGCCGCCCACATGGGCTTTGGCGAGGAGGAGTGCGATCGGGTGCAGCGCTTCTGGGGAAGCCCGACCATGGTGCGCGGGCCGGGGCACAAGGCGGTGGCCTTGTTCGAGGCGGTGCACAGGGGGGAGATCCGCGCCCTCTGGGTGCTCGGCACCAACCCGGCGGTCTCCCTGCCCGATGGCAACCGGGTGCGCGAAGCCCTGAGCCGCTGCGAGCTGCTGGTGGTCTCAGAGGTGACGGCCAATACCGACACGGCGCGCCTCGCCCACCTGCTGCTGCCCGCCGCCGCCTGGGGGGAGAAGAGCGGTACAGTCACCAACTCCGAGCGCACTATCAGCCGCCAGCGCGCCTTCCTGCCCCTACCGGGGGAAGCGAAGCCCGACTGGTGGGCCCTGACCCAGCTCGCCCGCCGGCTCGGCTTTGGCGAGGGGTTCGCCTATGAGCACGAGCACGAGATCTTCTGTGAACACGCCGCCCTCTCCGGCTTCGAGAACGAAGGGGCCCGCCAGTTCGACATCTCGGGGCTGGCGGATCTTGGCCGCGCCGAGTTCGAGGCACTCGCCCCCCTGAGCTGGCCCGTCAACGCCGACTGGCCAAAGGGGCGAGCCCGTCTGTTCGAGGACGGGCGCTTCGCCACCCCGGACGGGCGGGCCCGCCTGCTGCCCCTGGCCCAGCACTTCCCCCCCCAGCCGGAGGCCGCCCCCCGGGGGGAGGATCTCTCCCTGCTTCTCAACAGCGGGCGGCTGCGGGATCAGTGGCACACCATGACTCGCACCGGTCACGTGCCCAGGTTGCAGGAGGCCGAGCCCTGGCCCAGGGTGCGGGTGGGGGCCGCCAGCCTGCTGGCGCTCGGCGCCAGGGAGGGGGATCTGGTGCGTCTCTACAACGAGCTCGGGGAGGCGCTGCTGCTGGTGGGGCTGGACGAGGGGCTCAGGGAGGGGGAGGCCTTCCTGCCCATGCACTGGACCGACAGCCAGTGCAGCCAGGGGGCGGTCAACCGCCTCATCGCCGCCGTGGTGGATCCCCTCTCGGGCCAGCCCATGTTCAAGCAGGGGCGGGTGCAGGCCAGGGCACAAGCCACCCGATGGCAGGGGCTCTGGTGCGGCCGCCATGAGTGGCGCGAGCCGGTGGACTGGTGGGCCAGGCGCCCCCTGCCCGAGGGCAACTGCACCCTGCTGGCCTCCTGGTCCGGCAGCCCCCAGGGGCTGTGGCAGCGGCTGGGGGCAGAGGGGCACTGGCTGCGGCTCCCCCTGAAAGAGGGCTGGCTCGCCCTGGCCCTGGCCGGGGATCGCATCGAGGGCATCCTGCTGGTGGGGGAGCGACGCCCTGACATCAAGGTCGATCTGCTGGCCAGCCTGCTCGGCACGCCGCTGCAGGCGGGGGCCCTGAGCCAGACCCTGAGCCTGGCGTTGGCCGGAGAGAGCCGGCTGGTCTGCTCCTGCCTGCGGGTGTCGGAGCAGCGCATCGTGGATGCCATCACCCGGCAGGGGGTGAGCGAGCTGGCGGGGCTGCAGGCCCTGCTCGGCTGCGGCAGCAACTGCGGCACCTGCCTGCCAGAGATCGACAAGCTGTTGATTAAACATGTTTTTATCGCCTCAACCTAAGAACCTGTACACGACCTTACTGCGAGGCCGTGATCAAGGCTCATGTGCTGCTCGGAATCCTCATGTATTCACATACACTCCGGTTCCTGCGCTGCGCTTCACCTTGCTGACAACCTCTCGTGACAGGTCGTGCACAGGTTCTAGGGGGCAGAAACACAAGGAGTCTGTGATGAGCCAAATCAGTCTGGTAGGAGCGGGCCCCGGGCCCCTCGAATTGTTGACCCTGCGCGCCTTGCACCGCATCGAGGCGGCGGAGGTGGTGGTCTATGACCGTCTGGTGGGGAGCGAGATCCTGGCCCGGATCCCCCAGGGGGCGGCCCGCTTCGACGTGGGCAAGCGCTGCGGCGAGCCGAGCCCCACCCAGGAGGAGATCAACGCCCTGCTGCTGGCCCTGGCCCGCACCGGCAAGCGGGTGGTGCGCCTCAAGGGGGGGGATCCCCTGGTGTTCGGCCGGGGTGGGGAGGAGGCGCTGCACCTGGCCCGCCACGGCATAGAGGCCGAGCTGGTGCCCGGTATCACGGCGGCCCTGGGCTGCGCCGCCAGCACCCTGATCCCCCTGACCCACAGGGGACTGGCGCGCTCCCTGACCCTGGTGACGGGCCACCTGATGGACGAGGGGGACTATAGAGGCTGGCAGGGGCTGACCCGGGCCGGCCACACCCTGGTGTTCTACATGGGGCTGGAGCGGGCGGCCCAGATCCGGCAGGGGCTGCTGGCGGCGGGGGCATCCGGGGATCTGCCGGTGGCCCTGGTGGTGGCCGGGTGCAGTGCGCGCCAGCAGGTCCATCACGCCCGGCTGGAGGGGCTGGAGCAGGCCGCCCTGGCCCTGCTCGGCCAGAGCCCGGTGCTGATGATCATGGGGGAGGTGGTGAACCTGGGCGCCGAGCTGCAGGCCCTGCTGAACCAGACCATGGAGCGGGTGGCCTGAGCCGGATTTCCTCCTCTACCCCCACTACCTCTGGATAGATAAAAAGGAGGTAGATTCAAATAGTTGGCCTTCATGTTGCGGCATGTTCAGCAGACACGTTGCGATAGCCGTTGGCAAGGAGCGCCATGACTACTCTTCCCCGGGGCCAGGATGGCCCCCCCTCCCGCCTGCTGATCCACGCCGATGATCCTGGCCAGGCCAATCGCCTGGCCCTGCTGGTGAGCCACTACGGCCATCAGCCGAGGATCCTCGACACCCGTCAGTTGCTGACCCCGATGGAGCAGGGGGACGCCCTGCTGGTCAGTTGCCGCCAGTTCGGCGCCGAGGTGCGCCTCGGTCTCTCCCTCTGGCCCGGTTTGCCGCGCCTGCTGTTTTGCGAGCGGCTGGGGGGCGATACCCAGCTCGCCCTGTTGCAGCAGGGGGTGCTGCTGGTGCCCCACTCCTGTGGCGAGCGGGAGCCGGTGGAGCAGTGGCTGCGCCTCGCCCGCAGCCAGCTCGCCATGGTGCAGGCCCTGATGCAGACCGAGAGCGAACTGCGCCAGAAGCTGGAGGAGAGGCGGCTCGTCGAGCAGGCCAAGGGGCGCCTGATGCGCCATCAGGGGCTGGACGAGGAGCAGGCCTACCGCCTGATGCGCAGCACCGCCATGAGCCGCCACCTGAGCCTGGGGGAGCTGGCACGGCAACTGCTGCAGGCATTGCCCGCCTGAGCGCCCCGCTGGCCAACCCTTTTGGTGCAATTGCGCCTAATTGAGGCAAACGAGGGGAGAAACAGGGAGGAAAGAGGCGGGATAGGGCCAGTTTCTATGGATTAGCCAATTTGGCACGGAAAGTGAATAACGAAAAGCCGAGTGCAATGAAGTGAAGACATGCAGTGAGGGGCCGGCTCGGCCACTTCGCTGCAACAGGGCAAAGAAGCCCCACCGATCCCGGATCGGTGGGGCTTTTTTTTTGGTCGCAACACGCTGTCCGGGTCGCAGCGCTGCAACGAGGCAGCACTGCTATCCCCCGACAGCCTGGCGCGAATGCCCAGAACCCTGAACCGAGCGAGGAGATGCAATGAAGGGACGACAAGGATGTACGGGCTTGCTGCTGGCGACGCTGTCGCTGCCGGTACTGGCGCTGGGGGCTCCGGAGCAGGAGGAGCTGAGGCTCGGCTTCATCAAGCTGACCGACATGGCGCCGCTGGCGGTGGCCTACGAGCGGGGCTACTTCGAGGACGAGGGGCTCTATGTGACCCTGGAGGCTCAGGCGAACTGGAAGATCTTGCTGGATCGGGTGATAGACGGCGAGCTGGATGGCGCCCAGATGCTGGCGGGCCAGCCCCTGGCGGCCCACATCGGCATTGGCACCCAGGCCGAGCTGGTGACGGCCTTTGCCATGGATCTCAACGGCAACGCCATCACGGTGGCCAACAGCGTCTGGGCCGCCATGGCGCCCCAGCTGCCCAAGGCGAAGGCGGGCCTGGTGCCGCCACCTGTGAGCGCCGCGGCCCTCAAGCCCGTGGTGGCCGAGTACCGTCAGGGGGGCAAGCCGTTCAACATGGGGATGGTGTTCCCCGTCTCCCCCCACAACTACGAGCTCAGGTACTGGCTGGCGGCGGGCGGCCTGCATCCCGGCTTCTACGCGCCCAAGCTTGGTGACAACTCGGGCCAGCGTCAGGCTGACGTGCTGCTCTCGGTGACGCCGCCGCCCCAGATGCCCGCCACCCTGGAGGCGGGCACCATCGCCGGCTACAGCGTGGGGGAGCCCTGGAACCA
This sequence comes from Aeromonas rivipollensis, assembly GCF_037811135.1. NCBI lineage: Bacteria > Pseudomonadati > Pseudomonadota > Gammaproteobacteria > Aeromonadales > Aeromonadaceae > Aeromonas > Aeromonas rivipollensis. Next base: position 3,528,319 of record NZ_CP149130.1, on the reverse strand, counting down.
GCAGGCGGTCGCCAGGGGCATAGGGGTGCCCGTCATCACAGACCTTGAGATCTGGCGCAACAACCCGGAGAAGGTGTTCGGCGTCACCCGCCAGTGGGCCGAGCGCCACCCCAACACCCATGTCCGGCTGGTGAAGGCGCTGCTGCGGGCGGCCTGGTGGCTGGATGCGGAGCAGAACGGCAACAGGCGCGAGGCTGCCAAGCTGCTGGCAAAACCCGAGTACGTGGGGGCCGACGAGCAGGTGATCGCCAGCTCAATGACGGGCACCTTCGAGTACGCCAGGGGGGACAAGCGCCAGCTGCCTGACTTCAACGTCTTCTTCCGCCACCACGCCACCTATCCCTACTACTCGGACGCCATCTGGTATCTGACCCAGATGCGGCGCTGGGGCCAGATCCCCGAGGCCAGGCCGGACGCCTGGTTCGAGCAGGTGGCCAAGGCGGTGTACCAGCCGGGCGTCTATCGCCAGGCCGCCGAGGCGCTGATCGCCGAGGGCAAGCTCAAGGCCACCGACTTCCCGGATTTTGCCAGCGAGCAGGGCTATCGCGGCCCCCAGGATGGCTTCATCGACGGCTTGCTCTACGACGGCCGCCACCCCAACGCCTATCTGCAGCAGTTTGCCATCGGCCTCAAGGGCGATGAGCGGGTGCAATGAGCAAGGAGAACCCAATGAACCGACACAAGTGGCCCCTCATCCATTGGAAAGCCATCAACTGGAAAGACATGGTGCAGCCCCTGCTCGGCGTGCTGCTCTTCCTCGGCCTCTGGCAGTGGGGGGCGAGCCAGGTGCAGACCAGTCTGGGCACCCTGCCCGGGCCGCTCGCCACCGCCAGCCAGTTCTGGTCCCTGGGCCAGGATCACCTGGCAGAGCGGGAGAAGGCGGCGGCCTTTCTCGAGCGCCAGCAGGCGCGCAACGCTGCAAGGCTGGCGCAGGACCCGGCGGCCGAGGTGAAGCTGCGCCCCTACACAGGGCGTCCCACCTTCTTCGATCAGATAGCCACCAGCCTGCTTACTGTGTTGTGCGGCTTCGCTCTGGCGACCCTGATCGCCATCCCGTGCGGGGTGCTGCTTGGCATGAACCAGGGGCTCTATCGCGCCGCCAACCCGGTGATCCAGCTGCTCAAGCCGGTGTCACCCCTGGCCTGGCTGCCCCTCATCACCCTGGTGGTGAGCGCTCTCTACGCAAACCCCAGCCCCTGGCTCGCCAAGTCCTTCCTCACCTCGGCCCTGACGGTGACCCTCTGCTCCCTCTGGCCGACCCTGATCAACACGGCTGTGGGGGTGGCGGGGCTGGACAGGGATCTGCACAACGTCAGCCGGGTGCTGCGGCTCTCCTTCGTGACCCATGTGCGGCGCATAGTGCTGCCCGGGGCCCTGCCCATGATCTTCACCGGGCTGCGGCTCTCCTTGGGGGTGGCCTGGATGGTGCTGATCGCGGCGGAGATGCTGGCCCAGAACCCGGGGCTCGGCAAGTTCGTGTGGGACGAGTTCCAGAGCGGCGGATCGGCCTCCCTGGCTCGCATCATGGTGGCGGTGATCACCATAGGCCTCATCGGCTGCGCCCTGGACAGGGGCATGCTGGCCCTGCAGCAGTGGCTCTCCTGGGACAAGCGCCAGGTCTTGCGCTAGGGACGCCCAGATCCTGCAGCAGTGGTTCTGCTTCAGGGCAAGCGCCAGGTGCTGCGTTAATCACATTCATATTCAGGCAGGAGAAGAGCCAATGAAGAGTTATCTGGAGATAAGCGACGTCGGCATCTCGTTCGAGACGGAGCAGGGCAGCTTCGAGGCCCTCAGCCGGGTCAACCTGCGCATCGAGAAGGGGGAGTTTGTCTCTCTCATCGGCCACTCGGGCTGCGGCAAGAGCACGGTGCTCAACCTGGTGGCCGGGCTGCTGGAGCCGACCCTGGGCGGCATCATCCTCGATGGCCGCGAGGTGGCGGGCCCGGGGCCCGAGCGGGCCATGGTGTTCCAGAACCACGCCCTGCTGCCCTGGCTTAGCGTCCAGCAGAACGTGGCGCTGGCGGTGGGGCAGGTTGAGCCGAACCGGCGGGCGGCTTCGGAGCGGGTGGACTACTACCTCTCCCTGGTGCAGATGGATCACGCCAGCCGGAAGATGCCCCACGAGCTGTCGGGGGGCATGAAACAAAGGGTCGGCATCGCCCGGGCGCTGTCCCTTTCCCCCAAGGTGCTGCTGATGGACGAGCCGTTCGGCGCCCTTGATGCCCTGACCCGGGCCCATCTGCAGGATGCCCTGATGGCGATCCAGGCGGAGCTTGGCAACACCGTCATCATGATCACCCACGACGTGGACGAGGCGGTGCTGCTCTCCGATCGCATCTGCATGATGACCAACGGCCCCAGTGCCACCGTCGGGGAGATCCTGACAGTGGACCTGCCAAGGCCCAGGGACAGGGTTGCCCTGGCGGACGATCCTCACTACCACAAGCTGCGCCAGCAGGTGCTGCGCTTCCTCTACGAGAAGCAGCGCAAGGTGACCCCCCTCAAGGCGGCCGAGAAAGTTCGCAGCAAGCTGCGTGCCTGAGCCCCAACGGATTCAAGGAAGAGAGATATGGCTGACAAAGAGCAACAGTGGGTGGTAGGCGACGGCATGGATCTTAACGATCGCCAGAGCACCGGAACCGCCGACAAGGCCGGACAGAGCGCAAAGCAGCGGCTGCTGGTGGTGGGCAACGGCATGGTGGGTCACCATTTTATCGAACAGCTGGTGGCGGCCGGCGGGCTGGCGCGCTTCGAGGTGACGGTGTTCGGGGCCGAGCCGGACTCCGCCTACGACAGGGTGCACCTCTCCGAGGTGTTCGGCGGCAAGGCCCCCGAGGCGCTGCGCATGGCGGATCCCGCCTGGTATGAGGCTCAGGGGGTTGAACTGCGGTTGGGGGCCGGGGTGGAGGTGCTCGACAGAGCTGCCCGCACCCTGACGCTGGCCAACGGCGAGCAGTTCCCTTACGACCGTCTGGTGCTGGCGACCGGCTCAGTGCCCTTCGTGCCCCCCATCCCCGGTCATCAGCGGGAGGGGTGCTTCGTCTATCGCACCCTGGGGGATCTTGCCGCCATCCGCGATGCCTGCGCCCAGGCCCGCAGCGGCGTGGTCATAGGTGGCGGCCTGCTGGGGCTGGAGGCGGCCAACGCCCTGCGCCTGCTCGGCCTCAAGACCCAGGTGGTGGAGTTCGCCCCCAGGCTGATGCCGGTGCAGCTCGACGAGAGCGGCGGCGCCGTGCTGCGGGACAAGATCCGGGCCCTCGGGGTCGAGGTGCTGGTGGAGAAGGCCACCGAGTGCATAGAGCAGGGGGAGCAGGCTCGCCACCGCCTGCGCTTCAAGGACGGCACTCACATTGAGACCGACGTCTTGCTCTTCTCGGCGGGGATCCGCCCCGCCGACACCCTGGCCCGGCAATCGGGGCTGGCGGTCGGGGAGCGCGGGGGCATCTGCATCGACGACGGCTGCCACAGCTCGGATACCGCCATCCTCGCCATCGGCGAGTGCGCGCTTTGGCAGGGACGCATCTTCGGGCTGGTGGCCCCCGGCTACCAGATGGCCCGGGCCGCCGTGGCCAGCCTGTGCGGCGGCGAGACCCGTTTTGTCGGGGCCGACATGTCCACCAAGCTCAAGCTGATGGGGGTGGACGTGGGCTCCATCGGCGATGCCCACGCCATCACGGCCGGGGCCCAGGAGCTGCTGCTGCTGGACAGGGTCAAGGGCATCTACAAGAAACTGGTGACCGACGGCGAGGGCAATCGGCTGCTCGGCGCCATCCTGGTGGGGGACGGAGCCGATTACGAGCGGCTGCTGCAGTACTACCAGAACGGGGTGGCGCTGCCCCAGCCGCCGCTCTCCCTGCTGGTGGGGGAGGTGGGGGCTGCCCCCGCGCCCCTGGTGCTGCCTGACAGCGCCATCCTCTGCTCCTGCCACAACGTCAGCAAGGGGGCCGTGGTGGCCGCCGTTCGGGCGGGCAATCACGAGCTTTCGGCGGTGAAGAGCTGCACCAGGGCGGGCACCGGCTGCGGCGGCTGCGGCAACCTGCTCAAGCAGGTGGTGGAGCAGACGCTGGCAGATCTCGGGGTCGAGGCGGACAAGGGGCTGTGCGAGCACTTCGCCTACAGCCGCCAGGAGCTCTACCACCTGGCCCGGGTCGGCGAGCTGAAGAGCTTCGAGGCGCTGCGGGACAAGCACGGCCAGGGGCTGGGCTGCGACATCTGCAAGCCGACGGTCGCCTCCATACTGGCGTCGCTCTGGAACGAGCACGTGCTGGAGAAGCCCCATCGCAGCCTGCAGGACACCAACGACGCCTTCCTTGCCAACCTGCAAAAGGACGGCACCTATTCGGTGGTGCCGCGCATCCCGGGGGGGGAGATCACCCCGGAGGGGCTCATCACCATCGGGGAGGTGGCGCGCAAGTACGGTCTCTACACCAAGATCACCGGTGGCCAGCGCATCGATCTCTTCGGTGCCCGGGTCGACCAGCTGCCCGCCATCTGGGGCGAGCTGGTGGCGGCGGGCTTCGAGACAGGCCAAGCCTACGGCAAGTCGGTGCGCACCGTGAAATCCTGTGTGGGCTCTACCTGGTGTCGCTACGGGGTGCAGGACTCCATGACCCTGACCCAGACCCTGGAGCACCGCTACAAGGGGCTGCGGGCCCCCCACAAGCTGAAGTTTGCGGTCTCAGGCTGCACCCGGGAGTGCGCCGAGGCCCAGAGCAAGGACATAGGCGTCATCGCCACCGAGCGGGGCTGGAACCTCTATGTGTGCGGCAACGGCGGCATGCGGCCGCGCCACGCCGATCTCTTCGCCACCGACCTCGACGAGCAGACCCTGATCCGCTACATAGACCGGCTGCTGATGTTCTACGTGCGCACCGGGGATCGGCTGCAACGCACCTCGGTCTGGATGGAGAACATGGAGGGGGGGCTCGACTACCTCAAGTCGGTGATCATCGAGGACAGGCTCGGCATCGGCGCCGAGCTGGAGGCCATGATGGAGGGGATAGTCGGCACCTGGCAGTGCGAGTGGAAGAGTACCCTGGCGGACCCGGACAAGCTCAAGCTGTTCGAGGCCTTCGTCAACCGACCCGAGGACGAGACGCCGCCCCGCCGTGAGGAACGGGGGCAATGGGTACCGGATATCAGTATCAAGGAGGTGGTATGAAGGATTTCAAGGAAGGCACAGTGCACCCCGGGCAGGGGCAGTGGCATCGGGTGTGCGAGCTGGCCGCCCTGCCGGAGCAGGCCGGGCGCAGCGCCTGGCTGGAGGGGCGGGTGCTGGCGCTGTTTCGCCTCGGGGAGCATGTCTATGCCCTGGACGGGGTGGACCCTCTGGCTGGCGTCGCCGTGCTGGGGCGCGGCCTGGTGGGGGACGCCGGGGGCGAGCCCGTGGTCGCCTCGCCGCTCTACAAGCAGCGCTACGCCCTGATGGATGGCCGCTGTCTGGATGATCCGGCCCTGAGTGTCGCCTGTTGGCCGGTGCGGTTGGAGGGGAGCGAGGTCTGGGTACAGCTGGGGTGAGTGGCCCATCTGAAAACCATTTTTTGATCGCCGGGCACTGCCCGGTGATTTTTTGTGCGCGATCCGACATTTCTTGTACGAGAGGATGGCGGGAAAACGTTTTTCGGAAATAATAGACAAACGTTTGTAACTGGATGTTTGTCTATGACGGAACGTGAGCAAGAGATCCTCGCCCTGCTGCGCCAGGATCCCATGATTGCCCAGCAGGAGCTGGCGGACAGGCTCGGCATCAGCCGCTCCGCGCTGGCGAGCCACATCTCCAGCCTGATGCGCCAGGGCTATGTGCAGGGGCGCGGCTATGTGCTGCGGGAAGGGCCCTACGCCGTAGTGATAGGCGGCGCCAACATGGATATCTGTGGCTGCAGCCACGACAACCTGCGCATCGGCGACTCCAACCCGGGCCGGGTCCGCACCTCCGCCGGCGGGGTAGGGCGAAACATCGCCGAGAACCTGGCACGGCTCGGCACCGACACTCGCCTGTTGACTGCGGTGGGCAACGATCAATACGGCCACCACCTGCTGGAGGTGAGCCAGCGCGCCGGGGTCGACGTGCGCCAGACGCTGGTACTGGAGGGTCAATCGACCTCCTGCTATCTCAGCCTGCACGATGGCAGCGGCGAGATGAGCTGCGCCGTCAACGACATGGGCATCATCGACGAACTCACCCCGGCCCGGCTGACCCCGCTCAGCGGTTTCCTCGGGGCGGCCAGCCTCTGGGTGCTCGACACCAACCTCGCCACCCACACCCTGGACTGGCTGTTCGAACGCCAGGGGGAGCACATCATCTTCGTCGACACCGTCTCTGTGGCCAAGGTGGAGAAGATCCGCCCCTGGCTGCACCGCATCCACACCCTCAAGCCGAACCGCAGCGAGGCCGAGCAGCTGTGTGGCTTCACCATCGCCGGGCCCGACACCTGGCCCATGGCGGCGGCCTGGTTCCACCGCGCCGGGGTGCAGCGGCTGTTCCTGAGTCTCGGCGATCAGGGGATCTTCTACAGCGACGGGGAGTGCCAGGGCCATCTGCCCGTGCTCGGCAGCCCCGTCGTCAACGTGACCGGCGGCGGCGATGCCTTCATGGCAGGGCTGGCCCACGCCTGGTTGCAGGAGCAGGGCATCATGGAGACGACCCGTTTCGCCCTCGGCTGCGCCGCCCTCACCGTCAATTGTTCCGATACCGTCTTTTCCGGCCTATCCAAGGCCGCCGTTGAACGCATGCTGGAGGAGTACCCATGTTGAACGCTTACCTCGATATCCAACCTGAAGTCGCCGCGGCCCTGGCCGCCGGCAAACCCGTCGTAGCCCTGGAGTCCACCATCATCTCCCACGGCATGCCCTATCCGCAGAACGTGGAGACGGCGCGCCAGGTGGAGCAGGTGGTGCGCGACAACGGTGCCGTGCCGGCCACCATCGCCATCATCGATGGCCGCCTCAAGGTGGGTCTGGATGCGGGGGCGCTGGAGGCACTGGGTCGGGCCGGTCACGCCGCCACCAAGTGCAGCCGCCGCGACATCCCCTTCGTGCTGGCGAACAAGGGGCTGGGGGCCACCACTGTTGCCTCCACCATGATCATCGCCGCCATGGCGGGGATCCGGGTGTTTGCCACCGGCGGCATCGGCGGCGTGCACCGCGGCGCCCAGGAGACCTTCGACATCTCGGCCGACTTGCAGGAGTTTGCCCAGACCCCGGTGGCCGTGGTCTGCGCCGGTGCCAAGTCGATCCTCGACATAGGTCTGACCCTGGAGTACCTGGAGACCCAGGGGGTGCCGGTGATCGGCTACCAGACCGAGGAGCTGCCCGCCTTCTACACCCGCGAGAGCGGCTTCAAGGTGGACTACCGCCTCGACACCCCGGCGGCGATCGCCGAGGCGCTGCGCCTCAAGTGGGAGCTGGGACTGGCCGGCGGTGCCGTGGTCACCAACCCCATCCCGACCCAGTTCGCCATGCCCAGGGCCGACATAGATGCGGCCATCAAGCAGGCGCTGCAGGAAGCGGACGAGCAGGGGGTCAAGGGCAAGGCATCCACCCCCTTCCTGCTGGCCCGAGTGTGCGAGCTGACCGGCGGCAACTCCCTGGCGGCCAACATCCAGCTGGTGCTGAACAACGCGGCCCTGGGGGCAAAGATTGCCGCCAGCCTTTAGACATCTTTGCGATAGATGCAAAAGAGGGCCAATAGGCCCTCTTTTTATTGCGAAAATCGCTTACATAAAACCCTATTGCAGCACTAGGCGCCCGTTGAGAGGCTGGACGGGTCTGTTGTTGGGGTGGTGCATCACCGCCTTGAAGGCGTCGATCTGGGCCTGACTCACCTGCACCGGCTGCTTCATCACCAGCCAGCGCACTCCTTCCGAGCAGGGCGGTGTGGTCAGCGAGCCGCTGAAGCGGTAGTAGTCGCGCTGGGTGGGTAGCAGTTGCTCTGCCGAGAGCGGCACCTTGAGGGCGCGAGTTTCCCCGGCCTTGGTCGGCAGCGCCTGCCAGGTCTGGCTCAGGGCCGGGTTGGCGCTGCCCGGTTCGAACATCACGGCGATCACCGCCAGCTCCCCCTTGTCATTGGCGTGGACCAGGTGCCCCTCCAGGGGGTAGGACTTGCCCTCGATGAGGTTTTCGCTGGGAGCGTGGAAGTGGAACTGCTTGAGCTCAAAGCGTATACCGTCGAGCTGCAGGGTGCTGCCGGGGGCATAGTTGACCTGCACAGTATGGCCGTTGTTGACCAGGGTCTTGCCACCCGGCAGGTAGTGGAACTGCAGCGGCGCCAGCTCGGCCTCCACCAGAGCCGTGAGGTTGACAGGCGACTGGTTGCTGCCGGCGCACTGGCCAAACTCCGGGGTCAGCCTGGCCCATTGGGCCGGGCCGGCCTCGCCACTGTATTCCCAGTGCACAGTGGCGGCGAAGGCGGTGGGGCAGAGCAGCAAGGCGCCGGCCAGCAGGGACTTTCTCATCATACATCCTTATCTTGATTGAAAAGCACAACCATTCGCTTCCTTGAATAAGTGAAGGAATAACAAATGGCATCGTCTGAAATAAGGGAAACAGCGGCTCAGACCGGCTTCTTTATTATTGGTGACGACAGCTGCCCATATTTATGATGCATATTAAATGAATCTAATTAATGGGCGACCGCCACTGCATATTGAATAATCGCTTTATTCAATGACAGCAATCTAATTAATGGGCTGTCGTTGTCGATGAATTAGCTCATAATTCACTCATCGAAATTCAGCTTGTTTTTACCTCGCAAGTCCCCGCCGTTATTCCGTCTTAAATAAATCAATTCATTGTTTTTGTTGTGGTTTTTTGTAGCCAATATTGATCTTGGGCAAATAAAAGACAGCCTTTCCCGGGCAGGCTGAGGCTGCGATTGTTCGCAGACTCAAGGGAGAGAAAAAAGATGAATAAATATTGTCTGCTGCTGGCACTGGCCTTGCCCGGGATGGGGTGGGCGAGTGAGCCGATACAAGCGGTCGAGGCCGCCAAGGTGAAAGACCCGGCGAAAGTCGAGCTGGGCAAGATGCTGTTCTTCGAGCCCAGACTGTCAAAATCCAATGCCATCTCCTGCAACTCCTGCCACAACCTGGCAACCGGCGGGGTGGACAATCAGGTCAGCTCCCTCGGCCACAAGTGGAAGGAGGGGCCGATCAACTCCCCGACCGTGCTCAACTCCAGCCTCAACTTCGTGCAGTTCTGGGATGGTCGCGCCAAGGATCTCAAGGAACAGGCGGCCGGGCCCATCGAGAACCCGCTGGAGATGGCCTTTACCCACAAGCTGGCGGTGGGCACCCTGCACACCCTGCCCGAGTACCGCGCCCGCTTCGATGCCGTCTATGGCAAGGCGGACTTTGGTATAGATGAAGTCACCGATGCCATCGCCGCCTTCGAGGAGACCCTGATCACCCCCAATGCCCCCTTCGATCGCTGGCTCAAGGGGGACGGCAAGGCGCTGACGGCGCAGCAACTGAAGGGGTACCAGCTGTTCAAGGAGAAGGGCTGCACCGCCTGCCACAACGGGGTCGCCATAGGTGGCAACTCCTTCCAGAAGATGGGGCTGGTCAAGCACTACCAGACCGACAACCCGGCCCAGGGACGCGGCGCCGTGACCGGCGAGCCGCAGCTCATCGGCTGGTTCAAGGTGCCCACCCTGCGCAACATAGCGCTGACCTACCCCTACTTCCACGACGGCGCCGTCTGGGATCTCAAGGAGGCGGTGCAGATCATGGCGGACATCCAGCTCGGCCAGCGCCTGAGCGAGCAGGAGGCCGACGACATGACCGCCTACCTCGAGAGCCTGACCGGGGAGCAGCCGCAGATAGTGCTGCCCATACTGCCGCCGTCCCGGCCCGATACCCCCAGGCCTGAGGTGAAGAGCTGAGCTACATGAGGAGAGTGGCGGAGCCGGTAGCTCCGCTTTTTGTCTGCCTATCTATCTGATAACCAAGTCAAAGTGCTTTCCTGTCACAGCGAGGACGGGATGGCAATCCCCCAGCTGGCGACAGGGATTTCACCGATCTGCCGCCCCCCTCACATTTCCGCACTGCTCGCTATTTGTGCGATTGCCTTGCTCATCCGACCTGGTGTCAAATCACTCCGCCTAACACAAGGAGTGGCATAATAATGAATAATATCAATAAATTAGTTCTGGCTATCGGATTTACTCTCACCACTTTCCCGACCCTGGCGGCGGGCTTTCAGTGCAAGGATCACGTTGCCCTGGGAGTGCCTGGTCAATCCAGTCAGCTGTTATGCCGGGAGGGCTATGCCGCCGGTTACAACTACGACACCAAGGTCTCTGAATGGGTCTCTTACCGGATGACGGCGACCAGCGCCCAGGGGCAGGTGCCGCGCAAGGATGCCTTCGCCGAGGACAAGGAGGTGCCGGTGCAGTACCGCGCCACCCTGGCGGACTACAAGGGCTCGGGCTTTGATCGCGGCCATCAGGCGCCCGCGGCGGACATGCGCTCCACCGCCACCACCATGAAGCAGAGCTTCCTGCTGACCAACATGACCCCGCAGCTGCCGGCGCTCAATCAGGGGGCCTGGCGCATCCTGGAGGAGAAGACCCGGCAGTGGGCCATCGCCTATGAGAATGTCCAGGTGATCACGGGCCCCATCTTCACCAACTCCGATGGCGCCATCGGCAACGGCGTGACTGTGCCCCACGCCTACTACAGGGTGGTGATGGATGTGGCCAATCAGGAAGCCATCGCCTTCATCCTGCCCCAGGAGAATGTGTCGGCCAGCCGGCTTGCGGACTACATAGTGACTGTGGATGCGGTGGAGGAGCAGACCGGGCTCGATTTCTTCACCGCGCTGCCGGATGAGGCGGAAGAGGCCATGGAATCCCAGCTGATGACCATGTGGGGCAACTAGTCTCCCCAGAGGTGATGACGGGGGCCTGAGTCCCCGCCATCACAGGTCCCGGGCCTGAGGTGCCATCATCGGCATGAGCCTCGCCTGGCTATTGCCTTGCCTCCTGGTACAGCTCCAGTACAGCTTGGGTTTGGCTATGGGCCCTTATCATGCCCCCTTTTTTCAGGAGGCATAATGTCAGCTCTGTTTTCTCTTCATCTCTCATCCCCCTTTACCCGCGCCTTGCGCATCCTGGTGCCGATGGCGCTGCTCGGCGGGGTTGTGCCCCCGGCCATGGCCGATGATGAATTTCGGCTGGGCAAGACCATGCTGCTGGGGGTGGGCGACCATCCTGCCATCATTCCCGTCATCATCTGTCGTCCGGCCAAGTCCATCATGGTCAAGGCGGGGCGGGAGCTGACCCTGGACAGGGTCAAGGTGATCTATGGCAATGACCGCAGCAAGACACTGCACTTTGACAAGAACCTGAAAGAGGATCAGGAGTCCGGCTGGAAGTCCCTCGGCAGCCGGGTCTGCATCAAGCGGATCGAGGTTTATGGCAATTCGGAAGGGAGCAAGGCGGGGGTCCAGGTGTACGGCCGCAAGTAAGAGAGGGGCGGGGGCTTAACATCCCCCGTCCATTTACTTCTTGGGGCGGAATGGCTTGATGACGGCTTCGTCGCACTCGAGATAGGGCCCGTCCATCAGGTCGATGCAGTAGGGGATGGCGGGGAAGACCGCATCCAGGCACTCGCGGATGGACTTGGGCTTGCCCGGCAGGTTGACGATGAGGGAGCTGCCGCGCAGGCCGGCGGTCTGGCGTGACAAAATGGCGGTGGGCACGAACTTGAGTGACTCGGCCCGCATCAGTTCGCCAAAGCCCGGCATCATGCGATCGCACACGGCTTCGGTGGCTTCCGGCGTCACATCCCGCTTGGCCGGCCCTGTGCCGCCCGTGGTGACGATGAGGCAGCATGACTCCTCATCCGCCAGCCGAACCAGGGTCGCCTCAATCTGATCCTGCTCATCCGGGATCACCTGATAGACGGGTTCCCACTCCGAGGTCAGATAGGCGTCAAGGGTGTCGATGATGGCCTTGCCGGAGAGATCTTCATAGATGCCCGCGCTGGCGCGATCGCTGACGGTGACTATACCGATTCTTGCCTTGCTCATGCTCAACCCTTGGTCATTGGAAAAAGTGGTAAATAAAATAACATAATCAGTGAGATATGTTAAACCACCGGCTTGGGTGCGACACGGAAAGGCTTGAATTGAGAGTCGAACGAAAAGCAGATCTATTCGCTATCGATGAATAGGGAATAAGAAGAGCCATAAAAGCCTTTAAAATTTATAAAAAAAGTGACGCATGGGGCATCATTATAATTTCATGAATCCTAAAGAATTAATCTTTCCTCTCGCCCGATATCCGCCTGCTGGATGAAAAAGCGGACTCCTGTGACTCGGAGCCGACAGACCCAAAATCCCCACCATCTTATATAACCTTCCTATGGACAGCGAAATGATGTGCCGGGCGTGGTCGCACTTGGATGTGGGAGGCGTCTGGCCAGGAGGGGATATGGAGCTGCCAGATTTTGATACGCTCAAACACTGGGCTCTGGCCGAGCCGGAGCGGCTCGATGCCTTGCTGCATCAGCAGATAGAGGCCCTGATCGCCCAGGTGGGGCCGGATCGGCAGCGGCGGTTGCGGGGCCTGCAGTTTCGCATCGATTGCCAGCGCCGTCTGGCCAGGAACAATCTCGACAGCTGCATCCGGATTGCCAACATGATGCACGACTCCGTGTATGCCATGCGCCGTCACATCATTCAGCTGCAGGAGACGTCTCTGGCGCAAGCCGAAGAGAGGCTGCCACCAGACAATGTGATAGTGCTGGCGGATCATCCGAGGAATAAATAATTTATTGGCCGCCACCCTGTTCCGTTATTTTCAATATTTTCTTCGGCACAAGCCACCCGATGTTAATAAACAGGGTGGTTTGTTTTTTATTTGCTGCAAATTCTCATTGCGCACTCATTTAATAACATGGCGGCCAGCTAAATCCACAGATATGGATGAAGGAATATAACGCTTAGGGTAATATCTCGGCACATTTCATCTTGCTACGACTCTAAGGGATTATGAGAAGTATCACACCAAGAAGGGTGCTGTCGCGGGAGCAACAGACAGAGATCACCCGGATCATCGTCAAGGTGGGTCAGTTGCTGGCCCAGCATGGTGCCGAGGGGCGCATCATAGAGCAGACCACTGTCCGGCTTGGGTTGGCGCTGGGGCTGGAGAGTGTCGAGATGGCCATCTCCGCCAGTGCCATAGTGCTCACCAGCCTCTATCAGGGGAGCTGCGTCACCACCACCCGCCGGGTACGGGATCAGGGGATCAACATGCAGGTGGTGTGCGAGGTCCAGCGCATCTGCATCATGGCTGAGAAGGAGCTGATCGGTGTGAGGGAGGTGCGCCAGCGGCTCGACGGCATAGTGCCGTTCCATTACCACCCCTGGCTGGTGGTGCCCATGGTGGGGCTCTCCTGCGGCGCCTTCAGCCTGCTGTTCGGCGGCGACTGGCCCATTTTCCTGGTGACCTTCGTCGCCGCTGCGGTGGCGATGCGAGTGCGCCAGCTGATGGCTCGCCATCACCACAGCCCGCTCATCAACTTCGCCGCGACCGGCTTCGTCGCCACCCTGATCGCCTCCTGCGCCACCTACTTCCAGTGGGGAGACCAACCCTATCTCGCCATGGCGGCCAGCGTCTTGCTGCTGGTGCCGGGTTTTCCGCTCATCAATGCGGTTTCCGACATGGTGAAGGGCTACTTCAACCTGGGGCTGGCCCGTTGGGGCATGGCGACCCTGCTCACCATCAGCGCCGTCATCGGCATAGTGCTGGCCATGTCGGTCACCGGGATCTGGGGCTGGAAGCTGTGGTGGAACTCCATATGAAAGTCAATGACGCTATCCGCGCTCGAAGCGGGGACATAGGGCTCCGTTTCGGTGCCACTAGTGTGAGTCTTGGGCCAGGGCCTCGTCTGGTGGTCTTGGCGGGAGGGGGGCGACCATGATGGAACTACTCTTGCTGCTCGCCAGGGATGCGTTCTGGTCTGCCATACCGGCGGTCGGCTTCGCCATGCTGTTCAACGTGCCGCCGAGGATGCTGAAGTATTGCGCCATGGGGGGCGCCCTGGCCCACAGCCTGCGCACCCTGCTCGTTCATTACGGCATGCCCATAGAGTGGGCTACTCTGGCGGCGTCTACCACTGTAGGTTTTGTCTGCGTTTACTGGTCGAAGCGCCTGCTGGCACCGCGTCCCGTGTTCAGCGTGGCCTCCATCATCCCCATGATCCCGGGTGTCTATGCGTTCAAGACCATGATCGCCGTGGTGGAGCTCAACATCTCGGGGGTGACCACCGAGCTTATCCATCACGCCGTGACCAACGGCCTCAAGGTGCTCTTTATCGTGGGGGCCCTCAGTTTCGGTTTGGCGATCCCCTCTTTGGTCGTGTACCGTAACCGGCCCATTGTCTGAGACAGGCTGCAAGAGGCTGAACCCATGCACATTTCCATGATTGCCGCCATGGCGCACGATCGCGTGATTGGCCTGGACAACCAGATGCCCTGGCATCTGCCCGCCGATCTGGCCCACTTCAAGCGGGTGACGCTTGGCAAGCCGGTGCTGATGGGGCGCAAGACCTTCGAGTCCATAGGTCGCCCGCTGCCCGGGCGCCGCAACCTGGTGATCAGCCGCAATCCCGACTATCGCGCAGAGGGGGTGGAGGTGGTCGATTCGGTCGAGGCCGCGCTCGCCTTGCTGGCAAGGGGCGAGAAAGTGGATGAGCTGATGGTGATAGGGGGGGGTCATCTCTATGACCAGCTGCTGCCCCGGGCCGACAGGCTCTATCTGACCCGGATCGATCTGGCGGTGGCAGGGGATACCCGCTTCCCCGCCTTCGATGAGGTGGACTGGGTGCGCACCGAGAGCGATCCCCATCAGCCCGACGAGAAAAACCCTCATCCTTACTGCTTCGAAACCTGGCAGCGACGCTGATCCCTCCCGTCAGCAAGGCCCCTCCAATCCGAGGGGCTTTTTTTTGCGACTTCGCCGCCGCGTCCCGCACCGGTTCCTGCCCTGCTCAATCCTCCCCTCAATCTCCCCCTTCACAGGGGTTAAATATGATTAGCGTTGTAATCATTTTGTGAGTGTCGATGGAAAGGGGCCTCTGTCCGGGAGTTACCCTCATTCGCGCCTCTCAGCCGACTGAACCTACCCATCAAATGGCTAAAAAATGGACTTTATATGCAGTAATTTCATATTTGTCCGATCTTTTTCGGTCATCTGTTGAATTTTTGCTTCTTAAAATATGTGATAAAAATCAGTTCCTTATGACTTGGCTTTCTTTGTGAGACTCTTATGGTTCTTTTGTTTATGCGGGAAATTGCTTAGTGTTAAAATTAATTGGTTCGCGTCCGGCAGCAGGAACAGCAATATGCCGGCCATAAAAAAAGGACAGTATGACAGTCAAACTCGAAGTGAAATCGCTCTATAAAATCTTCGGAGAACATCCGGAAAAAGCGTTCAAATTGCTGGCGAAAGGGCACGACCGCGCCAGCATTCTGCAAAAGACCGGGCAGACCCTGGGGGTCCAGGATGTCAATCTGGCCATCAACGAAGGGGAGATCTTCGTGGTGATGGGTCTCTCCGGCTCGGGCAAGTCCACCCTGGTGCGTCTCTTCAACCGGCTGATCGAGCCGACCCGCGGCCAGGTGCTGATCGATGGCGAGGACATCGCCGCCATTTCGGAGCGCGAACTGCGCCAGGTGCGGCGCAAGAAGATCAGCATGGTGTTCCAGTCCTTCGCCCTGATGCCCCACCTGAGCGTGCTGGAAAACACCGCCTTCGGGCTGGAGCTGGCCGGGGTGCCGCTGGCGGAGCGCCAGCAGAGCGCCCGTCAGGCGCTCCATCAGGTGGGTCTGGGGCAGTGGATCGACGCCTTCCCCGACGCCCTCTCCGGCGGCATGAAGCAGCGGGTCGGCCTGGCCCGGGCGCTGGCCAATGATCCCGACATACTGCTGATGGACGAGGCCTTCTCCGCGCTGGATCCCCTGATCCGTACCGAGATGCAGGACGAGCTGCTCAAGCTGCAGGCGAGCCAGCAGCGCACCATCGTCTTCATTTCCCACGATCTGGACGAGGCGATGCGCATCGGCGATCGCATCGCCATCATGCAGGACGGCCAGCTGGTGCAGGTGGGTACCCCCGACGAGATCCTGAACCAGCCCGCCAACGACTATGTGCGCGCCTTCTTTCGCGGGGTGGATCTCGCCAACGTCTTCAGCGCCCGGGATGTGGCGAGCCGCAAGCAGATGCCGCTTATCAAGAAACACACCACGGACGGGCCGGGCAATGCCCTGCGCCAGCTCAAGGAGCTGGAGCGGGAGTACGGCTATGTGGTGGATCGCAGCCGCCGCTTCCTCGGGGTGGTCTCGGTGGAGTCGCTCGGTCAGGCGGTCCGTGACAAGGGGAGCCTGGAGCAGGCGCTGCTGGCGGACATCCAGCCCATTCTGGCCGACACCGCCCTCAACGAACTCATCAGCCAGGTGGCCGCAGCACCCTGCCAGGTACCCGTGGTCGAGGAGGATGGCACCTATCTGGGACTCATCTCCAAGGCCAATCTGCTCAACACCCTGGACAGGAGTACCCCGCTATGAATTTGATCCCTCACCGTCTGCTGGCCGGCTTGCTGGCGCTGTTGCTATTGACGAGCGCTCCCGCCTGGGCCGACGAGGCGCAGGCCGATCCCTGGGGCGCTGCGACCACCACCACAGCCGAGGATCCCTGGGGCAGTACGGCCACAGAGGCGGCAGACTGGCAGAACCAGATCGCAGTCGTCGATAACAGTGCCGCCGTCGACTGGCTGGATCCCTTCCAGCAGGCCCTGGTGCCGCTGGATACCTGGGTCGAGGGGGGCATCGGCTGGCTGGTGGAGAACCTGCGGCCCTTGTTCCAGCTGGTCCGCGCCCCTGTGGCGCTGGCCCTGGGGGCCATGACCCAGCTGCTGCAGACGGTCCCCTCCACCCTGATGATGGGGCTCTTGACCCTGATCGCCTGGCAGCTGGTGGGCGGCCGCATGGCGCTCGGCACCCTTGTTTCTCTGGTGATGATTGGCCTTATCGGCGCCTGGTCCGATGCCATGGTGACCCTGTCGCTGGTGCTGACCTCCCTCTTCTTCTGCGTACTGATAGGCTTGCCGGTCGGCATTCTGCTGGCCCGCAGCGAGCGGCTCTCCACCTGGACCCGGCCGTTGCTGGATGCTATGCAGACCACCCCGGCCTTCGTCTACCTCATCCCCATCGTCATGCTGTTTGGCATCGGCAACGTGCCCGGGGTGGTGGTGACCGTCATCTTCGCCCTGCCGCCGATGATCCGTCTCACCATGCTGGGGATCCGCCAGGTGCCCGCTGACCTGGTGGAGGCGGCCCACTCGTTCGGTGCCAGCCCCTCCCAGCTGCTGTTCAAGGTGCAGCTGCCGCTCGCCATGCCCACCATCATGGCCGGGGTCAACCAGACCCTGATGCTGGCGCTTTCCATGGTGGTGATCGCCTCCATGATAGCGGTCGGCGGTCTGGGGCAGATGGTGCTGCGCGGCATAGGGCGCCTCGACATGGGGCTCGCCTCCATCGGTGGCCTCGGCATAGTGCTGCTGGCCATAGTGCTCGATCGACTGACCCAGGCGATGGGACAGCCGGATCGCAGCCGGGTCGGCCGCTGGTATCAGCGCGGCCCCGTCGCCCTGCTGCTGCGCCTGTGTGGCCGCGGCAAATCCCTCGATTACAAAGGAGTAGAAGCATGAAACAGATCACCAAAGGATTGACCCTGAGCGCCCTGCTGCTGAGTTCCCTCGCCATGGCCAGCACGGCGCTGCCGGGGGAGGGGGTCAAGGTGCAGCCCCTGCAGAGCTCCTTGCCTGAGGAGGCCTTCCAGAGCCTGCTGGTCAGCAAGCTGATGGGCCGCCTCGGCTACGAGGTGCAGCCCGCCCAGGAGGTGGATTACAACGTGGCCTACGCCTCGGTGGCGCAGGGGGACGGCACCTTCCTCGCCTTCAACTGGATACCGCTGCAGGACAACAAGTACGAGCAGGCGGGGGGGGGCAAGGTGTTCTTCCGTCAGGGCACCTATGTGGCCGGCGCCGCCCA
Organism: Aeromonas rivipollensis; assembly: GCF_037811135.1. Lineage (NCBI taxonomy): Bacteria > Pseudomonadati > Pseudomonadota > Gammaproteobacteria > Aeromonadales > Aeromonadaceae > Aeromonas > Aeromonas rivipollensis. The sequence goes on along the minus strand of NZ_CP149130.1, from coordinate 3,510,265 downwards.
GGGCTACCTCATCGACAAGAAAACAGCGGCCCGGTACGGCATCACCAACCTGGGCCAGCTCAAGGATCCCAAGCTGGCGGCGCTGTTTGACGGCGACGGGGACGGCAAGGCCGATCTGGTGGGCTGCAACCCGGGCTGGGGCTGCGAAGGGGCCATCAACCATCATCTGGACGAGTTCGGTCTGACCCCGACCGTCACCCACAAGCAGGGCAACTACGCGGCCCTGATCGCCGATACCCTGGCCCGATACCAGGCCGGCAAGCCGGTGCTCTACTACACCTGGACCCCCTACTGGCTCAGCAGCGAGCTGGTGCCGGGCAAGGACGTGGTGTGGCTGGAGGTGCCCGCCGATGCCAAGGAGGCGGCCAAGACCCGGCTGCCCAACGGCAAGAACTACGGCTTTGCCGTCAACACCATGCACATAGTCGCCAACAAGGCCTTCACCGATGCCAACCCGGCGGCGGCCAAGCTGTTCAGCATCGTCAAGCTGTCGTTGAACGACATCAACATCCAGAACGGCCTGATGAACAAGGGACAGAACAAGCCGGCGGATGTGGAACGCCACGCCGATGCCTGGCTCAAGGGACACGAGGCCCTGGTCAATGACTGGCTGACCCAGGCGCGCGCCGCCGCGGCACAAGGCAACTCTGCGGGCTAAGGCCCCCTCCGGCGCGGCCCAGTCCATGGATGTCAGCAAGCAAAACGCCCGGCCATTGCCGGGCGTTTTTTTATGGTCAGCCGCTTGTACCCGGGATCAGATGCCGGATCCGTCGTGCTCGCCACTCTCCTCGTGCAGGCCGCACTCGCGCTTGAGGCCGAAGAAGCGAGTCTGCTCCTCGCTCATGCCCGGCTCCCACTTGGTGGTGGTGTGCACATCGCCCACCGAGAGGTAGCCCTGCTCCCACAGGGGGTGGTAGGGCAGATCGTGCTCCTTGAAGTAGTAGAAGACGTCCTTGTTGCGCCAGTCGATCACCGGCAGGAACTTGAAGCGGCCGCGCTGTATGGCCAGCACCGGCAGCTTGCCGCGACTGCCCGCCTGCTCCCGGCGCAGGCCGGAGAACCAGGTGCGGGCGCCGAGCTCGCTCAGAGCGCGGTCCATGGGCTCCACCTTGTTGAGCTGGTTGTAGCGGGTGATCCCCTCCACCCCCTGCTCCCACAAGAGGCCGAAGCGGGCCTCCTGCCAGGCCGGGCTGAGTTCGGCCCGGTAGATCTTCAGGTTGAGGCTGAGCCGCTCGGTCAACTCATCGATAAAGCGGTAGGTCTCGGGGAAGAGATAGCCGGTATCGGTCAGCACCACCGGCACATCGGCACGCTCGCGGCTCACCAGGTGCAGCATCAGCGCCGCCTGGATGCCGAAGCTCGACGACAGCACATGTTCCCCCGGCAGATTCGCCAGCGCCCAGCGCACCCGCTCGGAGGCGCTCATGGCGTCCAGCTCCCGGTTGAGGGGGGCCAGTGCCTCGGTCTGCTGCTCCCGGCCGAGGGCCAGCAGGGCGTCGAGGTCGAGTCTGCCATCGGCGGTCAGTGTCAGCCGCCCGCTATCAGTCAGTTCAGGCTGCATAGAAGTCCCTCGCGGAGTCGATGACGGGCGCAATCACCCCGACCCGGATCACGAAGTCGCCGAAGCACTCGTTCGGGTTGCGCTCCTTGGCCCATCGGCCGATCAGGGCATCCAGCTCCGCCAGGATCTGCGGCTCTGTGATGTTCTCCTGATGGAGGCGCGGAATGCGGGTTCCCTCCAGGTTGCCCCCCAGGTGCAGGTTGTAGCGGCCGGGGGCCTTGCCCACCAGACCGACTTCCGCCAGCATGGCGCGGCCGCAGCCGTTGGGGCAGCCGGTGACCCGGAAGATGATGGCGTCATCCGCCAGGGCGTGCTTGGCCAGCAGACCTTCGATGTCGGTGACGAAGGCCGGCAGCATGCGCTCGGCCTCGGCCATCGCCAGCGGGCAGGTGGGCAGGGCTACGCAGGCCATGGACTGCTTGCGTTGCTCGCTCACGCCGTCGTCCAGCAGACCGTACTGGCGCGCCAGGGCTTCGATGCGCGCCTTCTCACCGGCGGGCACCCCGGCGATGATGAGGTTCTGGTTGGCGGTGAGACGGAAATCCCCCTGATGGATCTTGGCGATCTCCAGCATGCCGGTCTTGAGGGGCTTGCCCGGGAAGTCCAGCAGGCGGCCGTTCTCGATGAAGAGGGTGAGGTGGTGCTTGCCGTCTATCCCCTCCACCCAGCCGAAGCGATCCCCACGGCTGGTGAACTCATAGGGGCGAACCGGCCCGAACTGGATGCCGGCGCGGCTCTCCACCTCGGCTTTGAAGGCCTCGACACCGACCCGTTCCAGCGTGTACTTGGTCTTGGCGTTCTTGCGGTTGACCCTGTTGCCCCAGTCACGCTGGGTGCTGACCACGGCGGCCGCCACTTCCAGCACGTGGGAGAGCGGGATGAAACCGAAATCGCTCGCCTTGCGCGGGTAGGTGCTGGTGTCGCCATGGGTCATGGCGAGACCCCCGCCCACCAGCACGTTGAAGCCCACCAGCTTGCCGCCATCTGCGATGGCCACGAAGTTGAGATCGTTGGCGTGGATGTCCACGTCGTTGTGGGGCGGGATCACCACTGTGGTCTTGAATTTGCGCGGCAGGTAGTTGGAACCCAGGATCGGCTCCTCGTCACCGCCCAGCTTCTCGCCGTCCAGCCAGATCTCCACGTAGGCGCGGGTCTTGGGCAGCAGGTGCTCGGAGATCTTCTTGGCCCACTCGTAGGCCTCCTGGTGCAGCTCGGACTCCACCGGGTTGCTGGTGCAGAGTACGTTGCGGTTCACGTCGCCGGCGGTGGCGATGGAGTCGATGCCGGTGCTGTTGAGGGTCTGGTGCATCAGCTTGATGTCGCGCTTGAGCACGCCATGGAACTGGAAGGTCTGGCGGGTGGTGAGGCGAATGCTGCCGTAGAGGCTGTGCTCCTCGGCGAACTTGTCGATCACCTGCCACTGGGCCGGGGTGATGATGCCGCCCGGCAGGCGGGCACGCAGCATGACGTTGTGCAGGGGCTCCAGCTTCTGGGCGGCGCGCTCCGGGCGGATGTCTCTGTCATCCTGCTGATACATGCCGTGGAAGCGGATCAGCTGGAAGTTGTCGCCATTGAAGCCACCGGTGAGTGGATCCTGCAGATCCTCGGCGATGGTGCCGCGCAGGAAGTTGCTCTCGCGCTTGAGGCGTTCGTTGTCGGACAGTGGCCCTTCAACCGGTCCTGCTGCTTGTTTCGAGATTGGTTGCTTGCTCATCAGTAGACATCCCTTTGATAACGTTTGGCACGACGCAATTCGCTCAAATACTCTTCTGCTTCTTCACGGCTCTTGTGGCCATGTTCGGCAATCACCTCCAGCAGGGCCTCCTGCACATCCTTCGCCATGTGATTGGCGTCGCCGCACACATAGAAGTGAGCACCTGCTTCCAGCCACTGGTAGAGCTCCTGCCCCGCTTCGCGCAGGCGATCCTGCACATAGATCTTGTTGGCCTGATCCCGGCTGAAGGCGAGCGAAATCTTCGACAGCAGGCCGGATTTCACATAACGCTGCCACTCCACCTGATAGAGGAAGTCCTGGGTGAAGTGGGGGTTGCCGAAGATGAGCCAGTTCTTGCCCGAGGCACCCAGCGCCTCACGCTCCTGCATAAAGGCGCGGAAGGGGGCTATGCCGGTGCCCGGACCCACCATGATGACGGGGGTATCGGGATTGGCCGGCAGGCGGAAGTTGTCGTTGTGCTCGACGAACACCCTGACCTCGGCATCCTCGGCCAGGCGGTCCGCCAGATAGGAGGAGGCGCCGCCAGATCGCACTGTGCCATCTTCCTGCGGGTAGCGCACCACGCCGACTGTCAGGTGTACCTCTTCCTCCACCTCGCTCTGGGCGGAGGCGATGGAGTAGAGGCGCGGGGTCAGCGGGCGCAGCAGGCTGACAAGCTGATCCGCACTCAGGGAGGAGGGGAAGCGCTTGAGCACGTCCACCACCTGGGCGCTGGCCACCAGGGCGTTGACCTGGGCCTTGTCGCCGGCCAGATCCTTGAGCGCCGCATTGCCCGATATCTCGGCCAACCCGGTGATAAAGCCGCCGTGCAAGCGGGTCAGCTCGAAGTGGCGGGTCAGGGCCGCACACAAGGGGCCCTGTGCGGTGGTTTCATCGCCGGAGAGGCCGGTCAGGGCCAGTACTTCGCCCACCAGATCGGCGTCATTGTCGAACCAGATGCCGAGGGCATCACCCGGCTGATAAGTGATGCCGGACTCTTCCAGGTTGATCTCGATGTGGCGTATGTCCTTGGTGGAGTCGCGGCCGGTGATCTTCTGATTGACCGAGAGCCGTGCCGGGAAGGGGTTCTCCTTGTGATACTGGCTGTGGCCGACGGCTTGCTGCACCGAGCCGGCTACGCTGGCGGTCGCGGCCCCTGCGGACAGGGTGGCGGCGACGGCGTTGACCGCCTGCTCGCCCCAGGCCTTGGCAGCGTCCTGATAGTCCACATCGAGGCTAGCGATCTCATGAATGCGCTCGGCCCCCGCTTTTGACAGGAAGTCGTCGAAGTCCTTGCCGGTCTGGCAGAAGAATTCGTAGGAGCTGTCACCCAGCCCCAGCACGGCGAACTTGAGTCCTTCGAGTTTGCCTATCTTGCCTTTTTTAAGCTGCTCGAACAGATCCACCGCGCTCTCCGGCGGCTCCCCCTCCCCGTAAGTGCTCACTATCACCAGCAGATGGCTCTCTTTCTTGAGCTGCTTGGGTTTGTAGTCCGCCATCGAGGTGAGGGTCACCGGCAGGCCGCGCGCCTCGGCCTGTGCCTTGATGGCGCTGGCCACGCCCTTGGCGTTGCCGGTCTGGGAGCCGTAGAGAATGGTCAGGCTGTCACCGGGGGCGGCCACGGCGGCGCTGGGGGCGACGCTCTGGACGCCTGACTTGGAGAGGCCGTAGAGATAACCGCTCACCCAGGCGAGTTGCTGGGTATTGAGGGTCGACAAGACCTGATTCAGCTGGCGCTGCTGCTCGTCAGAGAGCGGGCTTATGGTGGGTATTGGGGCTGTCAATTGCATCACACATGTCTTCCATGGTCTGATTTTTGGTCAGGTTAAGGGGTGCAATGAATAACAACAAAGAATAAAAATATCTTCTTTATGCGATTTATGAATTTATAAAGCCGAAATCCGCCTCAGCGGCTCCCCGGCTGTGGTATAAAAATCGCAATATTGAGTCCCCCTTCGCCTCTCAGGATCTGCCGATGTCCAGACTGTTCCATGTCAATGCCTTCAGCCAGCACCCCTTCGGGGGCAACCCCGCCATCGTCGTATTGGGGCAGGAGCGCAGCGATGCCGAGCTGCAGTCCATGGCGGCGGAGTTCAACCTCTCGGAGACCGCCTTCCTCAGCCCCCTAGGGGAGGCGCACTATCGGTTGCGCTGGTTTACCCCGACGGTCGAGGTGGATCTCTGCGGTCACGGCACCCTGGCGGCCGCCCATGTGCTGTGGCAGACCGGGGCTGTGGCTCGCTCCCAGGTGTTGCGCTTCGCGACCCGCAGCGGCCTGCTGGAGGCCAGCGCCGAGGGGGAGTGGATTCGGCTCGACTTTCCGCGTATCCCCCTTGCTCCGCTGACATTGGCTCCCGCCTATGCCGAGGCCCTCGGCTGCACGCCGCTGCAGACCCTGGCCGCCGGTGCCAAGTTCCTGCTGGTGCTCGGCTGCGAAGAAGAGGTACAGGCGCTCAAGCCGGACTTCCACGCCCTGCGTGCCCTGCCTGGCCGCGGTCTGATGGTGACGGCGCCGTCGAGGGATCCGGACCATGACTTTGTCTCCCGTTACTTCGCCCCCTGGGTCGGGGTGGAGGAAGATCCCGTCACCGGCTCCAACCACTGTGCCCTGGTGCCCTTCTGGGCCGAGCGACTCGGCAAGGCGCAGTTGCGGGCGCGCCAGATCTCCGCGCGGGGCGGGGAGCTGGTGCTCGAGTTGCAGGGGGATAGGGTGTGGATGTCGGGACAGGCGCTGACCCTGTGGCAGGGGGAGTGGTTGCTGCCGCCCGCCCCATAAGTCGCCAGCCGGGCGAACCCTGTTCGCAGCTTTAGTCTTTGCCATAAAAAACGCCCCGCAGTTGCGGGGCGTTTTCAGTGCCATCGGGCATCAGGCCAGGCCTGAGGCGATCGCTTATTTCTGTTGCGGGCGCAGGGCCGGGAACAGGATGACGTCGCGGATGGTGTGGCTGTTGGTGAACAGCATCACCAGACGGTCGATGCCAATGCCCTGACCGGCAGTGGGCGGCAGGCCGTGTTCCAGCGCGGTGACGAAGTCGGCGTCGTAGAACATGGCTTCGTCGTCGCCCGCTTCTTTCTGGTTCACCTGATCCTGGAAGCGCTTGGCCTGATCTTCCGCATCGTTCAGCTCGGAGAAGCCGTTGGCCAGCTCGCGGCCACCGATGAAGAACTCGAAGCGATCGGTCACGTCCGGGTTCTGGTCGTTGCGGCGGGCCAGGGGGGAGACGGCAGCCGGGTACTCGGTGATGAAGGTCGGTTGCAGCAGCATGTGCTCAACGGTCTCTTCGAAGATGGCGGTGATCACATGGCCCAGCTCCCAGCCCTTCATCAGCTCGATGTGCAGACGCTTGGCGACGGCCTTGGCGCTCTCCAGGGTGGCCAGATCGTCCTGGGTCACATCCGGGTTGAACTTGAGGATGGACTCGACCATGGTGAGACGCTGGAACGGCTGACCGAAATCGATGGTCAGGCCCTCTTCGCCCTCTTTGGCGTAACGGATCTTGGTGTCACCCAGGATGTCCTGGGCCAGGGTGCGCAGCAGCTCCTCGGTCAGGTCCATCAGATCGATGTAGTCGGCGTAGGCCATGTAGAACTCGATCATGGTGAACTCGGGGTTGTGACGCACCGAGATCCCTTCGTTACGGAAGTTGCGGTTGATTTCGTACACGCGCTCGAAACCACCGACCACCAGACGCTTCAGATAGAGCTCGGGGGCGATACGCAGGTACATGTCGATGTCCAGCGCATTGTGGTGGGTGACGAAGGGACGTGCGGAGGCACCACCCGGGATGACCTGCATCATGGGGGTTTCCACTTCCATGAAGCGCTTCTCGTTGAAGAACTTGCGGATGCCGGCAACCACCTGGGTGCGGATCATGAAGGTCTTGCGGGACTCTTCGTTGGCGATCAGATCCAGGTAGCGCTGACGGCAGCGGGCTTCCTGGTCGGTCAGGCCCTTGTGCTTCTCGGGCAGCGGACGCAGTGCCTTGGTCAGCAGGCGGATTTCTCCCACATGGACGGAGAGCTCGCCGGTGTTGGTGCGGAACAGCGTCCCTTCGACACCGACGATGTCACCCAGGTCCCACTTCTTGAACTGCTCGTTGTAGAAGCCTTCCGGCAGGTCGTCACGGGTCACGTAGATCTGGATCTTGCCAGCCATGTCCTGCAGGGTAGCGAAGGAAGCCTTGCCCATGATCCGGCGGGTCATGATACGACCGGCAATCTTCACCCGTTTATTCAAGGCCACCAGCTCGTCGGCGCTCTTGTCGCCAAACTCGGCGTGCAGATCGCCGGACAGGCTGTCACGACGGAAGTCGTTGGGGAAAGGGTTGCCCTGGGCGCGCAAGGCGGCCAGCTTGGAGCGACGCTCAGTCATCTCGTTGTTCAGTTCGAGAGTCTGGTCGACTTCCGGAGTAGTGGTTTGTTCAGACATGGTGATTCCTGCTGCTCTGTTTACAGGCCTGATTTCAGGCTGGCTTCGATAAACTTGTCCAAGTCGCCGTCGAGTACCGATTGGGTATTGCGGGTCTCGACGCCGGTGCGCAGATCCTTGATACGGGAGTCATCCAGTACGTAGGAGCGGATCTGGCTGCCCCAGCCGATGTCGGACTTGGTCTCTTCGAGGGCTTGCTTCTCAGCGTTCTGCTTCTGAATTTCCAGCTCGTAGAGCTTGGCCTTCAGCTGCTTCATACACTGATCTTTGTTCTTGTGCTGGGAACGGTCGTTCTGGCACTGCACCACCACACCGGTGGGGACGTGGGTGATACGCACCGCGGACTCGGTCCGGTTGACGTGCTGACCACCGGCACCGGAGGCGCGGTAGACGTCGATGCGCAGATCCGCCGGGTTGATCTCGATCTCGATGTCGTCATCGATTTCGGGATAGACGAAGACGGAGCAGAACGAGGTGTGGCGACGGCCACCGGAATCGAATGGCGACTTGCGAACCAGACGGTGTACGCCGGTCTCGGTGCGCAGCCAGCCGAAGGCATACTCGCCGGTGAACTTGATGGTGGCGGACTTGATGCCGGCCACGTCGCCTTCCGAGCACTCGATGAGCTCGGGCTTGTAGCCGTGGGCATCGCCCCAGCGCAGGTACATGCGCAGCACCATGTTGGCCCAGTCCTGGGCCTCGGTGCCACCGGAACCGGACTGGATGTCGATGTAGCAGTCGGAGCCGTCGTGCTGACCGGAGAACATGCGACGGAATTCGAGATCCACCAGCTTGGCTTCCAGCTGATCGGCTTCGACGATGGCCTCGTTGAAGGTCTCCTCGTCTTCGCCTTCCACCGCCAGGCTGACCAGCATCTCGACGTCATCGACACCCTGGGTCAGGGTATCGATGGTGTTGACCACGTTGTCCAGCGACACGCGCTCCTTGCCCAGCGCCTGTGCGCGCTCCGGCTCATTCCAGACATCCGGCTGTTCCAGCTCGGCATTGACCTCTTCTAGACGCTCTTTCTTGGCGTCATAGTCAAAGGTACCCCCTAAGCAGCTCGGTCCTCTCAGACAGCTCCTTAAGCTTGTTTAATACAGGATTGACTTCAAACATCGTGAAAACTCTCGGGGTCGATGTGATTTAAAAACGGGATATTCTAGCCAATTGCGGAAGGAATAAACAGGGTTGGCTGGCCCCGGCCGCCTTCTGTCACCGATTTCGGAGGCTATTTTGTGCTTTCTTGCAGAAAATATCGCCAGCCGCGCCATTCTCCGCTTCAGTTTTGTGCGCCTTGGCCGCTAACAACAACATGGAGTGCCGCGCACTTTTCGAGTAATCCTGTTCCTGACCCCACAAGAAGAAAGCACGATGAAAAACCTATCACTCAAGCAGAAGATACTGTTGTCTGTGGTGATCGCCCTCTCCCTGGTGATCCTGCTGCTCTCCTGGCAGAGCTACAGCAGCCAGAAGTCCCTGTTGCTGCAAGGCAGTCAGGAACAGGTGCAGCGCCTCGGCAGCCAGCAGGCCGCCAGCGTCAGTGACTGGCTCGCCGCCCGTCGCGATGTCATCCAGGCCCTTGGCAACAAGGCTGGCCCCGACCCCCTCAACGCCCTGCAACAGGCGCAAGTTTCCGGCCGTTTCCAGCTCACCTATTTCGGTGAGGGCAGCGGCAAGATGAACGACTCGGATCCCTCCATCAACCGTGACGGCTATGATCCCCGCTCCCGTGGCTGGTATCAGGAAGCCATGGCCAAGGGCGGCATGATAGTGACCAAGCCCTACCTGGACGTGGCTTACAACGTCATGGTGGTGACCCTGGCCCAACCGGCCCAGGGCGGCGTGGTCGGCGGCGATCTCTCCATCGCCTCCCTGGTGGAGGATGTCACCAAGATGGCCCTGCCGGCGGACGGTGTCGCCATCCTGATGCACAAGGACGGCACCGTCATCGCCTATAAAGACGCGGCCAAGGCGATGAAGCCCGCCAGCGAGATCGACAACGATCTCTCCAATGCCCTGATCGAACAGAGCAAGAGCAGCAACAGCCTGCTCCCCGCCTATTTTGACAACGAAGGCCGCGACAAGCTGCTGTGGGCGACCGACATCCCGAACACCGACTGGGAGCTGGTGCTGGTGCTGGACAAGGCCACCCTGGAGGCGCCGCTCTCCTCCCTGCTGATGACCCAGCTCGGCCTGGCCCTGCTGGTGCTGGTGGGCAGCATCATCGCCATCTCCTGGCTGGTCAGCCTGCTGCTTGGCCCCCTCGGCAAGGTTTCCCAGGCCCTGGCCCGCATCGCCGACGGTAACGGCGATCTGACCCAGCGCATCAAGATCGATGCCAATGACGAGGTGGGCCAGCTGGCCAACAGCTTCAACCGTTTCGTCGGCAGCCAGCACCAGCTGATCGGCAATATCCGCCAGCTCGCCAACGAGCTGAATGCCGATGCGGAGCGCAGCCTGGTGACCAACCAGGCCGCGGTGGAAGAGTTGCAGCGTCAACAGCAGGAGGTGACCATGGTCGCCACTGCGGTCACCGAGATGGCGAGCGCCACCATGGAGATCGCCGGCAACGCCGAGAACACCGCCGCCGCCGCTCAGCAATCCGCCCAGAGCAGCGAGCAGGGCAAGATGCTGGTGAACCAGACTCGTCAGTCCATCAACAACCTGGCCGAGGAGGTGGGTCAGGCCACCGGCGTCATCGGCGAGCTGAGCCGTCACGCCCAGGCCATCTCCGGCATCCTCTCCACCATTCAGGGCATCGCCGAGCAGACCAACCTGCTGGCGCTGAACGCGGCCATCGAAGCGGCCCGTGCCGGTGAGCAGGGTCGCGGCTTCGCCGTGGTGGCGGACGAGGTGCGGGTGCTGTCGCGCCGTACCCAGGACTCCACCCAGGAGATCCAGTCCACCATCGAGACCCTGCAGCAGACCACGGCCCGTGCGGTCAGCCTGATGCAGACCAGCCAGGGCTTGGCCGACAACAGTGTGAAGGACGCCGATGCCGCGGCCGCCGCGCTGGAAGAGATCACCCAGGCCGTCTCCCTCATCTCCGACATGGCGGGTCAGATCGCCACCGCCGCCGAGGAGCAGACCCAGGTGACCGGCGAGATCACCCAGAACACCACCGCCATCAAGGATGTGAGCGACGAGATCACCGCCGCCGCCATGCGGGATTTGGATCAGGCGCACCACCTCAAGGGGCGTGCCACCAATCTGAACCAGCAGGTCTCGACCTTTATCCTGTAAGAAAGGGTCGAGAAGCGGCGCCACTGCGGCGCCCGATGTAAAAAGCCCCGCACTGGAGTGCGGGGCTTTTTGTTGTCCGTCATCCGGCCAGGGCTGTGATGCGCCCTGGCTGACTGTCGCCGCGTGGGGCAGAGTCCCCGACCCGATGAGAACCAATGGTGGCGGGAGAGCGCCAGCAAAGAGCCCACCAAAAGGTGGGCTCTGTCATATGGGGTCTGGCGCCCGGGCTTACAGGAAGGGCAGGGCCAGGAACAGTTTGATCACCACGGCGTTGATGATGTCGATGAAGAAGGCGCCCACCATGGGCACCACCAGGAACGCCAGGTGGGAGGGGCCGAAGCGCTGGGTGATGGCCTGCATGTTGGCGATGGCGGTGGGGGTGGCCCCCAGACCGAAGCCGCAGTGGCCTGCCGCCAGCACGGCCGCGTCATAGTTGCTGCCCATGACCCTGAAGGTGACGAAGATGGCGTAGAGCGCCATCGCCACCGTCTGAGCGGCCAGCAGGATGAAGATGGGCAGGGCCAGGCTGGCGAGATCCCACAGCTTCAGGCTCATCAGCGCCATGGCGAGGAAGAGCGACAGGCTGACGTTGCCGAGCAGAGAAACCTCGCGGTCGCTCACCTCATGCCAGTTGAGCAGGGTCAGCAGGTTGCGCAGCAGCACGCCGACGAAGAGCACGCAGACGAAGACCGGGAGCTCCAGGGCACTGCCCTTGAGGTAGAGGGAGAACATCTCGCCCCCCTTGAGGCTGATGGCGATCAGGGCCAGGGTCTCGATCAGGCTGAAGGTGGTCAGCGGCCGCTCCATGTCCGGCATCTCGAAGCCCTGGGGGGCACCGTCACGGTTGTGCTCCTCGCCGGGCACCTGCACCTTCTTCACCAGGTAGCGGGCGACGGGGCCGCCGATCAGGCCTCCCAGCACCAGGCCGAAGGTGGCGCAGGCGATGGCGAGCTCGGCGGCGGATTGCACCCCGTACTTCTCGGTGAAGATGGAGCCCCAGGCCGCGCCTGTGCCGTGGCCGCCGGAGAGGGTGATGGAGCCGGCCAGCAGCCCCATGTGCGGGTCCAGACCCAGCAGGGTGGCCAGACCGACCCCCAGGCTGTTTTGCACCAGCAGCAGGCCGGTGACCACCAGCAGGAAGGTGATCACCGCCTTGCCGCCGCGCTTGAGGCTGCCCAGATCGGCGGAGAGGCCGATGGAGGCGAAGAAGGCCAGCATCAGCGGGGTTTGCAATGTGGTGTCAAATTGCAGTTCAAGCTGCATGGTGGAGCGCAGCAGCAGCAGCACCAGGGCGACCACCAGGCCGCCAGCCACCGGTTTGGGGATGTTGAAGGTACGCAGGGGGCCAATCCGGTTGACCAGCAGACGGCCGAGCAGCAGCACCAGGGTGGCGGCGACCAGGGTGGCGTAGGAATCAAGTTGTATCATGCGGTACTCCCATGTTGATCGGCTGTGTCTTTGGCGAGAAAGACTCACAGATTCAGCCGGGATAAAAACAGTGTGGCGCAGGCGCCAGTTCAAGAGGGGGCCACAGCCCCAGTCCCAGGCAAAAATGGGATCGATGCGAGCCCGATTTCATCAGGCATCCAGATGACATTCATGAAAAATCCGCCGGATAGTAGCAAAAATCACCGTTTATATCCATGTTCATCATATTAATGCTCAAAACAGTGCATTAACCTAGCATTTAAAACTACGTCCTGGGTGTGCTCCGGCCCGCAACAATGATGGCTGTCATTTGCAGCGGCAGTCTCTATAATTCGCCAGTTTCCCGCCCATGAGCGGAACCGGAATAGGAAGTGAAGGAACCGGTTGAACCTTGAATTGTCCGCCGGTTGTCAGTCCAGAGAGAGGAGAGGGTGTGAAGAAGTCTATCTATATCGCCTACACGGGCGGCACCATAGGGATGCAGCGTTCCGACCACGGTTATGTGCCGATGGCGGGTTTCATGGAAGATTGTCTGGCCCGGATGCCCGAGTTCCACCGGCCCGAGATGCCGGATTATCATATCCACGAGTACGCCCCCCTCATCGACTCCTCCGACATGACCCCGGCGGACTGGCAGCGTATCGCCGAGGACATTCGTGACAACTACGAGCAGTACGACGGCTTCGTGATACTGCACGGCACCGACACCATGTCGTTCACCGCCTCGGCCCTCTCCTTCATGCTCGAGGATCTGCACAAGCCGGTCATCATCACCGGCTCCCAGATCCCCCTCGCCGAGCTGCGCTCCGACGGCCAGCAAAACCTGCTCAATGCCCTCTATATCGCGGCCAACTACCCGATCCACGAGGTCACGCTGTTCTTCAACAATCAGCTCTATCGCGGCAACCGCAGCAAGAAGGTGCACGCGGACGGCTTCCACGCCTTCGATTCGCCGAACTACCCGCCGCTGCTCAATGCCGGCATCGCCATCTCCCTGGAAGCGGGGGAGCTGGGGGAGCCCTCCGAGCGTCCGCTGGTGCTGCACGACATCACCCCCCAGCCCATCGGCGTGGTGACCCTCTATCCCGGCATCTCGGCCGAGGTGATCGCCAACATATTGCAACAACCGGTGCGGGCGCTGATCCTGCTCTCCTTCGGGGTGGGCAATGCACCCCAGAACCCGGCCATGCTGGCGCTGCTCTCCGAGGCCTCGGCCCGGGGCGTCATCATCGTCAACCTGAGCCAGTGCCTGCACGGCAAGGTCAACATGGGGGGTTATGCCACCGGCAACGCCCTCTCCCGGGCCGGTGTCATCTCGGGCTTTGACATGACAGCCGAGGCGGCGCTCACCAAGCTCCACTTCCTGCTGAGCCAGGATCTGCCTGCGCCTCGCATCCGCGAGCTGATGCAGCAGTCCCTGCGGGGCGAGCTGACCCCCTGACGGGTCGCTATCGCCGAACAAAAAAGAGGGGAGCCATAATGGCTCCCCTCTTTGCTGTGCGCCGCAGTGCAGCGGTATCCCGGCTCTGTATCAGTGACTGAGGTCGATCCGCACTATCTCTTCCTCATCGCGATACTGGCGCTTGAGCTCGCTCTTGCTCTTCATCACTATCTCGCCGTCGCGGCCTATGTTCATGTGCTCGGGATCGGCAAGGTGCATCGCCTGCCAGGCCATCACGGCCTGCAGGGAGGTGGCCTTCTGCTCCTCGGTGAGGGGCTGGCCGTCCGGCCACTTGCCCAGCTCGACCGCGGTCTTGAGCCGCTCGTACACTTCTTTGGGCATCTGCCCTATCACCTGTTGAAACGACATCGGCCTCTCCTTGCAAATTGAGCCATGAAGGGATCAGGCGGGCAGATCCTGGCGGACTACACCGGCCATCTGCTCCATCACCCGCACTACCTGACAACTGTACCCGAACTCGTTGTCATACCATACGTAGAGCACGCAGTGATCCCCCTCGGCGATGGTGGCCTGGGAGTCCACTATGCCCGCGAAGCGGGAACCAACCATGTCGGAGGAGACCAGTTCTGTGCTGGCGCTGAAGTCGATCTGGCGATGCAGGGCCGAGCTCAGTGCCATCTGCTGCAGATAGGCGTTGAGGCTCTCCCGATCCGTGCCCTGCTCCAGCGACAGGTTGATGATGGCGAGCGACACATTGGGGGTCGGCACCCGGATGGCGTTGCCGGTCAGCTTGCCCTTGAGCTCGGGCAGCGCCTTGGCCACCGCCTTGGCGGCGCCCGTGCTGGTCATCACCATGTTGAGGGCTGCGCTGCGACCGCGGCGCTCGCCCTTGTGATAGTTGTCGATCAGGTTCTGATCGTTGGTATAGGAGTGCACCGTCTCCACATGGCCGTGGCGGATGCCGTATTTGTCCTGCATCACCTTGAGCACGGGTGTGATGGCGTTGGTGGTACAGGAGGCGGCAGAGATGATCTTGTCATCCGGGCCTATCACCTCGTGGTTGACCCCAAACACCACGTTCTTCATCTCCCCCTTGCCGGGGGCGGTCAGCAGCACCCGGGCGGCGCCGCGCGCCTTGAGGTGCTCGGACAGACCCGCCTCGTCGCGCCAGACCCCTGTGTTGTCGACGATCAGCGCATTGTCGATGCCATAGGCGGTGTAGTCGATGTCGGCAGGGCTGTTTGCATAGATCACCTGGATGAAGGTGCCGTTGGCGATGATGGCGCTGCGCTCATTATCCACCTCGATGGAGCCGTTGAAGGGACCGTGCACCGAGTCGCGGCGCAGCAGGCTGGCCCGCTTCTCCAGATCCCCCTCGCGACCGCCACGCACGACGATGGCACGCAGGCGCAGGGAGTTGGCGGCGCCGGTGCGCTCGATCAGCAGCCTGGCCAGCAGGCGGCCGATGCGGCCAAAGCCGTAGAGCACCACGTCGGTCGGGGCGGGCACTGAATTGCGGTTCAGGGCCGGGGCCAGCTTGGCACGCAGGTAGTCGTCTATGCCGGCTTCATCCTGGTGATCCTGCCAGTAGCCGACGGCCAGCTTGCCGAGATCGACTTCGGCGGCGGTCGGGTTCAGGGCGACCATGACCTGGAGCAGGGGGAAGCTTTGCTGGATGGGGAGGGGAGTGCCCTGGTGGCGGCGAACGACCCTGTGGGCCTTGAGGATGTCGATGGTGGAGGCGTTCTGCAGGGGGCGCCCGTAGAGGGTGATTTCTATCCCTTGCTGTCGGTAGAGGCGACCAATCAAGGGCTGCATGGCTTCGGCGAGCTCCTGGCTCTCCTGCCACGCCTGCAAGTAGTGCTCGTGGGTCATTAACCAGATCCTTTATTTCACGTTGTTGAAGCAAGTTGCCTGGGCAAATTGAAATTCGTCGAATGCAGATCAGTGTAGGGCTGACGGTTTCGTTATATTATTCTGCAGTCGCGGCCTTATACGGCGCGCGCATTGTAATGGATATGTAGCCTGTTTGCTAGTTGGCGGTGGCCAGTGCGGGTTGCGATTGTTACCAACCAGATGTGAACCATGACCCTATTCTCACAGCGTCCGTTACTGCTCCCCCTCGCCTGTTGTCTGACGCTGATGGCCTGCGATGACGACAGGATCCACAACATCTGCACCCAGTCTCCGGCGCTCTGTGCGGATCTGGTGGACGACGGCTGGTGTCGCCATGAGCGCAGCGATGTCATCCGCGCCCGCTACTACCTCCAGGAGGAGGGCTCGGACAGGCACAGGTACGCGCTGATGCGTGACCTGGAGCGTTACCTCCAGTGCGCCGAACACTCCACCAACATCGAATACAAGCGGGCCCGCGAGCAGAAGAGCCCCAGGGTGGAGGGCATGCTGGCCGCCGGCGCTCAGCTGGAGCAGCTGGATGCGCAGACCCGTGGCTCCCAGGATCCCTACCTGCTGCTCTGGCACTGGACCAACAACACCAATCCAGCGGCCCGTGCCAGCTTCCTGGCGCTGGAAGGCACCCCCGCCCTCGAGGAGCCGGAGTTGCAGCTGGCCCTGGGGGGCATCTATGCCAAGAGCGAGCCCCAGAAGGCCATCGCCCTGATGCATCACGCCCTCTCCCTCTATGGGGAAGGGGACAAGGTCAACAGCCGGATCCTCACCGCCCTCAGCACCCTCTACATGGGGCAGAAGGCATTTGATCTGGCCTATCAGTGGGGCAAGGTGAGCGAGTCGTTTCAGGAGACCCCCGAGGTCTCGTCCACCCGTCTCGGGATCTACCATGCCATCGGCAAGGAGCAGCAGGAGAGGCTGGATCAGGCGGCAGCCACCATAGTAGAGGCGCTCAGGGCAGGGAGCTACCAGGCCCCATGATCCCGCTACCACCCGGTGCCCGTGAATGGGCCCATGCCTTCGACATCCGCCTCGTCCATGGTCAGGTTCCCTGCGAGGGGCGGGTGCTCGAGCGGACCACGGTCAGGGCCGTGGTGATGCGCGGGGATGAACTGCTGTTGGTGCATTCTCGCGTCAACGGGGATCTCATGTTCCCCGGGGGCGGCATAGAGGCGGGGGAGTGTCACCAGACCGCCCTGGCCCGGGAGCTGCGGGAAGAGTGCGGCGCCGAGCTGGTGGCCGTGGGTCTGCTGCTCGGGCAGACCCGGGAGTTTCGTGCCGCCCGCGAGTCCGACTACGACGCCTACTGCATCCGCTCCTTCTATTACCTCTGTCAGGTGGGGGAGGCGTGGAGCGAGCCGCACCCCCAGCCCTACGAGATACGTCTTGGCTTCACCCCGGGCTGGTTTGCCCTGGAAGAGGCCTTGCAGACCAACAAGACCCAGCTGGCCGGCCCCTGTCCCCAGTGGACGGTGCGCGAGACCCGGGTGCTGGCCGAGTTGCAGCATTGGGCTGAGGCTGGATTGCTGAGCTGATAGTCATGGGTTTCTGAAGACAAAAAAACCGCCTTTCGGCGGTTTTTTTGTTGTCGTTGCCGGATCAGGGCACGCAGACCGGGCAGAAGGCGTAGGTGCCTTGCGGGTCATTGAAGCGGGTCAGCGGATCCAGGCTGCGGTTCATCTCCACCAGCACCTTGCCCAATCCTGCGGGCAGCCAGCTTTGCAGGTGCGGGGCCAGCGCCTGGGCGCTGCTGTCAAACAGCTCGCGCAGGAACCTGTCCCTTGCCGACTCTTCCGGCGCTATGGGGGTGACCTGCCAGCTCTTGAGGTTGGCGAGCTCGGCGGCGGCCTTGAGGGCGTCGTCCAGGTTGCCGAACTCGTCCACCAGCCCCAGCTCCTTGGCATCCTGACCGGTCCAGACCCGGCCTTCGGCGGCTTTCTCCGCCTCTTCCGGGCTCAGGCCACGGCCCTTGCCGACCAGACCGACGAAGCGCTGGTAGGTGTCTTCCACGCTCAGCTGGATGGCCTGACCGACGTGCTCCGGCAGGGCGCGGGTCAGCCCGACCCCCACGAAGTCGGTGGTGCCGACGCCGTCGGTGTGCACCCCGTACTGGGAGAGCGCCTTGTCGATGGTGGCGAACATGCCGAACACCCCGATGGAGCCGGTGAGGGTGGTGGGGGAGGCGAAGATCTTGTCCGCATCGGCGGAGATCCAGTAGCCACCGGAGGCGGCGTAGCTGCCCATGGAGATGACCACCGGCTTGCCCGCCTGTTTCAGGGCCAGCAGCTCGGCGCGGATCTGCTCGGCGGCGAAGGCGCTGCCCCCTGGGCTGTCGACCCGCAGCACCACGGCTTTGACCAGCTCGTCGCGGCGGGCCTCGGCCAGCAGCTCGGCGAGGCTGTCACCGCCTATGGTGCCGGCGGGTTGCACCCCGTCCATGATGGCGCCGCTGGCGGTGATGAGTCCCACCTCATCCTTGCCGTTCTGGGGATATTGCTCGGGGATGGCGGCCAGATACTCTTTCAGGCCGACCCCTTTCCAGCCGTGATCCTCGCTCTCGCCCACCTCCTTGATGACCGCCTGGGTCATCTCGTCACGGGTGGCGAGCTGATCCACCAGACCGTTGTCGAGGGCGTAGCTGGCGGCATTGCCACCGGCCTTGCGCAGCAGCTCGAGGAAGTGATCCTTGTCTGGCGCGACGGCATCCGGTTCTATCTCCCGCTGCTCGGCCACGTCGGTGACATAGGATTGCCACAGCTGATCCAGCCAGCGCTGGTTCGCCTCCTTGCTCTCGGGGGACATCTCGTCACGGGTATAGGGCTCGACGAAGGATTTGTAGGTGCCGACCTTGAACACATGGGGGGTGACGTTGAGCTTCTCCAGCGCCGACTTGAAGTAGGTCTGGTAGACCCCAAAGCCTTCGATCAGCACGGCGCCGCTCTGGTTGAGCAGCACATGATCGGCATGGGCGGCGAGCAGGTAGGCGCCCTGGCTGTAGTAGTCGGCCATGGCGATGACCGGCTTGCCGCTCTCCTTGAATGCATCTATGGCGCTCGCCACCTCCTGCAGCTTGGAGAGGCTGGCCCCCTGCAGTCCCTGGGGCTTGATCACCAGCGCCTTGATGCGGTCGTCATCTCCCGCGCTCTTGATGGCCCACAACAGGTCGGAGAGGACGATTTCACTGGGCTGATCGTCGCTTTTCTCCATCTGTCTCAGTAGCTGTACCGTCGGATCGGTTTGGGTGCGTTGCTCCACCAGTACGCCGGCGAGATTGAGGGTGAGGGCCCCCTCTATGGGCGTGTCCGGGGTCTCGCTCTGGTTGAGGCTGAAGGCGATGACCAGCACGACGATGAGAAACAGCAGATTGACCAGCATCAAGCGGGTAAAGTTGAGCAGACGCCACAGGCTGCGAAACAGCCACCCCAGACCTTTGAAAATAGACATAGCCGTGCTAACGCCCTGTTAATGGGTAGAGAGAGGTCATTATTAACCAGTTGACCCGCCAATTGCCATTTTCCCTTGGCCGCGATCGCCCCCCCTGGCTTCGGGACACGGCTGTTCGCTGAAAAAATGTCCAAACATTTGTTTGAAAAAGGATTTTCGATTCTTTACTCTAGCCTCAATTTGATAACAAAAAATTAACTGGAGGCCCTGTGAGCCGCTACCCGACGTTGCTGACCCCCCGCAGTCCCCTTCTTCGTCACCATGTGCTGGCGGCATCTCGTGTGTCTGCCTCGAAAAGGAGTGCGTCATGAGCCTTTATCCAACGCTGTTGACCCCCCTGGATCTCGGCTTTACCCAGTTGAAGAACCGGGTCTTGCATATGGATTCCTGCGTGCCGGCCTCGAAAAGGAGTGCGTCATGAGTCTATATCCAACGCTGCTGACTCCCCTGGATCTCGGTTTTACCCAGTTGAAGAACCGCGTGCTGATGGGCTCCATGCATACCGGCCTCGAGGAGGAGAAGGGGGGCTTTGACAAGCTGGCCGCCTTCTATGCCGAGCGCGCCCGCGGCGGTGTCGCCCTCATAGTCACCGGGGGGATAGCCCCCAACCTGCGGGGGCGCCTGGTGCCCCATGGCTCCCAGCTCAGCTTCCCCTGGCAGGTCGCCAAGCACAAGAAGGTGACCAGCGCCGTGCATCAGGAGGGGGGCAAGATAGCGCTGCAGATCCTCCATGCCGGCCGCTATGCCTACCATCCGTTCAGCCTGGCGCCGAGCGCCATCCGGGCTCCCATCTCTCCGTTCAAGCCGCGGGCCATGAGCGAGCGGCAGATCCGCGGCACCATACGAGACTTCGCCTCGACCGCGGCACTGGCCAAGGCGGCGGGCTATGACGGGGTCGAGGTGATGGGGTCGGAAGGCTATCTCATCAACCAGTTCATCTGCGAGCGCACCAACCAGCGCAGCGACGGCTGGGGCGGCAGCAGCGAAAACCGTATGCGCTTCCCGCTGGAAATAGTGCGGGCCATTCGCGAGCGGGTCGGCACCGACTTCATCATCATCTTCCGTCTATCCATGCTGGATCTGGTGGAGAAGGGCTCCTCCCTGGAGGAGGTGATAGCGCTCGGGAAAGCACTGGAGCAAGCGGGGGTGAGCCTCATCAACACCGGCATCGGCTGGCACGAGGCGCGCATCCCCACCATCGCCACCAGCGTGCCTCGGGGCGCCTTCAGCTGGGTGACCGCCGAGCTGAAAAAGCACCTCAAGGTGCCACTTATCACCACCAACCGCATCAACACTCCAGAAGTGGCCGAGCGTATCCTGGCGCAGGGGGAGGCGGACATGGTCTCCATGGCGCGCCCCTTCCTGGCGGATCCCGAGTTTGTCATCAAGGCCGCCGAGAACCGGGCGGACGAGATCAACACCTGCATCGCCTGCAACCAGGCCTGCCTCGATCACGTGTTCAAGCAGAAGCGCGCCTCCTGCCTGGTCAATCCTCGCGCCTGTTTCGAAACCGAGCTGACGTTTGGCCGGGTGCCCCAGCCCAAGAAGCTGGCGGTGGTGGGGGCCGGGCCGGCCGGGCTGGCATTCGCCTGCTACGCCGCCGAGCGTGGCCATCAGGTGAGCCTGTTCGATCAGGCGCCGACAATAGGGGGCCAGTTCAACTTCGCCAAGCAGATCCCGGGCAAGGAGGAGTTTCACGAGACCCTGCGCTACTTCGCCAGGCGGCTGGAGAAGTGCGGCGTCGAGCTCTATCTCGGTCAGCGCCAGAGCGCCGAGAGCCTGCTTGGCGGCGGTTTTGACGAGGTGATCCTCGCCACCGGCATCCGCCCGCGCACCCCCAACATTCCCGGCATCGATCATCCCAAGGTGCTGAGTTACCTCGACGTGCTGCGGGATCACAAGCCGGTGGGCCAGAAAGTGGCGGTGATCGGCGCCGGCGGCATCGGCTTCGACGTGGCCGAGTTCCTGGTGGAGAAGAAGGCGGAGGGGAGCGCGGATCATCATCGCGATCACTGGCTCAGGGAGTGGGGCATCGACAAGAGCCTGGGTGAGCGCGGCGGTCTGATGACGCCAGTGATCGACGCTCCCGAGCGCCAGATCTGGTTGCTCCAGCGCAAGGAGAGCAAGGTGGGGGATGGCCTGGGCAAGACCACGGGCTGGATCCACAGAACAGTGCTCAAGAACCGCAAGGTACAGATGCTCTCCGGCGTGCAATACCTGCGCATCGACGACGAGGGGCTGCATATCCAGGTGGGCGAGGCCAGACAGTGCCTGCCGGTGGATCAGGTGATCATCTGCGCCGGGCAGGAGCCCCTGCGGGAGTTGCAGGCCGGTCTGCAGGCGGCGGGCAAGCCGGTGCACATCATCGGCGGTGCCGACGTGGCGGCGGAGCTCGACGCCAAGCGCGCCATCCGCCAGGGGGCCGAGCTGGCGTCCGTTATCTAGCGCCCTGGCCTTGGCTGACTGCACGATGATAACCCCCTGACTATCAGGGGGTTTCTATTGGTGGCGCAGGCCAGCCCCGGCTGTGCTCCCCTTCGGGCTGTGCTAAGGTAGCGCCATCATTGCCCCCTGATAAGGAACTGACCATGGATGCCCTCTCCCTGTTACTCAACCGCCACTCCTGTGGCCGTCTGACCACCCCGGCCCCGAGTGGCGAGGTGCTCGACAATATTCTGAAGGCCGGCCTGCGGGCACCGGATCACGGCACCCTGACCCCCTGGCAGTTCATCCTGTTTGAAGGGGAGGGGCGCGAGCGACTGGGGGCCCTGCTGGCGGACGCGGCCCGCGCCCGGGGCGAGGACGACGAGAGCATCAAGAAGTGCCAGGAGGCGCCCCTGCGCGCTCCCCTGCTGGTGGCCGTCGCGACCCGCTATCAGGCGCACCCCAAGGTACCTAAACTGGAGCAGGAGCTCTCTGCCGGCTGCGCCCTGATGGCGATGCAGATGGCGGCCCAGGCACAGGGGTTCAACGGCATCTGGCGCTCCGGCTGGTTCATCTTCGACGAGGGGATCAATCAGGGGTTGGGGCTGGCACCGGACGATCAACTGGTGGGCTTCCTCTACCTGGGCACCCCCATGTTGGAGGCGCGCAAGCTGCGGGAGTTGCCTGTCGCTGACTTCGTACGTCGCTTCTAAGCCACGAATAGTGCAGAAAGACCCTGATTATTCAGGGTTTTTTTATTTACCCCAAAATGACGGCAGGCTGTACTGATAAATGGAAACTTGCCAAGAGGGAGTTCGGGCTTGCCTGGGAATTTTTTGAATAGTGAGAGGCTGTTCTCAATCCTGGTTGATTACCCTACGTAAAACGTTTGCGCCCCGTTATTATCCCATTGCCAGTTTAGAAGGTGACCCCTTCTAATTTTCTGCGATGAGAGTCGCAATTCCGTAGCACCTTTTTACAGCCCAACGTCGTCATGACATTGGGCTTTATTTTTATGGGCGGTTTTCTGCGTCAGCCCCGGCCCCTCTGCGTCTGTGGGCGGCCTTTTTTTACCGTCTCACGGGCCTTGATGATATCGGGCTTTATGTTGATGGGAGTTTTTGCCCCTAGCTCTCGGTCACTGGCATCTTGTCCCTGGCGGGCAGGATGCGGGCCGGATTGCCCGCCACTCGGGCTCCGGCCGGGACGTCTCTGGTCACCACGGCGCCCGCGCCGACGATGGCCTCCCGCCCTATGGTGATCCCAGGCAACAGTATGGCGCCACCGCCGATCCAGACCCTGTCTTCTATGGTGACCGGCAGCGCCGTCTCCACCCCCTGGATGCGCTCATCGGCGTCCAGGGCGTGGGCGGCGGTATAGATCTGCACGTTCGGCCCTATCATGACGTCGGCGCCGATGCGGATAGGCGCGTTGTCCAGCAGGGTGGCCCCCATGTTGATGTAGCTGCGCTCGCCAAGGTGGATGTGGCGGCCGTAGGTGCAGTAGAGGGGCGGGCAGATAAAGGCGTTTTCTGCCAGCTCGCCGAGGAGCTCTTTGAGCTGCGCCAGCTGCTGCTCCTCGTCCGCGCGATTGAAGCGGCGATAGCGGCGCGCCGTCTCCCGGCGCAGGAGATCCAGCTCGGGGGCCATGCAGTTGTAGGGCTGGCTGGCGATCATCTTTTCGTATTCGGTCATGGCTGGGTCTCAATGGGGTGGAGGGAGAGAGGATAAGCCATCGAGGGACAGAGAAGCGTGAAGCTCTCCCCAGAGTGGGCAGAAGGGTGCACTGCTGGCACCGGGAAACGACAAGGGCACCCTGGGGTGCCCTTGTCGTTCTGCAGGATGACATTGCTATCAGCCGTGCTTGCGACCGCAGTGTTGCCACAGTGATGGCCTCTTGCTATCAGCCGTGCTTGCGGCCTGAGAGGCGGCACCACTCTTCCTTCACCGCGGTCGGGTCCATCTCGAACCACTGACCGTAGATGGTCTCCAGCTCCGGGGCCTGGCTTTCCAGTACGCCGGAGAGCGCCATCAGGCTGCCGGGCTTGCCGTGGCCGGCGATAAGCGGTGCCAGCTCGCGCAGCGGGCCGGCCAGGATGTTGGCCACCACCACGTCCGCTTCCACCCCTTGCGGCTGATCAGCCGGCAGATAGAGCTCGATCTGGCCGGCGACGCCGTTACGTTCGGCGTTGTCATGGCTGGCCTGGATGGCCTGCGGATCTATGTCGATGCCGATGACACGGGCGGCGCCCAGCTTCAGGGCGGCGATGCCGAGGATGCCGGAGCCGCAACCGAAGTCGACCACCGTCTTGCCGGCCAGATCCAGCCCGTCCAGCCACTGCAGGCAGAGCGCCGTGGTGGGGTGGGTGCCGGTACCGAAGGCCAGGCCCGGATCCAGCATGACGTTGACCGCATCGGGGTTGGGTACGTCGCGCCAGCTCGGGCAGATCCAGAGCCGCTCGCCGAACTGCATGGGGTGGAAGTGATCCATCCACTCGCGTACCCAGTCCTTGTCTTCCAGCTGCTCGACCTTGTAGCCGACGTCTTCCCCGAAGATCTGCTGGAAGAAGGCGATGGTGGGCGCCGGGTCGGTTTCGGCATCGAACAGCCCCATCACCTCGGTCTCGCCCCAGAGTGGCGTTTCACCAGGCAGTGGCTCGTAAACGGGCACATCCTGGGCATCCATAAAGGTCACCGCCTGGGCTCCACGCCCCAGCAGCATGTTGCTCACCTTGTCTGCCGTCTTGGCAGTGGCGTTGATTCGAATTTGTATCCAGGGCATGGGGTCGACTCTTTCATAAATGTGAAACCGCGGGATTCTATCATCATGGGCCTGTGCTGTCGTGGTTTGCCCATGATGGGATGGGGAAGGAAGGCAACTCTGCCAAGTTGGCACGGTTAATGTATTCCTTACTGGGTGACGGGAAGCAACTTGTTCCCGCTGAATGCTTTGCTCTATGAAGTTCCGTCATCTTTTTCAGCCACCTTAGGGTGGCTTTTTTTATGCCGGTGCGCTGAAAAGCGGTCATTTTGCGGGTAAATGCAGACATTGGCACGCAATCTGCAAAGTTACACATGTCCTGCATAAGGATATGTGTGTGATTGTTACCCCAACGTTCAGGTTTTGAGGGCCATCCCGGCGGGATGGCCTCTTTTTTATGGTTTTTCGGGGGGAAGGCCCCGTTAGGGGCACAGATCGGCGGTGGAGCTGTGCACTCTTGGGGCTTGTCGCTGGTGATCTCACCCCATGATGGTGCATTTTTTACCTATAAGGGAATAGAACACACGGCTGTGGGGATCCCCTGGCTGCAAGGGCCTCAGCTGGCGAAGCCGCTCATGTCGATCACCAGCTTGCCCACCATGCGGCCTGCCTCCAGCTCGCGATGGGCCTGTGCCAGGCTGGACGGGGTCAGTTCGGGCAGGGTACGAGTGAGCGTGCTCTTGAGCACCCCTTGGTCCAGCAGGGCGGCGACCCGGCCGAGCAGCTTGTGCTGCTCTATCATGTCCGGGGTCTGGAACAGGGAGCGGGTAAACATGAACTCCTGGCTGAAGGTGACGCTCTTGGCCTTGAGCAGGCCCAGATCCCAGGGCTCGCTGGATTCGGTGATGGTGCAGATGTGACCGAAGGGGCGGATGAGGCTCGCCATGGCGGCCCAGTGCTGTTCGGTAGCATTGGTGCAGAAGATGGCATCGAGCTGGCTGATGCCAAGGCCGGCCAGCTCTTCCTGCAGCTTGTGATGACTCACTACCTGGTGGGCGCCCATGGCCAGGCACCAGTCACGGCTTTCAGGCCGGGAGGCGGTGGCGATCACCTCCATCCTGGTGAGCTGGCGGGCCAGCTGGATGGCGATGGAGCCGACGCCGCCGGCGCCGCCTATGACAAGCAGCCGCCCCTCGCTTTCGCGGTTGAGACCTATACGCTCGAACAGGGTTTCCCAGGCGGTGATGGCGGTCAGCGGCAAGGCGGCGGCTTCCAGATCGCTCAGGGTCTTGGGGGCGAGGGCGGCGATGCGCTCATCCACCAGTTGCAGGGCACTGTTGCTGCCGGGGCGGCTGATGTCGCCGGCATACCAGACCCTGTCCCCCGCCTTGAACAGGGTCACCTCGCTGCCCACGGCCACCACTTCCCCCACGGCATCCCAGCCCAGCACGCGGGGCGTGGCTTCAACCTTGGCCTTGGGGGCGCGCACCTTGGTGTCGACCGGGTTGATGGAGCTGGCCTTGACCCTTACCAGCAGGTCCCGCGGGCCTGGGGTCGGATCCGGCAGCTCGGTCTCGATGAAGCAGTGGGGGTGATCGCTTGGCAGATAATGGGTGAGGGCGATGGCTTTCATGGCAGTTCCTTTCAAATCGGTATGAGTGGGATTGCCAGAGAGTCTAGTCTGGTTGATTATTCAGATTAAGATGGGTAATTGGGACAGACTGTTTGTATATATGAACAATGTCGAACTGGAGTTGATGGGGCTGTTCGCCACAGTGGTGGAGCAGGGCAGTTTTACCGGGGCGGCCGAGGTGCTCGGCATGCCCAAGTCCTCGGTGAGCCAGAAGATCTCGCGCCTCGAGTCCCGGCTCGGGGTGCGGCTGTTGCAGCGCACCACCCGTAGACTGAGCCTGACCCCCCAGGGAGAGGTCTATGTGGAGCATTGCCAGTCCCTGCTGGCCCTGGCGAGAAGCGCCAATCTGGCCATGGCCAGGCTGCGCTCGGCCCCGGCGGGCCGGGTGCGGATCACGGCCCCCGAGGCCACAGGCACCCTGCTGCTTGGCCGGATCCTGGCCCAGTTTCGCGCCCTCTACCCCGAGGTGGTACTGGAACTGACCCTGAGTGACGAGCAGCTGGATCTGGTGGGGGAGGGTTACGATCTGGCGCTGCGGGCGGCACCATTGAAGGATTCCAGCCTCATCTGCCGGCGCATCGGCCAGGTGGCGCGCCATCTGGTGGCGGCCCCGGGTTATCTGGCGAGCCATGGCACGCCGCAACAACTGACGGAGCTGGGAGATCATGCCTGCCTGGTGCATGGGGCGCTGCCGCTGTGGCCACTGCAGGAGGGGGGCTGGCGACCCCAAGGGGCTTGCCTCAGCAACAGCCTGCTGGCGCTGAGGGAGCTGGCGCTCCACGAGGGGGGAATAGCCCTGTTGCCGGATCACGTCTGCCGGGACGATCTGGCGGCGGGGCGCCTGCTGAAGGTGCTGCCAGCTCACCCCATACCGCCCAATCCCTTCTACCTCATCTATCCGAGCCGCGAGCACCTGGCGCCCGCCCTGCGCAGCCTGATGGACTTCGTCGCCGAGCGGCTGCCCTTCGCCTGATCAGCGGTGCTGGCCGAGGGGGGCCTGACCGGGCTCGAGACCGAGGGGGACCGACTGGCGCTCTGCCAGCATGCGGATCTGCCCCTCGATGAGGCCGGCGTTGGGGCCCAGCACCAGCACCAGCTGATGGTCGTTCAGGACTATCCAGGAGAGGCAGCCCAGCCTGGCCAGACGGGACTGATCCACCAGCGTCATCTCCCGCACCCGCAGGCTGAGCCTGGTCAGGCAGACGCTCATGGCCTGCAGGTTGTCCATGCCCCCCAGCATCTTGAGGTACTGGATGGCCAGCATCTGCGGATCCGTGGGGGCCACGGCCGCGAGCTGGGGCAGATCCTCGGCGATGGGTTTGCTCGGCAGGCTGAGGGGGGCGTATTCAAGCAGCCGGGAGAAGACCAGGGCATAGATGACGAAGAACAGTATGCCGAGGGGAATGAGCCAGAAACTGTGCTCACCTGAGCCGTAGCTGAGCACCAGATCCAGCAGACCGGCGGAGAAGTAACTGCCCACCTGGATGCCGAGCCCGCTGCAGATGGCCAGCGACAGCCCGGTCAGCAGGGCATGGGCCAGGAACAACCAGGGGGCGGTGAAGGCGAACAGGAATTCGATGGGTTCGGTGATCCCCACCAGGGCCGAGGTGAGTGCCAGGGTGAGCAGCAAGCCCCCCTGCGGCAGGCGCCGCATCCGCTGGCGATGGAGCCAGATGGCAAAACAGGCGCCGGGCAGACCGAACATGATGACGGGATAGAGACCCGCCACATAGCCCTCGTGCAGCGGCTGGGCGGCAGAGAGCGCCTGCAGGTTGCTCTCCCCCAGCCCCATCAGGCTGCCCAGCACCTGGTGCAGACCGAGGGGGATCAGCAGCCGGTTCAGCACGCCGTAGCAGAAGGCGCCAAACGGCGTGGTGAGCAGGTCTGAGGCGAGTAGGGTGATGCCATCCTCCAGCAGGGGCCAGAGCAGGGCCAGGGGCACGACCAGCAGCAGGCTGGCCAGGGCCGAGAGCAGCAGGCCGGGCAGCTCCTCCTGCAGCGGCCGCAGCCAGCCGGGGAGAGAGAGGCTGCGGGTCCAGGAGCAGACCATGGCGGTGGTCAGGCCCGCCAGCAGGCCACAGATCATGTCCGCATGCAGACCGGGTTGCAGGGCGGCGAGTGCCGAGCTCAGCAGTAGGAAGTTGACAGCGCCGGCCAGGGCCTGCGCCCCTTGCCCCTGCCGGCTCAGCCCGAAGGCGATAGCCACCGCGTAGATAAGCGGCATCTGACTGAAGAGGGCGCGTCCGGCCAGGGAGAGCACCGCCAGATCCAGCACGTCCGGCTGGCCGAGCCGATAGAGCAGGGCCGCCAGCGGCAGAATGGAGACGGGCAGCAACAGGGCATAACCGAGCCGTTGCAGGGACTGGGTCAGGATCTTTCTGGCGTTCTGGACTGGCATAAGGGTGCGGCATTTTGTGACGTGGCGCACATTTTACCCACTCGCACCCATTTGGGAATAGGTGCGAGTCCCTTTATTGGCCCCTTTCTTATTTCTGATCAAACAATCGGCGAACCGACTGATCCGGGGCCGGAGTCAGCAGGCTGACAAGGATGAAGGCCACCAGCCCGAGCCCCAGGCTGGGCACTATGGCGTGCAGGCCGGCCAGTTTGATCCCCCACTGACTCAAGGCCCCGTAGCAGACAATGCCTGACACCATGCTGGCCAGCGCCCCGGGACCATTGGCCCGCGACCAGTAGAGGCCGAGCACCAGGGGCCAGAGGAAGACCGCCTGCAGACCGCCGAAGGCGAGCAGGTTGAGCCAGATGATCATCTCTGGCGGTTGCAATGCTGCCAGCAGCACCAGGGTGCCGAGGATCAGGGTGCAGAGCAGGGAGAGCCGTGGAATGCGCACCTCCAGCTTTTCTTGGCGAGGATTGAGGTAGTTGAGGTAGAGATCCTTGACCAGGGTCGCCGAGGCCTGGATCAGCTGGGAGTCGATGGTGGACATGATGGCCGCCATGGGGGCGGCCAGGAAGACCCCCGCCAGCCAGGGGGGCAGCACTTCCATCATCAGGGAGGGCATGATCTTGTCCGGGCTGTCCATGCCGGGCAGGATGGCGCGGCCCAGGGCGCCGGCGAGGTGCATGCCCAGCATCAGCAGGGCGCTGACCACTGTACCGATGAGGATGCCTCTGTGCAGCGCCTTGCTGTCGCGGTAGCCGAAGCAGCGCAGGGCAGAGTGGGGCAGCCCCACCACGCCGACACAGACCAGGATCCAGAAGCTCAGCATGAAGGGTTGGGTCAGCATGTCACCGGCGCCGGTCGGGCTCACCAGCTTGGGATCTATCACCTTGAGCTGGTGGATGAGGTTCGGCAGGCCGTCACCGGCAATCAGGATCCCCGCCAGTAAAGCGCCGGTCCCTATCAGCATGATGATGCCCTGAAGGGCATCCGTCATCACCACGGCGCGAAAGCCGCCGATCACCGTGTAGAGCAGC
Source organism: Aeromonas rivipollensis (assembly GCF_037811135.1). Classification (NCBI taxonomy): domain Bacteria; kingdom Pseudomonadati; phylum Pseudomonadota; class Gammaproteobacteria; order Aeromonadales; family Aeromonadaceae; genus Aeromonas; species Aeromonas rivipollensis. Next base: position 3,480,938 of record NZ_CP149130.1, on the reverse strand, counting down.
ACGCAGCTGGCAAACAGGAAGAGCCCCTGCTGGTAGCTGAGGCCGGTGGCGGTTTCCAGCAGGCGGGCGCCGCCGATGAACTGCACCACCATGGTGGCGATAAAGGCGAGGATGATGGTCACCGAGCCCAGCACCACCACCCACTTGCTGCGGTAGCGGGCCCACAGCATGTCGTTGATGGTCACCGCATTGACCCGGCGGGCTATGATGGCGAACTTCTTGCCAAGCACCCCCAGGGTGAGCCAGACGGTGGGCAGCTGGATCATCGCCAGCAGCACCCAGCCCAGGCCTATCTTGTAGGCGGCGCCCGGCCCGCCGATAAAGGAGGAGGCCGAGGTGTAAGTGGCCACCAGGGTCATGGCCAGCACCAGGCCACCCATGCTGCGGTTGCCGATGAAGTACTCCTGCACGAAGTCACCACCGGCGCGGTGGCGACCGGCCCAGAAGCCGACCCCCAGCACCAGCACCAGATAGATGAAGAGCGGCAGCATCAGCTCAAGATTCATGAAGAGCTCCCTCTGTGTCGAGCGTTGTGTCGATAGACAGGTTGATTTCGCTCAACCGGGGCGTCATGGGTTCGCAGCGCGAGCTCGGCTCAAGATTCATGGGGAGGCTCCTCGGTGTCCAGAGGAATGTCGATGAAGAGGCGGTCCACCATGAGCGCGCACAGGCCGATGAACAGCAGTGGCATCAGCATGCAGCTGAGCAGGAACCAGAGCGGCATATCCCAGAGTTCCAGCTCTTCCGGGATGAAGTAAGCGGTGCCATACCAGGCAACGAAATAGAGCAGGGTCAGCAGCAGACAGAGGGCTGCTTCCCGACGGGCGAGCGCGAAACGATCCACCTTGGCCTCCGACAATTTTGAGGGGCGCAAGGATAACAAAAAAGGGCCATGTCGCCATGGCCCTTTTTTCGTTGCCGATCCGGAGGGACCGGACAATCTCTGTTGAAGAGTCCTTACAGACCCAACTTCTTGTGCAGATGGTGGCTGTTAATGCCACCGTGCGGCAAGTTATCGGGTCCTGGCACCTCTTACAGACCCAACTTCTTGTGCAGGTAGTGGATGTTGGTACCACCGTGCTGGAAGTTCTCGTCCTTCATGATCTCTTTTTGCAGGGCGATGTTGGTCTTGATCCCTTCCACCACCAGCTCGTCGAGAGAGTGACGCATGCGGGCGATGGCGATGTCACGGTTCTCGCCGTAACAGATCAGCTTGCCGATCATGGAGTCGTAGTAGGGCGGCACCTTGTAACCCGCATAGATGTGGGATTCCCAGCGCACCCCCAGACCACCCGGCGCGTGGAAGCGCTGGATGAGACCTGGAGACGGCATGAAGGTGGCCGGATCCTCGGCGTTGATCCGGCATTCGATGGCATGGCCACGGAGGCGGATGTCCTGCTGGGTGATCGACAGGGGCTGGCCGGCGGCGATGCGCAGCTGCTCCTTGATGAGATCCACGCCGGTGACCATCTCGGTGACCGGGTGTTCGACCTGGATCCGGGTGTTCATCTCGATGAAGTAGAACTCGCCGTTCTCGTACAGGAACTCGAAAGTACCGGCACCGCGGTAGCCGATTTCGAGACAGGCGCGCACGCAGCGCTCACCGATGAACTTGCGCATCTCTTCGGTGATGCCGGGTGCCGGCGCCTCTTCCACCACCTTCTGGTGACGGCGCTGCATGGAGCAGTCCCGCTCACCCAGGTAGAGGGCGGTACCCTGGCCGTCTGCCAGCACCTGGATCTCGATGTGGCGCGGGTTCTCCAGGTATTTCTCCATGTAGACCATGTCGTTCTTGAAGAACTGGCCCGCTTCGGATTTGGTCAGGGCGATGGCGGCGGCCAGCTCTGACTCGTTGCGCACCACGCGCATGCCACGACCACCACCGCCACCGGCGGCCTTGATGATCACGGGGTAGCCGATCCGCTTGGCGATGGTGGCGTTGCGCTTGGCATCGTTGTCCACCGGGCCGTCGGAGCCGGGTACGCAGGGTACGCCCGCCTTCTTCATCGCCTCGATGGCGGAAACCTTGTCACCCATCAGGCGAATGGTCTCGGCGCGCGGGCCTATGAAGATGAAGCCGGATTTCTCGACCACTTCGGCAAAGTCGGCGTTCTCGGAGAGGAAGCCGTAGCCCGGGTGGATGGCGACGGCTCCGGTCACCTCGGCGGCGGCGATGATGGCCGGCACGTTGAGGTAGGACTCACCGCTGGCGGGTTTGCCGATACAGATGGTTTCGTCGGCCAGGAGCACATGCTTGAGCTCCCGATCGGCAGTGGAGTGAACGGCCACTGTCTTGATCCCGAGCTCTTTGCAGGCGCGCAGGATCCGCAGGGCAATTTCACCGCGGTTGGCGATGACTACTTTGTCCAACATGGGTGGCGTCTTCCCTTATTCGATGATGAACAGCGGCTCGTCAAATTCGACGGCCTGACCATTTTCAACCAGGATCGCTTTGATCACACCGGCCTTGTCAGACTCGATTTGGTTCATCATTTTCATGGCTTCGACGATGCACAGGGTGTCGCCGACATTGACGTGCTGGCCGACTTCCACGAAAGGCTTGGCTTCCGGGCTGGAGGAGCGGTAGAAGGAGCCCACCATGGGGGAGCGCATCAGATGGCCACTCGGGGCGGCGTCGGCAGCAGGGGCTGCGGCCTGGGCGGCAGCGGCGACCGGAGCGGCGGCTTGTTGAACCTGTGCTGGCTGCATCATCATCTGCGGGGCAACGCTAACCTGGCCGGAGAAATTACGGCTGATGCGAACGGACTCTTCCCCTTCGGAGATTTCCAGCTCGGCGATGCCGGACTCTTCAACCAGTTCAATCAGCTTCTTGATTTTGCGGATATCCATTAGCATTCTCTTTCTTCTTTATCTGATCAGTGATTATCAAGCCGCGCGCAACTGATGCACGGCCGCGGTTAAAGCGAATTGGTAGCCATCGGCACCCAGCCCACAAATGACCCCCTTGGCGACATCAGACAGATAGGAGTGATGACGGAAGGGTTCCCTGGCATGAACGTTTGACAGGTGAACCTCGATAAAGGGGATGGCCACGCCCAGCAGGGCATCGCGCAGGGCGACGCTGGTGTGGGTGAAGGCGGCCGGGTTGATGATGATAAAACCCACCTGGCCCATGGCCTGATGGATGCGGCCGACCAACTCATGTTCGGCATTGGATTGCAGGTGTTCCAGGGTGACACCGAGTTCGTTGGCGTACTGGCTCAGATCGGCGACGATCTCATCGAGCGTCTTGCTGCCGTAGATTCCCGGCTCCCGCTTGCCCAGCAGATTCAGGTTGGGGCCGTTGAGCAGGAGGATTCGGTGATGTTGCGACATATTGAGTACATCCTCGATGATTATGCTGCTATCTATCAGCTATCTGTGGACCACCAAAAATCTAGCCACTTTCTGCACAATTCGGTGTGCCCTGGCACACAGATTTCGCAATTATATTGATTTCGTGAAAATTAGCAGCATTTTACTGGTCTAATCTCTACATCTGCCCATTTATTGAGCATTCCTGCGCTCGAAGCCGCTCTGCCGCTGCGCCCGCCTCTTTGGGCTTTCCAGACACGACAAAGCCGGCACAAGGCCGGCTTTGTCGTGATAGGGAGAGAGGACTCAGGCCGCTTCCGACTTCTCGCGGATAAGTTTGTCCACGACACCCGGATCCGCCAGGGTGGAGATATCCCCCAGGCTGTCGGTCTCGCCGGTGGCGATCTTGCGCTGCATTATGGAACGCATGATCATGCCGCCTCTGACTTCTCGCGGATAAGCTTGTCCACGACGCCCGGATCCGCCAGGGTGGAGATATCCCCCAGGCTGTCGGTCTCGCCGGTGGCGATCTTGCGCAGCATTATGGAGCGCATGATCAGGCCGCCTCTGACTTCTCGCGGATAAGTTTGTCCACGACACCCGGATCCGCCAGGGTGGAGATATCCCCCAGGCTGTCGGTCTCGCCGGTGGCGATCTTGCGCAGGATCCGGCGCATGATCTTGCCGGAACGGGTCTTCGGCAGGCCCTCGGCCCAGTGGATCACATCCGGAGTGGCGATGGCGCCAATCTCCTTGCGCACCCACTCCTTCACCTCTTTATGCAGCTCGCGACTGGGTTCTTCCCCGGCGATCAGGGTGACATAGGCATAGATGCCCTGACCCTTGATCTCGTGGGGCACACCCACCACGGCCGCCTCGGCTATCTTGGGATGGGCCACCAGGGCCGACTCTATCTCGGCGGTGCCCATGCGGTGGCCGGAGACGTTCAGTACATCATCCACCCGCCCCGTGATCCAGTAGTAGCCATCCTCGTCGCGACGGGCACCGTCGCCGGTGAAGTAGCGACCGGGGAAGGTGGAGAAGTAGGTCTGCTCGAAGCGCTCGTGATCGCCGAACACGGTGCGCATCTGACCCGGCCAGGAGTCGGTGATCACCAGGTTGCCCTCGGTGGCGCCCTCCAGCGGCTCGCCCAGATTGTCCACCAGGGCCGGCTGCACCCCGAAGAAGGGACGGGTGGCGGAGCCGGGTTTGAGGGCGGTGACGCCGGGCAGGGGGCTGATCAGGATGCCGCCGGTCTCGGTCTGCCACCAGGTGTCGACTATGGGGCAGCGCTCGTCGCCTATGGTGCGGTAGTACCACTCCCAGGCTTCCGGGTTGATGGGTTCCCCCACAGATCCCATGATGCGCAGGCTGGCGCGGGAGGTGCCTTCGATGGCCTCCTTGCCCTTGGCCATCAGGGCGCGAATGGCGGTGGGGGCGGTATAGAGGATGCTGACCTGGTGCTTGTCCACCACCTGGCTCATGCGGTTGGTGGCCGGGTAGTTGGGCACCCCTTCGAACATGAGGGTGGTGGCGCCGTTGGCGAGCGGCCCGTAGACCAGATAGGAGTGACCCGTGACCCAGCCCACGTCGGCGGTACACCAGTAGATGTCCTCTTCGTGATAGTCGAACACGTACTTGAAGGTGAGGGCTGCATAGACCAGGTAGCCGCCCGTGGTGTGCAGCACTCCCTTGGGCTTGCCGGTGGAGCCCGAGGTGTAGAGCACGAACAGGGGATCCTCGGCACCCATGGCTTCGGGCGGGCAATCCGGGCTGGCAGCGGCGACGGCGTCGTGCCACCAGATGTCTCTGTGGTCATGCCAGGCGACCTTGCCGCCGGTGCGTTTGAGGACGATGACCTTGTTGACCCTGGTATCCGGGTGGGTGAGCGCCTCGTCCACGTTCTTCTTGAGGGGGATGGGGCGGCCGCCGCGCAGGCCCTCGTCGGCTGTGATGACGATGGAGGAGCCCGAGTCTATGATGCGACCCGAGAGGGCCTCTGGCGAGAAGCCGCCGAAGACGATGCTGTGCACGGCGCCGATGCGGGTACAGGCCAGCATGGCGATGGCCGCCTCCGGCACCATGGGCATGTAGAGGCAGACCATGTCGCCGCGCTTGACCCCTTGGGCTTTGAGCACGTTGGCAAACTTGCACACCTCGGTGTGGAGATCGCGATAGGTCAGCTTGCGATCCTCGGCCGGGTTGTCCCCTTCCCAGATGATGGCGACCTTGTCACCCCGCTCGGCGAGATGGCGATCCAGGCAGTTGGCCGACACGTTGAGCAGGCCATCCTCGTACCATTTGATGGAGACATGACCCGGATCGTAGGAGGTGTTCTTGACACGGGTGTAGGGGGTCATCCAGTCGAGGATCTTGCCCTGCTCCCCCCAGAAGGCGTCCGGGTTCTGCACCGACGCCCGGTACATGGCTTCATAACCTTCCTTGTCCAGCAGGGCGTCGCTACCTATGTGGGCCTTGACCGGATAGACCTTGCTCTCGCTCATCTCTCACTCCTGTGAATACATTTTTGTAATGATTGAGTAACAACTTATACCTTTGGTACGGGAGGGCAATTAGACTTTTGGATAGCGACGAGAGGAGGAGGGGCGCCTGTGAGCGGGCCCTGACGGGAGCAAGCTGAAGGGAATAAAGAGAAGGGAGCCTGGTGCTCCCTTCTTCATTGGATCCCTTGAGGCGACCGTTGTCAGCGCTGGGGGGCGAGCATGGAGGTCATGTGGGGTTCTGACAGGGGGTGGCTGAACAGGTAGCCCTGGCCCTCCTCGCAGCGCAGAGACTGCAGGAACTGGCGCTGGGGCTGGGTCTCTATGCCTTCCGCCGTGACCGCCATGCCGAGGCTGTCGGCCAGGCTGACTATGGTGCGGCACAGCTCCCGGCTGTGCTTGTCGTCGGGCAGCGCCTGGACGAAGGCCCTGTCTATCTTGATGCGATCTATGGGCAGGCTTTTGAGCAGGCTCAGGGAGGAGAAGCCGGTGCCAAAGTCGTCGATGGCGATCTGTACTCCCAGCGCCTTGAGGCGGGTAAAGAGACTCAGGCTCTGATCCACGCTCTGGATGATGCTCTCGGTGACCTCTATCTCCAGCCGCTCTGCCGGGAAGCCGGTCTGCGCCAGGATGGCGGTGACCCTGTCCACGTAGTCGGGGGAGCGCATCTCCCTGACCGACACATTGACGGACAACCTGGGCACGGCGAACCCTTCCGCCAGCCACCTCTGTCCCTGCTGGCAGGCGGTGCGCATCACCCATTCCCCCAGCTGCTCTATCAGACCGCACTCCTCGGCCACCGGAATGAAGCGGGCGGGAGAGATCATGCCCTCGCTGGGGTGCTGCCAGCGCACCAGGGCCTCGAGGCCGCTGAGGCTGTCATTGGCGAGATCCGTCATGGGCTGGTACAGCAGGCGGAACTGCTGCTGCTCCATGGCCTTGATCAGCCCCTGCTCCAGGGCCATCCGCTCCCTCATCTGGGTCATCATGTCGGGGGAGTAGAACAGATAGCCGTTGCGGCCCCGGCGCTTGGCCTCATGCATGGCATTGTCCGCCGCACTGATGAGGCTGTCCGGGCTCTGGCCATGATCCGGGTAGAGGGCGACGCCTATGCTGGCCGAGAGCCTCACCCGCTCCTGCCCTATGTCGGCCGGATCGTGGAGCCGGTGTTGCAGCCGCTCGATCAGCGCCACCAGATCCTGGGGCTGCCGGATGTCGGGAAGCAGCACCAGAAACTCGTCTGCGCCTAGCCGGATGGCGAGATCCCCCGGGCGCAGGCTGTGGCGGATGCGCTGTGCCAGCAGCTTGAGCAGCAGATCCCCAGCGCTGTGCCCCAGGTTGTCGTTGATCAGCTTGAAGCCGTCGAGATCGATGAACAGCAGGGCGAGGGCCTGCTTGTTCAGGCGGGCCGTCTCTATCTCCAGTTCGAGCCGCTCCTGCAGCAGGTTGCGGTTGCCAAGATCGGTGAGGGGGTCGTGATAGGAGAGGTGGTGAAGCCTGGCCTCCGCCTGGTAGAGCCGCTGTGCGTGCTGGCTGCTGGTCTCCTGGATCTCCCCGGTGAAGCGGGTCGTTCCCAGATAGGCGCGGGGATCCTGGGTGAGATCGCGGGCGATGAGGAAGATGCCATTGAAGATCCCGGCGGCATCCATCAGGGGGCTGCAGCTCATCTGCCAGCGCCTCGGCCCGCCGGGGCGGGAGACATGGATGCAGCCCAGATCCAGCTCGGCCCGGGGGGCGCCATTGAGCAATTGCTTAAGCCGGGGGAGCAGCATGGGGGCCTGGGCCGGCGTGATGTCGAACAGGGTCTTGCCGAGGTGATCCCCCTGGGTCAGACCGCTCAGCTCGGTGAAGATACCGTTGACGCCACGGCACCTGAAGTCACGATCGAAGACCCCTATCCCAAAGGGTGCCAGCTCGAGCAGTTGTTGCCATTCATGAAGGGATAACGGGCCTGACAAATGCAGTGTCTGAACCGATTCGGGTAGCACTTTTTCCATGGCGGCTCCTGAATTGATTTCTTTGTCATTTAGATGACTGTGACAGTATGGCAGGAAGTTTCAAGAGGGAGAAAAAGTCTGGGAGTGATGTTAAATCAACGGGATCTCAGCCTTTCTGGCGGCCGAATGCCTGAATGCCGCGCACCAGTACCAGCCAGCCGAGCAGGTGGAACGGCAGGGCCAGCAGGTAGAGCAGCAGGAAGTGCGACTCGCTGCCGCTGCTGTTGATGAAGTCTACCCAGGCCACCAGCAGGGTCAGCATGCCCGCTATCTGGAATCGGCGGCGCAGCACCACCTCGACACCGAGATTGGCAAGGTAGAGGGTGAGCAGGATACCGCCAAAGCCGGTGAGCTGGGCGGCGCCGTACAGTTCCCTGTCCGGGTGAAACAGCAGGACGGCGAGGGGGGTCAGGCCCTGATCCAGCGGGATCAGGGCCAGCAGCCAGCATGCAATAAGAAGCAGGGCTGTTTTCATGCGAGGCTTAGTCGGCAGACTGCGCCGGCTTGACCAGGCTTAGGTAGTTGGCATCCATGGTGAGGAAGACCCCCAGCAGGCGGGCGCTGGCACCGTAGAAACCAAACCGGTCTGCGGCGCGGCAAGCGGCCTCGAAGCGCGGGAACCAGGCGAGCAGATGCTCGTGCAGCAGCGCTTCCTGCTCCCCGAGCCAGCTCTCCCGCTGGGCGGCGGTGGTCGCTTCCGCCGCACGGATGATGAGGTTGCCCATCAGATCCAGCTCTATGGCCAGATGGTCCGCAGGCTCTTTGTATTTATCGCTGACATTGATGCCGAGGCGATCGAGGCGAGCCTGCATCTCGGCCATGGGGGCCTGCATCAGCAACTTGGCATCGCCCCGGTAGAGGGACTCGTAGGGCAGGGCACCCTGTTTGGGATCCACCAGAAACAGGCCGGCGAAGTCGGCAGCGAGTTCCAGTTGGCGATCCGGGCGCACCAGCAGGCGGGCTATGGCCTCGTTGAGCTCGGCCACGGCCTCGCGCATGGGATCCAGAGTGGAGAGGCTTTTCAGGAAGCTTCGCACGTCATAGGTGTCATATTCGGCGATCTGCTCATCACTGAGTTCGGTGGCAAACAGGGTGGAAAACCACCAGTAGAGTTGGGCCCGGCGTTCGCTGGTAGCCATGAATTCCTGCATTTTTCCTCCGTGGATGGCAATCGGGAGCCTTGATGGCTCCCGATTCTAACGACTTTAAAAATAAAGGAAACTCAAGGGGGCGCTTTCGTCCCCCCGGGGTCAGAGTGCCGGGAACATGGGGTCGATGCCCTTGACCGATTCCGGCGCGCCGAAGGCGGTGACGGCAGGTGCCTGCCCGCGGAACTTCTCGATTTCCACCAGCGCGGTATGGGCCGTGGTGGCCTGTGCCAGGCTGGAGGAGCCGATGTCGGCGGTCAGTACGTTGGGATCCCCATAGGTACAGAGGGTGCCCACCTTGCCGCCCTCTTGCGGGCCATACCAGGCCCCCTCCTGGATCCTGACCACGCCGGGAGCGTAGTCATCGCTTACCACCAGACCAGCCAGTACCTGACCGCGACCGTTGAACACCCGCACCAGATCCCCGTCCTTGAGGCCCCGGGATTCGGCATCCTGCGGGTTCATATAGACAGGCTCGCGACCCTGCACAGTGTAAGTGGCGCGGTAGTTGTCGGAGGAGCAGAGCTGGCTGTGCAGCCGCTTGTCCGGGTGGCAGGATTGCAGGTGCAGCGGGAAACGCGCGCTGCCCGGCCCGCCGTGGGAGCGCTCGTAGGGTTCGATCCAGACCGGGTGGCCCGGGCAATCCCCATAGCCGTAGTCGGCGATGGTCTTGGAGTAGATCTCGATAAGGCCAGAGGGGGTACCGAGCGGTTCCAGATCCGGCTCCTGACGGAACGAGGCGTGGCGCACCCAGGGCTGGCCAGCCGGGAAGCTGACGAAGCCTTCGCCGTGCCAGAACTGGCTGAAACGGGGCAGACGGATGCCGATGCCGCGACCCTGCAGACGGGCGTCGTCATAGATGCTCTGGATCCACTCCAGCTTGCTCTTGCCGCCGGTGAACTCGGCCTCGCGACCGAAGCGACGGCAGAGATCGGCGAAGATGTCGTAGTCATCGCGCGCTTCGAACAGCGGCTCCACGACCTTGTACATGGCCAGAATGCCCGCATTGGAGTGAGAACCCCACTGCTCGATGTCATCCCGCTCGTAGGTGGTTGTGGCGGGCAGCACGATATCGGCGAAGCGGCAGCTGGCGGTCCACTGGTGATCGATGCTGACCACGGTTTCCAGCTTGCGCCAGGCAGCGACCATCTTGTTGCGATCCTGCTGGTGGTGGAAGGGGTTGTTGCCGCAGAACACCGCCATCTTCATGTGGGGGTAGGTGATGGTCTGGCCGTTGAAGGCGATGGTCTTGCCCGGATTGAGGATACAGTCGACGAAACGGGCCACCGGAATGTATTTGGAGTAGCCCTTCCAGTCGCCGTCATGGAGCGGCTTGACCCCTGGAATGACCGAGCTGAAACCGGACATGATGGGGCCGCTGGAGGTGATGGTGCCCGCCCCGTTGTAGTGCCAGCCAAAGCCGTAACCGCCCCCCGGCAGGCCGATCTGGCCAATCATCGAGGCCAGTACCACCAGCATCCAGGCGTACTGCTCGCCGTGGTGCATGCGCTGTACACACCAGCCGCCGATGAGCTGGGTACGGCCGCTGCTCATGGCGCGAGCCAGCTCGCGGATGGTCTCGGCAGGTACGCCACAGATGGCGGCCGCCCACTCGGCATCCTTCACCTGACCATCCTTGGTGCCCAGCAGGTAGGGCAGGAACTTGTCAAAACCTGTGGTGTAGTTCTTCAGGAACGCCTCGTCGTGGCGCTTCTCGCTGTAGAGGCTGTGGGCTATGCCCAGCATCAGCGGCACGTCGGTCTGCGGATTCAGGGTCACCTGATCGCAATTGAGGTATTTCTGTGTCTTGGATTTGACCGGGTCGACGCTGATCACCCGGATCTCCCCCTTGGCCACCTTCTCTTTGAGCTGTGCCCAGTAGTCGTAGACGCTGTGATCCGGCACCAGCCAGCCCACCTGCAGGTTCTTGATGGGGTCAGACCCCCAGATGACGATGGTCTTGCTGTGCTCCAGCACCAGCGGCCAGGAGGTCTGCTGCTCATATACCTCCATGGCGCCCGCCACGTGGGGCAGGATCACCTGGGCGGCGCCGGTGGAGTAGTCACCGGCCTTGGCCAGATAGGTGCCGTGCAGGTTCATGGCGCGTCCCAGCATGGCGCCGGCGGAGTGCAGCTTGCCCACCGACTGCCAGCCGGAGTGACCGGCATAGAGGGCGCTCGGGCCATGGGTTTTCTGCACCCGCTCCAGCTCGTGATAGAAGAAGTCCAGCGCCTGGGACCAGGTGACCCGCACGAAGCGGTTCTGGCCGCGTTCGCTGGTGTCGGACTGGTGGCCCTTGCGCAGCCAGTCCAGCCGCACCATGGGACAGCGGATGCGGGAGGGGTTGTAGACCACCTCACTCAAGGCCTTGAGCATGTCGGTGGGGTGTTTGTCATGCTCGAACGGCAGGGTCTCGACCCAGCGGCCATCGACGACCCGGGCACGGAAGGCGCCCCAGTGGGAGCCGGACTGCACCAGCTTGTCGCCAGACTCGGCAGCCATCACGGCGCGACCGAGCAGGGAGGGGCCGATGAGGGCAGAGGCACCGCTGGCCAGCAAGCCACCCAGAAAACCACGACGGGAAATGTTGATCATCTTGTTATTCCTCTCTCGGATCCGGAACTCGAATCCGGAATTAGTGGCTGCCCTGACCACCGGTATCGGCGGCATGGTTTTGCAGGTACTTGAGCAGGGTGCGCTCCTCTTCCTTGCTGAGGCGGTAGTAGGCAGACATCGCCTTGAGCCCCGAGATCCAGCCGTTGGCAGTGAAGTGAGCGGGATCCGGCGCGCCGTGGCAGGAGTTGCAGGTGGACTTGTACATCTCGCCGGCATAATCCCAGATCGGCTTGAGCGAGGATTCAAAGCCCTTGCCATCGACCCAGGCCTGCACCTGCACCTGCTCCCACTGGATATGGGTGGCGCTGTCGGTCTCCTGCTTGAGCACTTTCTCGCTTGCTTTCAGCTCGTCACGGATGGTGGCGACAAAGACTCGCTTGCCCATGTATTCGCTCAGCACCCGGCCCTTGCCGTCACTCTCGCGCCACCCTTCGATGGTCACCTTGAGGCGATCGCCGCTGCGGGCCACCACTTCGATGCGGGAGGCGGGCAGCAGTTTGCCGACCGGGTCGGTGCTCTGTTCGCTGGCATAGAGATCTTTTTCACCCAGGTTGTAGAGGGTGTCGCCGGCAGGCGCCTGCTGGGCTTCGCTGGCCAGGGTGGCGTAGGTGGCCCGGAAGCCCCCCGCCATGTTGGGCAGCTCGTGGGCTATGCCCTTGTGGCACTCGATGCAGTTCATGTTCTTCGCCGCTGCATCTTTCATCGCCAGCGCAGCCGCCGGGGACTGTTTGGCGTGATCCATGTTGTCGTAGCTGTGGCAGGACTTGCAGGTCTTGGAGTTCTGGCTGCTCATCCGGGCCCACACCTTCTCGGCCAGATGCAGGCGTCTGTCCTCGAACTTCTCCTGGGTGTCGATGCTGTGGCCTATGTACTCCTGATAGAGGTCGTTGGCCGCCTCCATCTTGCGGGCCACCTTGCCGACGAAATCCTTCGGCTGGTGACAGTCGGTACAAACCGCCTGTACCCCTGAGGCATTCTTGAAGTGGATGGACTCCTTGTACTCCGGATAGACGGTGTCTTTCATGGAGTGGCAGGAGATGCAGAATTCGAGGCTGCTGGTCTTCTCGAAGCCATAGTGCAGGCCGACGGTGCCAGCGAGGGTGACGCCGACGCCCACCAGAAGCAGCGCCAGTACCGACCAGCGACGGCTGGGGGTGCGCAGGAAGTGCCACAGTTTTTTCATCATGCTCTCTCACATCACTTTTTTGATGGGGGCCATGATAGGGAGGCGTTGTGAACAGGGCTGTCGCCAGAAATTAATGAAATAGGGGTATTTATGACAAAATGTGAATAGAATAATCCTCCCTTGTCGACCATCGTGAACCCTGCCCATGAGCTACCACATTCTGGTTGTTGAAGATGATGCGGTGACCCGCGAGAAGCTGACCGGCTATTTCGAGCGGGAGGGCTATCGGGTGACGGCGGTGGAAAACGGCCAGGAGATGCGCGCCGTGCTGGCGGAGCAGACGGTCGATCTGGTGATGCTGGATATCAACCTGCCGGGGGAAGATGGCCTGCTGCTGACCCGTGAGCTGAGGGCGCGCAGCACTGTGGGGATCATTCTGGTCACCGGCCGCAGCGATGCGGTGGACCGAATTGTCGGCCTCGAGATGGGGGCCGATGACTATGTCACCAAGCCGTTCGAGCTTCGGGAGCTGCTGGTGCGGGTCAAGAATCTGCTGTGGCGGATCTCGCTGGCTGCCGCCGCGCCGAACGAGCTGGCAGCGGCTGACGATGCGGTGCGCTTTGGCCCCTGGCGTTTTGACATTCCCCGCCGCCAGCTCAGCAAGGACGGGGTGCCGGTGCGTCTGACCAAGGCCGAATATGAAGTGCTGGTGGCCTTTGTCGCCCATGCCGGGCGGGTACTCAGCCGGGAGCGGATCCTCAGCCTCATCAGCCATCGCGGCGATGGCCCGAGCGATCGCACCATCGACGTGCTGATCCGGCGGCTGCGGGGCAAGATGGAGCCGGATCCCCGGGATCCCCAGCTCTTTGTCACCGTCCATGGTGAAGGCTATCTGTTTGCCGGCGAGCTGGCCCCCTGAATCAGGTGACCGGGCTAATGATCGGCGGGGGCGGCACCGACCCGATAGACGGGGCGAAAAGCCCCATCGGATAGAGAGTTGGCGGTGTCGGCCAGGGGCCCATCCAGGGTCAGAATGGGGGGGCCCATCACCCGCGGGCACTGCTGCTCGCCCGCCTCGGGATGCTGTAGCAGGCAGACCGCCTGAGCCACCGCAAGGCGCCCCTGCAGCCGCATCTGATCGCTGTTGGCCGCCAGCATCTTGCCCCGGCGCAGGCCGCGCTGCACCCCGTGACTGAAGTAGGTGCTGAGCACTCTGGGCCTGTCGAGATGGCGCTGGGCCAGCTCGTTCACCGCCACTTCGGCGGCGATGGCCCCCCCCACCAGATAGTCGAGGTCCGGGTGGCGGGCCAGGGTCTGCTGCACCAGGGTGCGCTGGATTTCGCGGCTGTTGTCACCGCGGGCAGTGGTGACCAGTTTGATGGCGCTCCCCTGGATGGCGTCGGCAAAGCCCGGCTCCACGAAGTTGTTGCCGCCGCTCGCCTGCGGGCCGGGGAAGAGGGCGACCGAGACGGGTTTGCTGCCGGCGGGGTGGCGCCGCGCCAGCCAGTGGCCCATCTGCCAGCCCATCTGGTACCAGGAGACCCCCACCTTGGCCCGCACCAGACCGCCGGGCAGATCGTTGACCAGGCCGAATACCGGCAGCGGGCTGGCAACGACAGCCTCCCTCAGCCCCTCATAACTCACCGCGCCGAGCAGTATGGCGTCGCTCCCCTCCCTCAGGCACTGCTGCAACTGCTGCCGCTGCTCTGCCAGGGCGCCGTAGCCCCCCGCCTCGTGGATCCGCAAGCTGACCCCCAGCCGTGTCGCCTCTTCCACCATGCCCTGATTGACCGAGAGCCAGTAGGCGTCCCGCAGATGGGGATAGAGGGCGCACAGGGTCAGGGGGGATTGGAGAGGGGCGGGTTCTGGCCAGTGAAGGCGCACGGGCTGGCCGCCGAACTCGCCTGCGGGCCAGTGGTCCACCTCGAAGGCGAGCAGGGGGCCAGGGAGCAGCATGAGCAAGAGGGAGAGATAGACGCTTCGCATGACCCGGGGTTTTGTTAAAGTGTGGGCCCGCATTATCCGGTCAAAGCCGACCACAACCAAGGTGCTGAGCGTGAGAATCTTTTCCGGCCTGGGTGGCAAGTTGCTGCTGGCCTTCTCCCTGATGGCGTTGCTGACCCTGAGTGCCTCCCTGTTGGGCTGGGTAGGGCTTAGCCATCTGCGCCAGCTGGAGCAGGGAGTGCAGCAGACCCTGGCCGATCAGGAGCTGGCCCGCACGCTCTCTCGCCTCAGCGGCGAGATCCAGAGCGCTTCAAGGTTGCTGGCCACTGCGACCAGTGAGCAGGAGCGGGAGCATCAGGGGCGCTTGCTCACCCTGCAGGGACAACAGCTGCAGCAGGTGCTGGCACAACTTGGCCGTGGACAGGGTTCAACAACCCTCGATCAGCTCAGCCAGAGCATCATCGGCAATCTGGGCCAGCAGGGCTGGCTGGTGGGGGAGCGCCTGACTCTGATGGCCCAGGGCGAGGCACAGCGGGCCCGCCTGGTGGCGGCGGCCGGGCAGATCGCCGAGCTGGCGCGCAGCCAGATGGAGAATGCCGAAACCGTGATGGTGGCGGGGCTGGGCTCCCTCTACCAACAGCAAGGGGGGCAGGCAGCCCGGACGCTGGACCGCTTGCTGGAGCAGGATCTCGACTGGCTGGAGCAGATGACCGAGTTGCGTCATCGCACCCTGATGCAGCAGCAGCGCATCGAGGAGATGTGGCGCAGCGAACGGCAGGAGCGCTTGCAGACGCTGTTGCAGGAGGGGCAACGAGAGCTGGCGATCTTGCAGCTGCGGGCCGGGGCTGTGACGGATCCGGCCCGCCGCCAGGGGGTGGAGCAGGCGCTGACCCTGCTGGCGCAGAGCGACGAGCTGGTGCAGCTGCGCAGCGACTGGCTCGGCAAGGGAGAGGCGCTGCGGGTGCTGGCCAGCGCCAATGAGGCCTTGATGAGCAGCCTCAACCAGCAGGTCGGTGAGCTGGTAAGCCGTGCCCGCGACTCCCTGGGAGAGAGCCAGCAGGCGTTAAGCCAGCGTCTCAGGCTGCTGGAGCAGGCTCTGATGGGGATAGGTCTGCTTACCTTGGTGCTGCTGATGCTGTTGATGTGGCGCATGGTCTACGGCCGCATCGTCTGGCCGCTGCAACGGGCGGTGGCGGGGATGAGCCGGCTGGCGCGCGGGGATCTGGCCCCTCTGGACCCGATCGCAGGGACGGGCCGTGACGAGCTGGCGGAGCTGGGGCGGGCCCTGCAGGTGTTTCGTGACAATGCCGTCGAGCTGGGCCGCTATCAGCGGGATCTGGAGTCACGGGTGGTGGAGCGGACTGTGCAGCTCAGCCACGCCAACCAGCGTCTCAACGAGGAGGTGGAGAATCAGCGCCTGGCCCGCGCCGAGGCGGAGCAGGCCAACCGGGCCAAGTCGGTCTTCCTCGCCACCATGAGCCATGAAATTCGCACCCCCATGAACGGCATTCTGGGGGGGCTGACCCTGCTGGAAGATACCCACCTGAGCGAAACCCAGCGGCGCTATCTCGCCGCCATCGAGCACAGTGGCGAATCCTTGCTGGAGATCCTCAATGACATCCTCGACTACTCCAAAATCGAGGCGGGCCACCTGGAGGCGCGCCGGGAACCTTTCCCGCTGCATCAGCTGGTGGATGAGCTGAGCGCCCTGTTCAGGCCCAAGGCAGAGGCCAGAGGAGTGGCCCTGGTACTGGAATACGCCCCCACTTTGCCCCCCGTGGTGGAAGGGGATCTGGGCAAGCTGCGTCAGGTGCTCGCGAACCTCCTGGGCAACGCGGTCAAGTTCACCGCCAGGGGGCGGATCTGCCTCGAGGTGAGCCCCCTCCCATGCGGTGGCCCCTGCGCCGAGCCCTGTATCCTGTTTGCGGTGAGCGATACCGGCCCCGGTATTCCTGTGCATGAGCAGGAGGCGGTATTCGAGGCGTTCCGCCAGCGCAAGCGGGACATGGGGCATCAGGGGGGCACCGGACTCGGGCTTGCCATCAGTCGCAAGCTGGTGGCCGCCATGGGGGGTGAGCTGCACCTCGACAGCCGCCCCGGGGAGGGTTGCCGCTTCAGCTTCAGCCTGCCCCTGCAACGCTCGGCCGCCCAGTTGCCGGCCGCGGCCCAGCCGCTGCACCTCGGCCAGCCGCGCGACATCCTGCTGGTGGAGGACAACGAGATCAACCGGCTGGTGGCCGAGGGCATGCTGGTGCGCCTAGGCCACAGTGTCACCCTGGCGGAAGACGGGCGATCTGCGTTGGCGCGGGTGACGGAGCGGGGTTTCGATCTGGCGCTGCTCGACATCAGTCTGCCGGACATGGACGGTCTGACCCTGCGCGAGGATCTGGCCGCCATCAGCGAGGAGGTGCACGAGCGCCCCCTGCCCGCCATCGCCATCTCGGCCCAGATGTATCCCGAGGATATCCGTCTCTGTCTGGAGGCGGGCTTCGCGGACTTTGTGGGCAAACCGGTGCGCCTGGCGGCGCTGGCCAGCGCCATCGACCGCCAGTTCCAGGGAGAGACAACGCAGGCCCCGCCGGGCGCGAGGGAGGGCGCCGTCAGCCCGCCCGCCCCCCAGGCCGCCAATCCCGTGCTGGACGCCGATCTGGCCTTGCTCGGCAGCCAGCGCATCCGTCAGCTCATCGGACTGTTTGAATCCCAGGGGGCGGCGCTGGTGGCCGCGCTGGTGCGGTGCGAGGGGGGAGAGCGCAAGGGGATGGCCCACAAGCTCAAGGGCAGTGCCCTGGCGCTCGGGCTGGATGACTTTGCCGCGCAGTGCGCCGCCCTGGAGGCGGGTGACGCTGATCCGGCAGGGCTGACCGGGGAGTTTGATGCGGCGGTGGCGACGCTCAAGGCGTGGCAGGAGAGGCACCTGACGACCCCACATTAGCCTCAGGTTGACCTGCCACCTGCGGCTGACCCGCCCCTACTCTCTTTACGTCTCGTCTCTATAGAGCGCCTGCTTGCAGCGGGGGCAGATGTGCTGGCGCCGGTAGTCGGTCTGGTGCACCACCCCCACCTCGAGCTGCTGATGATGGCCGCAATGGATGCAGAAGATGAGATCTCCATCGACGGCCTCGGGGTGGGCCGCCAGGTACTGCTCCCGGGTGGGCAGTGTCTCCCAGTTGGCGGTACAGACTCCCTTGCGGCTGCCGGTGTAGTAGACCCAGTAGAAGATGGCAAAGACAGCGACAATCACGAACAGCATCAGATGATCCATCATGGCGTTTCCCCTTGTGGTGAGAGAGGCAAATGCAGGGCTCTGGTGTGACCCTGTGCGCCAAAGGGCCCTGCCGTTGCCAGCCCATGGCCGCTCGCCAGGCTTCGCAGCCGTTGTACCGTCTAAAGATGTTATCTGTTAGTAAATGCTATATCCATGATCTGGCTCTGGTTTTTGCCCTCCGTTGGGGAGGACTCGGAGGGCGGGTCAGAGAGGAATGTCGGGCGATCCAGGAGGGGGCAAGTCGGCGGAGGGCACGCGGGCCCCGCGAGAGGCGAGGGGGAAGAGGGGTTTCCGGCTTCGAAAATTGCGACGTATTTTACATTTTATAAACAAGTTTTTGGGTGGTTGGACTGTCTCTTTGATCCAGCTCACGTTACAATGCGCGGGCCCACTTCACCTATCGCGCAAACGATTTTCAGGAGATAAACGGATGTTGAAACGTGACATGACCATCGCCGGCTATGATCCAGAGCTGTGGCAGGCCATCACAGACGAAACCCGTCGTCAGGAAGAACATATCGAGCTGATCGCGTCTGAGAACTACACCAGCCCCCGTGTCATGGAAGCCCAGGGCTCCCAGTTGACCAACAAGTACGCTGAAGGCTATCCGGCCAAGCGTTACTACGGTGGTTGCGAGTACGTCGACGTGGTCGAAACCCTGGCCATCGAGCGCGCCAAGGAACTGTTTGGTGCCACCTATGCCAACGTGCAGCCGCACTCCGGCTCCCAGGCCAACAGCGCCGTCTACATGGCCCTGCTGCAGCCGGGCGACACAGTGCTGGGCATGAACCTGGCCCACGGTGGTCACCTGACCCACGGCTCCCCGGTCAACTTCTCCGGCAAGCTGTACAACATCATCCCCTACGGCATCGATGAGTCCGGCAAGATCGACTATGACGAGATGGAGCGCCTGGCCGTTGAGCACAAGCCGAAGATGATGATAGGTGGCTTCTCCGCCTACTCTGGCGTGGTCGACTGGGCCCGCATGCGCGAAATCGCCGACAAGATCGGTGCCTACCTGTTCGTCGACATGGCTCACGTGGCCGGTCTGATTGCCGCAGGCGTCTACCCGAACCCGGTGCCCCACGCCCACGTGGTCACCTCCACCACCCACAAGACCCTGGCCGGTCCCCGTGGTGGTCTGATCCTCTCCGCCGCTGACGACGAAGATCTGTACAAGAAGCTGAACTCCGCCGTCTTCCCGGGTGGTCAGGGCGGCCCGCTGATGCACGTCATCGCCGGCAAGGCCGTGGCCTTCAAGGAAGCACTGGAGCCCGAGTTCAAGACCTACCAGGCCCAGGTCGTCAAGAACGCCAAGGCCATGGCCGCCACCTTCATGGAGCGCGGTTACAAGATTGTCTCCGGCGGTACCGACAACCACCTGATGCTGGTTGATTTGATCGGCCGCGAGCTGACCGGTAAGGACGCCGATGCCGCGCTCGGCAAGGCCAACATCACCGTCAACAAGAACTCGGTGCCGAATGACCCGCGCTCCCCCTTCGTCACCTCCGGTGTGCGGATCGGTACCCCGGCCATCACCCGCCGTGGTTTCAAGGAAGCCGAGTCCATCCAGTTGACCAACTGGATCTGCGACGTGCTGGACAACCACGACAACGACGCCGTGCTGGCCACAGTGCGCGAGAAGGTGCTGGACATCTGCCGCCGCTTCCCTGTCTATGCCTGATCGGCCAGACAGTCTGGTTTGAGACCAATGCCACCTTAGGGTGGCATTGTTTTTTCTGGGCTTTTACCGGCTTTGGATGGCCGTGCTACACTGGCCGGCCAAGATCCTGACCCCGCGGGGCAGGTGCCTTTTCCGTTAACGCCGGAGGTCAGATGCATTGCCCTTTCTGTAGTGCCGTTGATACCAAGGTGATCGACTCCCGTCTGGTGGCAGAAGGCCATCAGGTGCGCCGCCGTCGTGAATGCCTGCTCTGCCACGAGCGCTTCACCACCTTCGAGATGGCCGAGCTGGTGATGCCCCGTGTCATCAAGTCCAACGGCTCCCGCGAGCCCTTCAATGAAGACAAGCTGCGGGCCGGCATACTGCGGGCCCTGGAGAAGCGGCCGGTGAGCATGGAGGCCATCGAAAAGGGGGTCAACCACATCAAGTCCCGGCTGCGTGCCACCGGCGAGCGCGAAGTCGCCTCCCAGCTGGTGGGCAACCTGGTGATGGATGAGCTCAAGAGCCTGGACAAGGTGGCCTATATCCGCTTCGCCTCCGTCTATCGTAGCTTCGAGGACATCCGCGAATTCGGTGAAGAGATCGCCAAGCTGGAGAAGTAATGCTATCGGGTGGGCAAGGTGATATCCGCTTCGCTCCCCCTACCTCAGGTTTGAGGACATTCGCGAATTCGGTGAAGAGATCACCAAGCTGGAGAAGTAATGCTATCGGGTGGGCAAGGTGATATCCGCTTCGCTCCCCCTACCTCAGGTTTGAGGACATCCGCGAGTTTGGCGAAGAGATCGCCAAGCTGGAGAAGTAAGTCTTTCTGCTAACCCATGTTGCCGCGTCCGATTACGCTGCGCTAATCGAACCTACGATGCTGCGCAAAGCCGGGATGTTATGTCAGAGGAGCCCAGATGTTTAGTCAAGATGATTACCAATGGATGAGTCGGGCCCTCGAACTGGCCCGCCGCGGCCGTTACACCACGGCCCCCAATCCCTGTGTGGGCGCCGTGCTGGTGAAGGCCGGCGTGGTGGTGGGGGAGGGCTGGCACCAGCGTGCCGGTGAACCTCATGCCGAGGTCTATGCCCTGCATGCCGCCGGTGAAGAGGCCCGCGGCGCCACCGCCTATGTGACCCTGGAGCCCTGCTCCCATCACGGTCGCACCCCCCCCTGCGCCGAGGCGCTGATCAAGGCCGGCGTGACCCGGGTGGTCGCCGCCATGGTGGATCCCAATCCCCAGGTGGGGGGACGCGGCCTGCGCATGCTCTCCGAGGCGGGCATCAAGACCGACTTCGGCCTGCTCAGCGCCGAGGCCGAGGCCCTTAACCCGGGCTTCTTCAAGCGGATGCGCACCGCCTTCCCGCAGGTGACGGTCAAGCTCGGCGCCAGCCTGGACGGTCGCACCGCCATGGCGAGCGGCGAGAGCCAGTGGATCACCTCCCCGGAGGCGCGCCGCGACGTGCAGCGGCTGCGTGCCCGCCACGATGCGGTGCTCTCCAGCGCCGAGACGGTGCTGGCCGACGGCGCCTCCCTCAACGTGCGCTGGGACGAGCTGCCGGCCTCGGTCAAGGCCAGCTATCCCAGGGAGACCCTGCGCCAGCCGCTGCGGGTCATCGTCGATTCCCAAAACCGGCTCACCCCGGACCTGCCCCTGTTCCAGAGCGAGGGCCCCGTGCTGCTGGCCCGTCACAAGGTCGACGGGGACTGGCCGGCCTGGGTGCAGCAGCTGACCCTGCCGCTGCTGGATGGCAAGCTGGATCTGGTCAGCCTCTTCATGCTGCTGGCCAAGCAGAACATCAACTCTGTGCTGGTGGAGGCGGGCCCCAGGCTGTGCGGCGCTCTGCTGGCCAAGGGGCTGGTGGACGAGCTGGTGCTCTATCAGGCCCCCAAGCTGCTGGGGGACGAGGGACGCGGCCTGTTCCACCTGCCGGAGTTGACCAAGCTGTTCCAGGCCCCCAAGCTCACTCTCAAGGATGTGCGCCTGGTGGGGCAGGATATTCGCATCACAGCGAAAATTGCCTGATTTTTCACTGTCTATCGGGGCCGATTCGGCCCCGTCATTATCAAGGTGATCTGCATGTTTACCGGAATTATCGAAGCCATGGGGACCCTGGCCGCCCTGCGCCGCCAGGGGGATGACATGGCCCTCACAGTCCATGCCCCGACCCTGGACTTTGGCGACGTCAAGCTGGGCGACTCCATCGCCACCAACGGCGTCTGCCTGACCGTGGTGGCCCTGGGGGACAACAGCTACACCGCGGACGTCTCCCTTGAGACGCTCTCTCGCACCGGCTTTGCCGAGGCCAAGGTGGGGGATCCGGTGAACCTCGAGAAGGCGCTGATGCCGAGCTCCCGCCTCGGCGGCCACCTGGTTTCTGGCCATGTGGACGGCATAGGCGAGGTGAAGAGCAAGTCCAGCAGCGGCCGCGCCATCGAGTACTGGATCCAGGCGCCGACGGAGCTCTCCCGCTACATCGCCGAGAAGGGGTCGATTGCGGTGGATGGCATCAGCCTGACGGTCAACGCCGTGCAGGGGGACTTGTTCCGCCTGACGATAGTGCCCCACACCGCCCAGGAGACCACCATAACGCGCTGGAAACCGGGCCACAGGGTGAACCTGGAGGTGGATCAAATCGCCCGTTATCTGGAGCGACTGATGCAGGGCAGGGCGCAGGAGCAGGGCGGATCCAGCCTGACCCTGGAGACCCTGGCCCGATCCGGGTTTATCTGACAGGCAGGCGAGCGGGCAAAATACGGTTCTGTGATCCCGCTCCGATTGAAATGGGGCCCCGCGCCCCCATCTAGCAGACAATGATGCAGTATCAAGCCGAGCCGGCAGGCTCAATTCCCCAAGCATGTTGATGGAGTAGCCCATGGCGCTGAGCACAACCCAGGAAATCATTGCCGATATCAAGGCGGGCAAGATGGTGATCCTGATGGATGACGAAGACAGGGAGAACGAAGGGGACCTCATCATGGCCGCCTCCTGTGTCCGTCCGGAGGATATCAACTTCATGGCCCGTTACGGCAGGGGCTTAATCTGCCTGACCCTGACCCGGGATCGCTGCAAGCAGCTGGCGCTGCCGCTGATGGTCGATCGCAACAACGCCCAGTTCTCCACCGCCTTCACCGTGACCATAGAAGCGGCCGAGGGTGTGACCACCGGCATCTCCGCCGCCGATCGCGCCGTCACCGTACAGGCCGCCGTCGCACCGAACGCCAAGGCCGCCGATCTGGTGCAGCCTGGCCACATCTTCCCGCTGATGGCGCAGGATGGCGGTGTGCTGACCCGTGCCGGCCATACAGAAGCGGGCTGCGATCTGGCCCGTCTGGCCGGTTACGAGGCGGCCTCCGTCATCGTCGAGATCCTCAACGAGGATGGCACCATGGCGCGCCGTCCCGACCTTGAGATCTTCGCCGAGCAGCACGGCATCAAGCTCGGCACCATCGCCGACCTCATCGAGTACCGCAACCAGCACGAGACCACGGTGGAGAAGGTGGCCGAGTGCAAGCTGCCCACCGAGTTCGGGGAGTTTGATCTGGTCACCTTCCGCGACACCATCGACAACCAGGTGCACTTCGCCCTCAAGAAAGGCGAGGTGAAGGCCGACCTGCCGACCCTGGTGCGGGTCCATCTGCACGACGTGCTGAGCGATCTGCTGCTGACGGATCGCCACAGCGCCCGCAGCTGGCCGCTGCCCAAATCCATGGCCCGCATCGCCGAAGAGGGCGGTGTGCTGGTGATCCTGGGGGCCGAAGCCCAGGGTGCCGAGCTGCTGGCCCGGGTCAAGGGCTTTGAAGCCGCCGACAAGGGGCTGGCACCGGAAGGGGCCAAGTGGCAAGGCACCTCGCGCCGGGTCGGCGTGGGTTCCCAGATCCTCAAGGCGCTCGGGGTCGGCAAGATGCGCCTCTTGAGTTCGCCGAAGAAATACCATGCCCTAGGCGGCTTCGGCCTTGAGGTGGTGGAATACGTCGGCGAGTAAGCGTTTTGGTACTCGCTTGACGAAATACCATCCTCGTCAGCGGCTTCGGCCTTGAGGTAGTTGAGTACGTCGGCGAGTAAACGCCTTGGTACTCGCTCGATGAAGTATCCCCCTCTTCTCGGCGGTTTCGGTCTGGAAGTGGTGGAATACGTCGGCGAGTAAGCCCCTGATGGCTTGAATGACGATCATGGCCGCTCGTTGCGGCCATGGTTTTTTGTCGCGGCTCTGTTGTGCTAGAATGCGTGCACTTTTGGCCCCGGCCCCTATTGATTGCACAGAGACAGGATTTCCAATGAAGATTATCGAAGGGAATATCGCCGCTCCCGAGGCGCGTGTTGCTATTGTCGTTGCCCGTTTCAACAGCTTCATCAATGACAGCCTGGTGAACGGCGCGCTGGACGTGCTGAAGCGTCAAGGCCAGGTCCAGGACAGCAATATCACCCTGGTGCGCGTGCCGGGTGCCGTCGAAATTCCCCTGGCAGCCAAGAAGCTGGCCAAGAGCGGTCAATACGACGCCATAGTAGCGCTCGGTACCGTCATCCGTGGCGGCACCTATCACTTCGAACTGGTGGCGAGCGAGAACGGCAAGGGGCTGGCCCAGGTGATGATGGAGTATGACATTCCCGTCGCCTTCGGCGTACTGACCACTGAAAACATTGAACAAGCCATCGAGCGTGCCGGTACCAAGGCGGGTAACAAGGGTGCAGAGGCTGCACTGAGCGCGCTCGAAATGATCAACGTCCTGAAACAACTGGACGTGTAACGAGGAGAAGTACATTGAAACCGTCCGAGCGCCGTAAGGCCCGCCATTGCGCCACCCAGGCCATCTACCAGTGGCAGATGACCCAGGCCAACGTGGGCGACATCGAAGAGCAGTTCAAGATCGATCAGGACACCAAGGGTGTGGACCTGAGCTATTTCCGCGATCTGCTGTTCGGGGTAGCGGTCCACTGCAACGAGCTGGACAAGGTGTTCTCACCTTTCCTCTCCCGTCCGCTGGAAGAAGTGGACATGGTGGACAAGGCGATCCTGCGTCTGGCGACCTACGAGCTGACCCGTCGTGATGATGTGCCGCCGCGCGTGGTGATCAACGAAGCGATCGAGCTGGCCAAAGCCTTCGCCGCCGATGACAGCCACAAGTTTGTCAACGGTGTACTGGACAAGGTGATCAAGACGCTGCCCAAGCGTTGATCCCGTCGTCCATCAGCATTCAGTGCTGATAGATGCTCTGTCGCGAGAAGTCGTCAGCAAGGTGAAGAGCAGCGCAGGGGCCGGAGTGTATTAGAGATACATGAGGAGCCCGAGCAGCAGATGAGCCTTGATCACGATGCCGCAGCAAGCGCATCAACAGCATCTAAGAGAGGAGCCAGCTTAACCGCTGGCTTTTTACTGTATGGGTGAATTTGAGCTGATTGAGAAGTACTTCAAGGTCCCCCACGCCCGCAAGGACGTGGTGATGGGCCCAGGGGATGACTGCGCCCTGCTGACCCTGCCCGCCGATACCCAACTGGCGGTGAGCACCGATACCCTGGTGAGCGGCGTGCACTTCTTCCCGGACATGGATCCGGTGGATCTGGGCTACAAGGCGCTGGCGGTCAACCTCTCCGATCTCGCCGCCATGGGGGCCGAGCCGCGCTGGGTCTCCCTGGCGCTGACCCTGCCCGCCGTCAACGAGGCCTGGGTCGCGGGCTTTGCGGAAGGGTTCCTCGAGCTCGCCGAATATTACAATGTGGCCCTGGTAGGGGGAGACATGACCCGCGGGCCACTCTCCATCACCGTCTCGGTGAAGGGATCGGTGCCGACCGGCCGTGCCCTGATGCGCAGCGGCGCCAGGGTAGGGGACGGCATCTATGTCACCGGCACCCTGGGGGATGCGGCCCTGGCGCTCTCCCACCTGCTGGGCAAGCGCACCCTCAATGAGAACCAGCTGGCGGCCGTGCTGCCCAGGCTCGATCATCCCCATCCCCGCATTCTGGCCGGTCAGGCCCTGCGCGGGCTGGCAAGCAGCGCCCTGGATCTCTCCGACGGCCTGACTTCCGATCTCGGCCACATCCTCAAGGCGTCCGGTGTGCGGGCCCAGATCGATCTGGACCTGCTGCCCCTCTCGCCCGTGTTGCAGGACGCAGTGCCCGCACGGGATGCCTGGCAGCTGGCGCTGGCCGGCGGCGATGACTACGAACTCTGCTTCACGGTGCCACAAGAGCATCACGGTGCCCTGGACACGGCGCTGGCCAACTGTGGCGTCAGGTTCACCCGCATCGGCCGCATCCAGGCCGGCGACCCCGGCATCGACTATGTGCAGGATGAGCAGCCGGTCGAGCTTCATCTCAAGGGCTGGGATCACTTCGCATGAGCTTTTTCAAGATAAGGCCCGAGCTGAACAGCCTGAGCCTGAAGAACCCGCTCCACTGTCTGGCGCTGGGCTTTGGCGCCGGTCTCTCCCCCAGGGCACCGGGCACCATGGGGACCCTGGTGGCCATTCCGCTCTACCTGCTGGTGAGCGGTCTGCCGACCCCCTGGTTCATTGCCCTGCTGGCGGTGGGTTTCGTGGCGGGCATTCGCATCTGCCAGGCGGCCACCGATGCCATCGGCATGCCGGATCACGGTGCCATCGTCTGGGACGAGGTGATAGGCTTCGGCGTCACCATGATTGCCGCTCCGGCTGGCTGGGAGTGGGTGCTGGCCGGCTTTGTGCTGTTCCGGCTGTTCGACGTGCTCAAGCCCTGGCCCATCTCCTGGTTCGATCGCCGCATTCACGGCGGGCTCGGCATCATGCTGGATGATCTCATCGCCGGTCTGTTCGCCCTGCTCTGCATGCAGTTGCTGGCTGGCTGGTAAGGCGGGGTCGGCGGTCAGGGCCGTCATGGCGGGCTCGGCATCATGCTGGATGATCTCATCGCCGGTCTGTTCGCCCTGTTCTGCATGCAGTTGCTGGCTCGCTGGTAAGGCGGGGTCGGCGGTCAGGGCCGTCATGGCGGGCTTGGCCCTCGATGCCGCGCAGTGTCATCCTCTGTCTGCCCGCTCTTTCCATACAATTAAGCTTCAGGCGCAGTTCCTTGGTGGGACTGCGCCTTTTTGTATGCAATCCCCCCGGCTTGTCCGGTGACGGCGCACTGGGCTCTGGCAGATCATTCTGAGTTGACCCTATTTATCTCTGCTTAGTTTTCCTTCATCCAGATATGCTGTCGTTAAAAAATCATTTCACATAAATATTCACTACTCATTCGAAGCCGCGTAGTCTGTATTGAATAGTGAATTCGATTGCTTGTTACATCTTTGTTGAAGTTTAAATAAGGTAATCTCTCGCATTGCCATCACAATCTCTGATAATGTGATATTTGTCGACATTTTTCGCCAATGGCGAGTGCGTTATCTGCGCAAAGTATTGCGAAATTGTATAACTGGATCATTTACACCCGCGGACAAACCGACTAACTTACTCGCGGGTTATTCCAAAAAAATGCAAAAAACCCGCCCGGATCGCTGGTTTGGCTGCCTCATGGATTGAGCGTTTATTACACAAGACAAGCTCTCAACATAAGTACCAAGGCACAACCAGCATCTGCGGCTGATTTACGGACGAATTATTTGGGACGGATGTCCCCCGCAGAGGTAACCATGTCCTTGCTCGAAGTGAAAAACTTGCGGATCGAGTACCCCTCCCGCTATGGGGTGCTGGCCGCGGTCAAGGATCTCTCTTTTTCCGTGGAAAAAGGCGAGATCGTCGGCGTAGTCGGTGAATCAGGTGCCGGCAAGTCCACCATAGGCAATGCCGTCATCGATCTGTTGAGCCCCCCCGGTCGCATCGCCCGTGGCGATATCTACCTCAACGGCGAGCTCATCTCCGGCAAGAGCCAGAACGAGATGCGGGCCATCCGTGGCTCCCGTATCGGCTTCATCTTCCAGGATCCCATGACCTCCCTCAATCCGCTGTTCACCGTTGAACAGCAGTTGGTGGAAACCATACTGGCCAATACCGACCTCAATCGCGAGGCCGCCTTTGCCAAGGCCCTCGAGCTGATGGGGGCGGTCGGAATACCGCAGCCGGAAATCCGCATCAAGCAGTACCCGCACCAGTTCTCCGGTGGCATGCGCCAGCGGGTGGTCATCGCCATAGCGCTGTCGGGGGATCCCGAGCTCATCATCGCCGATGAGCCGACCACGGCGCTGGATGTCTCCATTCAGGACCAGATCCTCCAGCTCATCCGCAACCTCTGCAAGGAGCGTCAGGTGGGCTGCATGCTGGTGACCCACGACATGGGCGTGGTCTCCAACGTCACCGACAAGGTGGCGGTCATGTATCGCGGGGATCTGGTGGAGTTCGGCACCACCGAACAGGTGCTGGGTCGCCCCAGTCACCCCTATACCCGCAGCCTCATCTCGGCGGTGCCGCGCTCGGATGTGAAGCTGGTGCGCTTCCCCCTGGTCTCCTACATCGAGGATGCCGGTGCGCCGGATCTCAGCATCGATCTCAAGACCCACTGGCTCGGCCAGAGTCAGGACGAGCGCAGCTATGAAGGTGCCCTGCTGCGGGTGGAGAACGTGGATCTGAAGTTCGTCACCAAGGATTCCATCTTCCCGAGCCGCCGCCAGTACGTGCGCGCCTGCAACAACATCAGCTTCGAGATCTTCGAAGGGGAGACCTTCGGTCTGGTGGGGGAGTCGGGCTCCGGCAAATCCACCATAGCCCGCGCCATCACAGGCCTCTATCCGCCCGATACCGGCAAGATCTTCTTCGAGGGGATCGATCTCACCGCCCTGAAAGGGGAGCATGAGCGCCGCCCGCTGCGTCGCCAGATGCAGATGGTGTTCCAGAACCCTTACTCCTCGATGAACCCGCGCATGAAGGTGCGTGACATCATCGCCGAGCCGATCCGCTTCCACAAACTGGCGAGCAGCGAGAGCCAGATCGAGGGCATAGTGAGTGATCTGCTGGATCACGTCGGCCTCGGCCGCGGGGCCGGGGTCAAGTATCCCCACGAGTTCTCCGGTGGTCAGCGCCAGCGCATCTCCATCGCCCGCGCCCTGGCGACCCGACCGCGCTTCCTCATCTGCGACGAACCCACCTCGGCGCTGGATGTCTCGGTGCAGGCCCAGATCCTCAACCTGCTCAAGGATTTGCAGCAGGAGCTTGGGCTCACCATGCTGTTCATCAGCCACGATCTGCCGGTCATCCGCCAGATGTGCGATCGCATCGGCGTGATGCAGCACGGCCACCTGGTGGAGGTGGCGGAGACCGAAAAACTCTTTACCAATGCCGAGCATGAGTACAGCCGCAAGCTGATCTCCCTCATGCCGGAATTTAAGGGAATGTCCCGCGAGGGGCTGGAAATCGCAAGCTAGGAAAGCACCGGTTCGCCGGTTTGTCTGTCAATAAAAAGCCAAAAGCATGGAGAAAGACATGAAGAAAGGATTATCCAAGATCGCCATGGCGCTGTTCGCCGCTGGTCTCGCGTTCAACGTTTCTGCCGCCGACATCAAGGTTGCCGTCGCCTCTGACGCCACCTCGCTGGACCCGCAGGAGCAGCTCTCCGGTCAGACCCTGGAGATGTCTCACCTGGTGTTCGATCCCCTGATGCGTTACACCCAGGATCTGCAATTCGAGCCGCGTCTGGCCGAGAAGTATGAGCGCATCGACGACAAGACCGTCCGCTTCCACCTGCGCAAGGGTGTCAAGTTCCACTCCGGCAACGACTTCACCGCCGATGACGTGGTATGGACCGTCAACCGTCTGAAGGCCTCCCCGGACTTCAAGGCGATCTTCGACCCCATCGCCGAAGCCAAGAAGGTGGATGACTTCACCGTGGATCTCGTCACCGCCAAGCCCTTCCCGCTGGTGCTGCAGACCGTCACCTACATCTTCCCGATGGACTCCAAGTTCTACAGCGGCAAGGATGAAGCCGGCAAGGACAAGGCCGCCATCGTCAAGAACGGCGACTCCTATGCCTCTACCCATGTTTCCGGTACTGGTCCGTTCAGCGTCAAGTTCCGCGAGCAGGGCGTCAAGCTGGAGTATGCCCGCAACGCCAACTACTGGGACAAGGCCTCCAAGGGCAACGTCCAGAACCTGACCGTGGTGCCGATCAAGGAAGACGCGACCCGCGTAGCCGCCCTGCTGGGTGGTGACGTGGACATGATCTACCCGGTTGCCCCGAACGATCTGGAGCGCGTGAAGAACGGCAAGGATTCCCAGCTGGTGACCCTGTCCGGTACCCGCGCCATCATCATCGAGCTGAACCAGAACACCAACCCGGCGCTCAAAGACAAGCGCGTGCGTCAGGCAATCAACTACGCCATCAACCAGGTGGGCATAGTCGACAAGATCAACAAGGGTTTCGGTACCCCCGCTGGCCAGCTGAGCCCGAAAGGCTATGCCGGTTACAACGAGGCGCTCAAGCCCCAGTATGATCTGGCCAAGGCCAAGGAGCTGATGAAGGAAGCCGGTTACGAGAAGGGCTTCAAGATGACCTTCATCTCCCCGGCTGCCCGCTACGTCAACGACGTCAAGATCGCCCAGGCCGTCTCCGCCATGCTGTCCAAGATCAACATCAAGGTGGATCTGAAGACCATGCCGGTGGCCCAGTACTGGCCCGAGTTTGACAAGTGCGCCGCCGACATGCAGCTGATCGGCTGGCACTCCGACACCGAAGACAGTGCGAACTTCTTCGAGTTCCTGACCTTCACCAAGGATGCCAAGACCGGCATGGGTCAGTACAACTGCGGCGGTTATGCCAACGCAGAGGCTGACAAGATGGTGATGGAAGCGAACACCGAAACCGATCCGGCCAAGCGTGCCGCCATCCTGCAGAAGGTGGAAGCCATGCTGATCGACGACGCTGCCTACGTGCCCTTGCACTGGGAAGACCTGGCCTACGGTGCCAAGAAGAACGTCGACATCAAGCCGGTGGTCAACGTGATGAACTTCCCTTACCTGGGTGACCTGGTGGTCAACAAGTAAGTGAAGCGCTAAGGAAGGACCTGGCGGGGCGCCCATGGGTGCCCCGTCATTAACAGAAGCCTGTGCCAAGACACAGGCCACGTAGAAGGACAAGCATGTTTACATTCCTGCTGAAACGGTTCTATCAGGCCGTGATAGTGATGTTCGTCATCAGCCTGGTCGCCTTCTCCATCCAGGACAACCTGGGGGATCCGCTGCGCGAGCTGGTGGGACAATCCGTCTCCGAGTCCGTGCGCCAGGAGCTGCGCGACAAGATGGGCCTCAACGATCCCTTTTTGGTGAAATACAGCCGCTTCTTGCAGAACGCGGTGCAAGGGGATCTGGGCACCTCCTATTTCTTCAAGCGACCGGCCCTCGAGGTGATCCTCGACAAGCTGGTGGCTACCCTTGAGCTGGTGTTTGCCGCTGCGCTCATCATCGTCGTGGTCTCCATTCCGCTGGGGGTCTATTCGGCGATAAGACCGCGCAGTTTCCTGACCAAGCTCATCATGGCGGTGAGCAGCATCGGCATCTCGATCCCGGTCTTCCTGACCGCCATCATGCTGATGTACCTCTTCTCCATCCAGCTGGGCTGGCTGCCGGCCTATGGCCGTGGCGAGACCTACAACCTGCTGGGCTGGGAGTCGGGCTTCTTTACCTGGGACGGCATACTGCACCTGATCCTGCCTGCGGTCTCCCTCTCCTCCATCATGCTGCCGCTGTTCATCCGGCTGGTACGCTCCGAGATGCTGGAGCAGCTCTCCTCCGAGTACGTGAAGTTCGCCCGTGCCAAGGGGCTGGACAACAACAAGGTCTACTACAGCCACGCCCTCAAAAACACCATGCTGCCGGTCATCACCGTCGGCGGCGTGCAGATCGGCACCATGGTGGCCTACACCATACTGACCGAGAGCGTGTTCCAGTGGCCGGGGACCGGTTTCCTGTTCCTCGAGGCGATCCACCGGGTCGATACCCCGCTGATCACCGCTTACGTCATCTTCGTGGGCCTTATCTTTGTGGTGACCAATACCCTGGTCGACCTGCTCTACGGGTTCATCAACCCGACCGTCAACCTGACCGCCAAGGGGTAACAGATGACTAACGCTGTAACTGCAAGCCCAAGCCGTTGGGCGCGATTCAAGAACTCTGACATCGTCTACTACTTCCTGCGGGACAAGGTAGCCATGTTCAGCTTTGCGGTGTTCGTGGTGTTCGTACTGGCGGCGCTGCTGGCGCCCTGGCTGGCACCGCACAACGTCTATGACCAGACCAGCTTCGATCTGATGGATGCGGAGCTGCCTCCCTCCTGGCTGGAAGGGGGCGAGGCGCGCTTCTGGCTCGGTACCGACAACCAGGGTCGTGACATCTGGAGCACCATCCTCTATGGCGCCCGCATCTCGCTGACCATAGGCCTGTTTGCCGTCGGTCTGCAGCTGGTGCTCGGCATCGTCATCGGCCTTATCGCCGGTTACTTCGGTGGTCGCATCGACAACCTGCTGATGCGCTTTGCCGACGTGCAGCTGTCGTTCTCCACCATGATGGTGGCCATCATCATCTCCGCCATCTTCCAGGCGACCTTTGGCTCCGAGTTTTACTCTAAGTTCGCCATCCTGATGCTGGTAGTGATCATCGGCATCGCCGAGTGGCCCCAGTACGCCCGGACGGTACGCGCCTCCGTGCTGGCTGAGAAGAAGAAGGAGTACGTGGAAGCGGCCCAGGTGATGGGGTTCCGTGCCCCGCGCATCATGTTCCGCCACATACTGCCGAACTGCCTGTCGCCCATCCTGGTCATCTCCACCGTGCAGGTGGCGAACGCCATCATGAGTGAGGCGGCACTCTCCTTCCTGGGGCTGGGTATGCCGGTGGATCAGCCGTCGCTGGGGTCGCTGATCAGCGTGGGCTTCAACTACATCTTCTCCGGCTCCTGGTGGATCACCGCCTTCCCGGGCATCTGCCTGGTGGTGCTGGTGCTGGTCATCAACCTGTTGGGTGACTGGCTGCGGGATGTGTTTAACCCGAAGATCTACAAAGGGTAAGAAAGGTCAGACACGCAGAAAACAAGCAGGGCGCCATCAGGCGCCCTTCTTTTGTTTGATCGCGTTAACCGCTTGATCAGGCTTGCAGCCAGGCCTCTATGCTGGCCTGAATGCCCGTGGCATCCAGCCCCAGCTGGGCATAGATCTCCTCCTGGGTGCCTTGTTCCACGAAGCGATCCGGCAGCCCCAGATTGAGCACCGGTTTGCAATGCTTGGCACGCATCAGCAGCTCGTTCACCGCAGAGCCTGCCCCGCCCATGATGGCGTTGTCTTCTAGGGTGACGAACTGGTCGTGAGTGGCGGCCAAGGAGAGCACCAGCGCCTCGTCCATGGGCTTGACGAAGCGCATGTCTACCAGGGTGGCGTCCAGCGCCTCTGCGGCGGCCCTGGCCTGATGCAGCAGGGTGCCGAACGCCAGTATGGCCGTACCCTTGCCATCACGAACGACGCGGCCCTTGCCGAGTGCCAGCGCCTGCATCTCGCTCATGATCTCGCTGCCGCAGCCGCTGCCACGGGGGTAGCGCACCGCCGCAGGCTGGTTGCACTGATAGCCGGTGTAGAGCATCTGGCGGCACTCGTTCTCGTCGGACGGCGTCATCACCACCATGTTCGGCACTGTGCGCAGGAAGCTGATGTCGAAGGCCCCCTGATGGGTGGGGCCGTCGGCCCCCACCAGACCGGCCCGGTCGATGGCGAACAGCACCGGCAGGTTCTGCAGCGCCACGTCGTGGATCAGCTGGTC
The DNA here is from genome assembly GCF_037811135.1 of Aeromonas rivipollensis. Classification (NCBI taxonomy): domain Bacteria; kingdom Pseudomonadati; phylum Pseudomonadota; class Gammaproteobacteria; order Aeromonadales; family Aeromonadaceae; genus Aeromonas; species Aeromonas rivipollensis. The sequence goes on along the minus strand of NZ_CP149130.1, from coordinate 3,447,659 downwards.
ATAGGCCCGTTGCAGGAAGCTTGAATAGATGGCGACCACGGGTTTCTTGTCGGCGATGGCCAGGCCGGCGGCGAAGGTGACCGCATGCTGCTCGGCGATGGCCACGTCGAAGTAGCGATCCGGATACTGCTGGCTGAACTTGACCAGCCCCGAGCCCTCGCGCATGGCGGGGGTGATGCCGACCAGACGCTCGTCCTTGGCGGCCATGTCGCACAGCCACTGGCCGAAGATGGCTGAGAAGGTCGGCTTGCCGCCGGCACTCTTGGGCAGGGCGCACTCGTCCGGGTTGAACTTGGGCACGGCGTGATAGCCGATGGGGTCTTTCTCGGCGGGCTCGTAGCCCTTGCCCTTCTTGGTCTTGACGTGCAGCAGCTGGGGACCCTTGAGGTTGCGCATGTTGCGCAGGGTCTCGACCAGAGCGTGGATGTCGTGGCCGTCGATGGGGCCTATGTAGTTGAAGCCGAACTCCTCGAACAGGGTGCCTGGCACCACCATGCCCTTGAGGTGCTCCTCGGCCCGCTTGGCCAGCTCCTTGACCGGCGGCAGCCCCGCCAGCACCTTCTTGCCGCCTTCGCGGATGGTGGTGTAGAGCTTGCCGGACATCAGCCTGGCCAGGTGGTTGTTGAGCGCCCCGACATTTTCGGAGATGGACATCTCGTTGTCATTGAGCACCACCAGCATGTCCTTGTGGACATCGCCGGCGTGGTTGAGGGCCTCGAAGGCCATGCCCGCCGTGATGGCACCGTCACCTATGACGGCCACCACCTTGCGGCCCAGCCCCTCGCTCTCGGCGGCAACCGCCATGCCGAGGGCAGCACCTATGGAGGTGCTGGAGTGGCCCACGCTGAGCACGTCGTACTCGCTCTCTTCCCGCCAGGGGAAGGGGTGCAGGCCATCTTTCTGGCGAATGGTGTGAATGCGTTCGCGCCGACCGGTCAGGATCTTGTGGGGATAGGCCTGATGACCCACGTCCCACACCAAGCGATCGAAGGGGGTGTTGTAGACGTAATGCAGCGCCACCGTCAGCTCGACTGTGCCAAGGCCGGAGGCGAAGTGGCCGCTGGAGCGGCTCACCGAGCGCAGCAGATACTCGCGCAGCTCTTCGCACAGAATGGGCAGCCGCTCTTTGGGCAGGGATCGCAACTCGACCGGCGTATCCGCGAGGGCCAGGTTGGGGAAATCGCTAATATCAACGCTCATATTGTTACTGTTATCCAGCGTTTAGTGGGTTCGCTCGATGATGTAATCGGCAAACGCTTCCAGAATGTCGGTATTGTAGGGCAAGGATTGCAGGGCTGTTAAGGCCTTGTCATGCAGTTCGCGAGCCAGCTCACGGGCAGGGTCGAGACCGAGCAGGGCCGGATAGGTGCTCTTCTCCTGCGCCAGATCAGAGCCTTGCGGCTTGCCGAGGGTGGCGGTGTCGCCCGTGATGTCGAGGATGTCATCCTGCACCTGGAAGGCGAGCCCGATGGCGGCGGCATAGGTTTGCAGCGCGGCCAGGGTGGCAGGCGCCACGTCGGCCTTGCACAGGGCACCCAGGGTGACGGCGCACTCGATGAGGGCTCCCGTCTTGTGGCGGTGCACCTGCTCCAGCTCGGCCAGGCTGATGCGGCGGCCTTCGGCCTCCAGATCCAGCGCCTGACCGCCGCACATGCCGAGATAACCGGAGGCGCGGGCCAGGGCGCTCAGCATCCGTACCCGGTTGGCCAGCAGCTCGTCGGGGAGGGGATGGTCCGCCAGTATGGAGAATGCCAGGGTCTGGAGGGCATCACCGGCCAGGATGGCGGTACCTTCATCGAATGCCTTGTGCACTGTTGGCTGGCCGCGGCGCAGATCGTCGTTGTCCATGGCGGGCAGATCGTCGTGCAGCAGGGAGTAGGCGTGAATGCACTCCACAGCGGCGGCGGGACCATCGAGGCGCTCGCTTGGCACCCCCAGCATCTCGCCCACGGCGTAGACCAGGAAGGGGCGTACCCGTTTTCCGCCGAGCAGCAGGCCGTATTTCATCGCGTCCCGCAGGCGCGGCGCCATGGCGGGCAGAGCCTCAAGCTGTGCCGAGAGGCAGTCGTCGATGCGGCGCCGGTGCAGGCGGGAGAAATCGTCCAGGGTCACTCACTCCTCTCCTTGCTCTGATCGAAAGGGGACCGCCTGTTCGCTGCCGTCGGCCTGGGTCAGGAGGATCTGGATCTTCTGCTCGGCTTGCTCCAGCTTCTGCTGGCCGGCCCGCACCAGATGGATGCCCTGTTCGAATTGTTTGAGTGCTTCCTCGAGGGGGAGCGACCCCTGTTCGAGTTGATGCACTATGGTTTCCAGCTCTTCCAGGGTGGCATCAAAACTCAGACGGTCGATTTTTTTACTGGCCATGTCCATCCTCGGGGATTGAAAAAAACGGCTCATCTTAACATCGACCGGGCACAGGGGGGAGGCAGAAAAGTGTGCCGCCCTCAAACTATCCTGACCGCGGCCGATAACAAGGGGCTGGCATCCATCTATTGCCGACCTGTTATGAAGGCGTGCCGGGCTTGCTGCCCGAGGCGCAATAGCAGAAAATTCAACGCAATATAAATAAATGGCAAGTTCGGCGACAGGAGTAGGGATGTGGATTTAGGCAGTCTGATAGGCATAGTGCTGGGATTTGGGGTCGTGGTGTACGGCATGCTGCTGGGTGGCCCCATGAACATGTATGTGGATATGCCCTCGGTCTATATCACCATACTGGGCTCCCTCTTCATCTGCATGATGAAGTTCAACCTCAGCCAGTTCCTGATGGCGTTCAAGGTGGCGGGCAAGGCCTTCATGTACAAGGGCGACAAGCTCGACGATCTGATTGCCAAGGCGGTGGAGCTGGCAGACGCGGCCCGCAAGGGGGGCTTTCTGGCGCTGGAGGCGGCGGAGATCCCCAATGCCTTCATGAAGAAGGGCATCGACATGCTGGTGGACGGCCATGACGCCGACGTGGTGCGCGCCGTGATGGAAAAAGACATAGAGCTGACCTCGGAGCGCCACGTCATCGCCATCAAGGTGTTTCGCTCCCTGGGGGATCTCGGCCCCGCCATGGGCATGATAGGCACCCTGGTGGGGCTGGTGGCCATGCTGGCGAACATGAGTGATCCCAAGTCCATAGGACCGGCCATGGCGGTGGCCTTGCTGACGACCCTGTATGGCGCCATCGAAGCCAACATGGTGGCTATCCCTATTGCCGACAAGCTGGAGCTGCGCAGCGGCGAGGAGCAACTGAGCCGCACCCTGATCCTCGACGCCATCATGGGCATCCAGGACGGCCAGAACCCCCGCGTGATCCAGGCCATGCTGCAGAACTACCTCAACCAGTCCAAACGCAACAACGGGCTCGACTAGGAGGCCCCATGGCAAAGTGCAAGTGTCCGCCTCCCGGCCTGCCGGGCTACATGGGTACCTTCGCCGATCTCATGTCCCTGTTGATGTGCTTCTTCGTGCTGCTGCTCTCCTTTGCGGAGATGGATGTGCAGAAGTTCAAGCAGATCGCCGGTTCCATGGAGAAGGCGTTCGGGGTGCAGAACATTCTGGAGGTGAAGGATATTCCCAAGGGGACCTCGGTCATCGCTCAGGAGTTTCGCCCTGGCCGGCCTGAACCGACCCCCATCGACACCATCATGCAGCAGACCATCGACATGACCCAGACCGAGCTGGATTTTCAGCCCGGGGATGCGGATCAGGCGGGGGGGCATGACAAGACCGAGGGTCAGCAGAGCGGTGGCGACACCGCCCAGCAGGCCCAGAAGGCGCAGGCGCAGTCCAACGAACTGGCCAAGGCGCTGGCCGAGCAGATGCAGGCCCAGATCCAGGACGGGGCCATAGAGATAGAGGCGCTGGGTCAGCAGATCATCATTCGCATCCGCGAGAAGGCGGCGTTCCCGGCGGGCTCCGCCTTCCTGCAGCCCCAGTTCTGGCCGGTGATCCGTAAAGTGGCGACCCTGCTCAAGGATGTGCCCGGGGAGATCACCGTCTCCGGTCACACCGATGACGTCGCCACCGAAGACGAGCTGTTCCAGTCCAACTGGGAGCTTTCGTCCCAGCGGGCGGTGGCGGTGGCCCACCAGATGATCAAGGTGCCCGGCTTTGACGGCAACCGCCTGGTAGTGCAGGGAATGGCGGACTCCCAGCCGCTGGTGCCGAACAACAGCCCGGAGAACAGGCGCATGAACCGGCGGGTGGAGATCGCCATCATGCAGGGCAAACCGACGGTATCTGCCCCTATCGGGGTGGCTGATCCCAAGTAGCGTTCGCCAGAAAGCGCTATCCCGCTGGCAGCGGTTGTTTCCGATAACCGCTGCGTCTCTTTTCTGGTGAGCTCGAGTGGCCGAACAAAGGGCCTCCGCTCGCCGCATGTCCAGGTAAGTCGGGTGCGAACGGCGGGCGATTGAACCGCACCTCTGCGGTCCGCCCGCCCATCAGTCACTCCCAATGCGGCGCCTGTCGCGCGGCAAGGCTCCCTCATCTCCCCCTCCCTGATGTCATGCCGCTCCCCCGTGGCCTTGTCGACCTTCCTCGTTATGTACGATGCCGTACAGAACTGCGCGCTGCCCCGTGTTACATCTTCGTCACGGCGAATGGATAGCACCTGGGCTGCCAGACGTGCGTTTATTCAGCCCTCCAGGAAGGAACCACCATGAACCAGATCTTCAGTGCCAACCTGCTCCTCACCGGACTGCTGTTGCTCCCGTTAGCCAGCCACGGCGCCGAGCTCAACGACGACACCGATGCCGTGCAGTCGATGCCATCGGAATCGACGACCATGGAGTCCTCGACGATGGAATATGTCGAGGACTCGGTCATCACCACCAAGATCAAGGCGGGGCTCGCTGCCGAGCAGATGTCCAGCCTGATCAATATCCATGTCGATACCGATGAGGCCGGGGAGGTCACCCTGAGTGGCGGCGTGGCGGATCAGACGGCGCTGGACAAGGCCGTCGCGATTGCCACGGGCGTCGAGGGGGTGATCTCTGTCAAGAATGACATCAAGGTCGGGACCGAGCGCTAGGCAAACGCCCGACGACCTCTCATGGCAAGGCATCATGGTGCGCAGGGGAGCCTTTGAGCTGGGTGATCCGGCACGCTGCCTGCCTGGCTTCCGCCATCGGTCGACGGGGGCCCCTTGGCGTTTTGCCTGTTCGGGGTTGCCACTCTGTTGTCAGGGTGGCCAGCCTTGAACCTGACCATCACACCGGCGGCCATGAGCCGGACGATGCCGCAGGTGCTGGCGTTGTCGGGATCCTGGACTGCGCGCGGCATGGGCAGGCTGACAAGCGAGCTCGACGCCCTTGCCGCCCCGGCCGGAGAGAGTTGGGTCATCGACGCCTCTGGCATCGAGGCCCTCGATACGGCAGGGGCCTGGATCCTGCAAACACTGCTGCGCCGGCTGCGTGACGGTGCGGCTGGCGTCGAATTGCGCCAGTTGCGCCCTGAGTTCACCAGGCTGTTCGATGCCCTGGCTCAGGAGGCCGCACCGGGACCCGCGCCTGTACCCTCTCACCCTCTATCCCGCCTGGAAAGCCTGGGCCACGGCACGGCGACCCTGCTGGCACAAGGCTGCGCCCTGCTCGCTTTCATCGGCGAGTGCACCTTCGCCTTTGGTGGCTGGCTGGCCCATCCGACACGGATTCGCTGGCGCCCAATTCTTTACAACATCCGCAGCGCAGGTGTCGATGCCCTGCCCATCGTCGGTTTGCTCTCCTTTCTGCTCGGCATCGTCGTCGCCTATCAGGGGGCCGCGCAGCTGCGCCTCTATGGCGCCAACATCTTTGTCGTCGATCTGGTCGCGCTCTCGATGCTGCGAGAGTTTGCACCGCTGATCACCGCCATCATCGTCGCCGGCCGCTCAGGTTCCGCCTACGCGGCGCAGATCGGCACCATGGCGGTGACCGAGGAGATCGACGCCATGCGTACCATCGGCATTGCACCGCTCGACATGCTGGTGCTGCCCAAGGTACTCGCTCTCCTGATCACTCTCCCCCTGCTCACCCTCTTCGCCGGTCTCTTCGGCGTCCTGGGGGGCATGCTGATGGCGCACATCCAGCTGGACGTCGGCACGGCCGAATTCCTCGATCGCTTCGTCAAGACGGTGAGCGTCACGGATCTGCTGATCGGTATCGGCAAGGCGCCGGTATTTGCCGCCATCATCGTCACCGTTGGCTGCTTCCAGGGGTTTCAAACCAAGGGAGGAGCCGACAGTGTCGGACGGCAGACGACCCGTAGCGTCGTCCACTCCATCTTTATGGTGATAGTGGCCGATGCGCTCTTCTCGGTTGCCTTCAGCGCCCTGGATCTCTGAGATGAAGGCGCCAGATGGCAGTGTCACCCCGGCCATCATCATCAGCCAGCTGATGACGCGCTTTGGCGAGCATGTCGTCCATGACGGGATCGATCTGGTGGTCAACCACGGCGAGATCTTCGCGCTGATCGGCGGCTCGGGATCGGGCAAGTCGACCCTGCTGCGGGAGATCATCCTGCTTCAGCAACCCGAGTCGGGCTCGATCCGGGTGCTCGGGGTCGATCTCGCCAACATCGAAGACGCCGACGCCCTTGCCCTGCGCCAGCGCTGGGGGGTCATGTTTCAGAGTGGCGGCTTGTTCGGCTCCCTGACCGCCAGGGAAAACGTGGGCCTGCCGCTGCGTGAGCACACCGAACTCGCACAGGGGCTGATCGACGACATCGCCGACAGGAAGCTGGCGATGAGCGGCCTGGAGCCGGTCGTGGGTGATCAGTACCCGGCCGAGCTGAGCGGCGGCATGCTAAAGCGCGTCTCGCTGGCACGTGCCCTGGCCCTCGATCCCGAACTGCTCTTTCTCGATGAGCCGACCGCAGGTCTGGACCCCGAAAGCGCTGGTGAGATAGACAGTCTGATCCGCAAGTTACGCGATCTGTTCGGCCTGACCATTGTCCTTATCACCCACGATCTCGATCTGCTGTGGCAGGTGGCCGACCGCGTCGCCGTGCTCGGCGAGGGGAAGGTGCAGGGGATAGGGTCGATGACAGCGCTGGCAGAGATGGATCTGCCGGCAATCCGGCCATTCTTCGACGGCCCGCGAGGGCGGGCCGCCGAGCAACGCAGCGAGGGGACATGATGGAAACCAAGGTCAGTTACGCCCTGGTAGGGGGTTTTGTCGTCATCCTCGGCACCCTGCTGGTGGCCGTCATCCTCTGGCTCGCCTCGGGAGGGGCTTTCCAGAAGGCATACGATCTCTATCTGGCGATCTCGGAGGAGTCGGTCGCTGGCCTCAATCTCAATGCACCGGTCAAATACAACGGTGTCGATGTCGGCAGGGTCAGGCAGATACGGCTCGATCCGGCCAATCCCGAGCAGGTCAATCTGCTGTTCGCCATCGAGCGAGGCACGCCGATCAGGCAGGACACTGTGGCCGTGCTCAAGACACAGGGCCTGACGGGGATCGCCTACGTCGAGCTGAGCGGCGGGGCCAGCGACATGCCCCTGTTGCAGGCCAGCGCCGGCTATGAGTATCCGGTGATCCGCACCAATCCCTCTCTCGCCGCTCGCCTCGAGAACGTCCTCACCAGCGTGCTGGCCAAGCTGGACAGTACCTCGAACAGCCTCAATACCCTGCTCGGTCCGGAGAATCAGGCCGCCTTCCAGAGCACCCTGACCGACATTGCCCGGGTGGCGCATACCCTGGCCGCGCGCAACGAGAGCATAGATGCCGGCCTGATGGATGCGGCCAGGGTGATGAAAAACAGCGCGAGTGCGAGCGACGAGCTCGCCCCCCTGATCGCGCGTATCGGGCGGGCGGCGGATGCCGTCGAGAAGATGGGCAATGAGATCGCCGGCACCAGTGCCAGCGCAGGCAAGACCCTCAACGCGGTCGGCAGCGACATCAATCGCTTCACGGCGGAGACCCTGCCCCAGCTGGAACGCCTGCTCGGTGAGCTCAGCGTGCTGACGACCTCGCTGCGCCGCCTCAGCGAGCAGACCGAACGCAACCCCTCCGGACTCCTGTTCGGCCACAAGCCGGTACCGGATGGCCCCGGAGAATCATCCGAAGGAGGGCAACAGCCATGATCCGCCAGCCACCACTTCCCTTCACCCGGCTCGCCGTCGCCGCGCTGTTGCTGCTCCTGCCCGCTGCCTGCAGCATGTTCGATGGGGCCAAGGTGCCGCCACCAGCCTTCTATTCGCTCTCCGGGGTGGGCGCATCCCCCCCGACCAAGGCCGCAGCGGCCAGACTGGACGCCGCGCCTACGCTGATCGTCAACCCGCCGCGTGCCGCCCCCGGTTTCGACAGCCAGCGGATCATCTACGTTCGCGAGCCCTATCAGCTGGAGTATTTCGCGCACAGTGAATGGATCGATACGCCCGCCCGGATGATAGCCCCGGGCATCGTCGCCGCGCTCGAGGGCACGGGGGCCTTTCGCGCCGTCGTCCTGGCCCCCAGCGCGGCTGCGGGGGATCTGCGCCTCGATGTCGAAATCATCCGCCTGCAGCAGGAGTTCGACAGGTCACCCAGCCGTACCCGCTTCACGCTGCGGGCCTATCTGGTGGACAGTGACAGTCGCCAGGTGCTGGCCTGGCGCGAATTCGACGAGACAGTGCCAGCACCGCAGGCCAATCCCTACGGCGGCGTGATGGCGGCCAATAGTGCCGTTCAGCAGGTCGTGCAGCGCCTGGCCAGCTTCTGTGCCGACGCCACGGGCAACTGGCGCCCCTCACCCGGGGCGCACCGCTGAACCGCAGACGTGGCAGAGAAAAGAGGACAGCTACAGGCCGGAGAGCAGCAGGCTCCCTCGGTTCTGAAATCTGAATGGGTTTTCATCTTGATGCCCGAGGCTCAGCCTCTCCTGTCGGCGGGCTGTGTCGCCTCGGGGCCTTGCCGGCGGTAGCCGGGGAGGGTATCGAGCAAGTGGTGCTCTGATTTAACGCAGCATCAGCGAGCCATTGGTCAGGTGCCGGGCTCCCAGGTGCCAGATGGTATTGCCCACATCATCTGCCACCAGCAAGGCGCCCTGACTGTCCAGGATCACCCCCACCGGCCGGCCGAGTGCATGGCCTTTCTCGCTGAGGAAGCCGGTCAGCACATCGATGGGTAAACCGACGGGCTTGCCCTCATGAAAGGCGACAAACACCACCTTGTAGCCGCTGTGCGGCTTGCGGTTCCAGGAGCCATGCTGGCCGAAAAACATCCCCTCGGTAAAGGGCGAGGGCAAGGAGGTGCCCGCAGAGGATGCCAATCCCAGCGACGCGGTATGGGGGCCCAGGGCATAGTCAGGGGGGATCGCCATGGCCACCAGATCGGGTCTTTGCGGCGTTACCCGCTCATCCAGGTGCTGGCCATAGTAGCTGTAGGGCCACCCATAGAAGCCGCCGTCCCGCACCGACGTCATGTAGTCGGGAACCAGATCGCTGCCGAGTTCATCCCGCTCGTTCACCGTGGTCCACAAGGCGCCGCTGTGCGGCTCCCAGGCCAAGCCGTTGGGGTTGCGCAAGCCGGAAGCAAAGATGCGATGGGAGCCGCTCGCAAGATCGACTTCCCAGATGGCCGCTCGCTGCGCTTCTGCGTCCATGCCGCGTTCAGCTACATTGCTGTTGGAGCCGACCGTGACATAGAGCTTGTCTCCCTCCAGGCTTGCGATGAGGTTTTTGGTCCAGTGATGATTGATGGGCCCCGCCGGCAGGGTCACCAGAGTGGTGCCGGGCGTGGCAATATGGGTATCACCGGGTCGATAGGCGAACCGCACCACCGCGTCGGTATTGGCGACGTAGAGATAACTCCCCACCAGGGCCATGCCGAAAGGGGAGTTCAAACCTGTCAGCAGGACAGAACGCAGATCCGCTACGCCATCGCCATCGGTATCACGCAACAGCGTGATGCGATTGGCACTTTTTGTTGCCGCGCCCGCCTGCTTCATGAACAGCCCCATCACCCAACTCTTGATCCCCTTGGCCTCTTCCGGCCTGGCGGGAGCATTGGTCTCCGCCACCAGGACATCGCCATTGGGCAGCAGATACAGCCAGCGGGGATGATCCAGCCCTCGGGCGAAGGCGGTCACGCGTATGCCGGGGGCGGCTATCGGCATCTCGCCAGGTGCCCACCCCTCCGCCGGGGCAATGTTGATGGTCGGGATCAGGGTGTGTTGTGGCGAAAGCAGCGTGGGCGATGATCCAGAACCTGCCGCGACCGGTTGCTGGGCGGACTCGCTGCAGGCCGCAAGCGCCAGGATCGCCCCGCCGGCCGCCAGGCCAATCCATCCGCGGCGGACTCGAGTCAGGCCAGATGCAGAGATGGTCAGTTTCATGGCCGCGACGCCATCAGCAACGGCAGGCTGACCCTGTTCTGCACTGTTCCCCCGTTGCCGCCGGGGATATACCCCCCAGGCCGGTCATGCGGCCAAGGGGCAACGGTGTCAAGCCGCGTCAACATCAGCAGAATCTGCAGTTGGGTTTCCCGGTTCATGTTCTTGCTCCTTGAGGGGCCACGAGAGGCGAGTCTAGGTGGCTCGCCTCGACGTCGACTCGAGATCCGGATCGTCCTCAGATACGAGGTGGGTCACTCTCACGTGCCGAGTGACGATGTTTACCAGCTGCGGTGATGAAGGTTGCCGTCCCCTCATCTACAGTATCGGCGCTGGCCAGCACTATGCCCGGATCTGGCTCGCCCGATGCCAAGGTGGGTGCGATACCCGCCTGATCGAGCAGGGCCTTCCCGGCGCCGAGGGCCAGGATGGTCTTGCCATGGCGATACTGGTTGGTCACAAACTCCACCGTCTGACCGTAGCCGGCGAGCCGCGTTACCCCATCCCCGCCATCGGGCAAGACCAGCGCGTCGAACAGGACTGACGCAGCATTCTCCAGGGTACCGGTCGCCTCCAGTGACTGGCCGTCGGCGCAGTTAACCGGTCCTAGGCGGGGCCCGATCATGCACGTCACAGCGCCGGCAGCGGTGATGGCGGCCTGAATGACCAGGGCACTGGCGCCCACAATCCCGTCGGCGATCAGGATCGCCACCTTGCGGGTACGGATCCCGCCGTCGCCGGGGTGCGCCATGAGTGACAGGGCAGACGACAGGGTTACCTCGGGGGAGACCGCCTTCGCCAACGCCGTCGGCATGGCCGCGGGCACTTTGATGCCAAGGCCGGTGGCGATCTTTGTCGCCATGTCGGCGGAGACGTTCACCAGCGAGGCCAGCATGCGTTGCCGGATGGCCGGCACCGACACCTTGCTCAGTTCGAAGCGGAAGGCCGCGATGATGTGCGCCTTTTCGACCTCGGTCTGGCTCTCGTAGAACAGGGTGGCTTGACTGTAGTGGTCGGCAAATTTTTCCGGTTTGCCACGCAGCTTGTCCCCATCGAGCTGTTGCGGGAAGGAGACGAACCCCGCCGTACCGGCCTGGAAGGGGCAACCACCGCCGAGGGAGTTGGGCTCGTAGGCGACTCTGCCGCGGGGGATGGCCTGACGGTGCAAGCCGTCACGCTGGTTGTTGTGGACGGGGGCCAGTGGGGCGTTGATCGGGATCTCGTGGAAGTTTGCCCCACCCAGCCGGGTGATCTGGGTGTCGACATAGGAGTGGATCCGGCCCGCCAGCAAGGGATCGTTGCTGAAGTCGATGCCGGGCACCACATGGGCGGTACAGAAGGCGACCTGCTCGGTTTCGGCAAAGAAATTGTCGGGGTTGCGGTTGAGCACCATGCGGCCAACCGGCGTCACCGGCACCAGCTCCTCGGGGACTATCTTGGTGGCGTCGAGCACATCGAAGCTGAAGCCTTCGGCCTGGGCGTCGGTGAATATCTGCAGGCCGAGCTCCCACTCCGGGTATTCGCCTGCTTCGATGGCATCCCACAGATCGCGGCGATGGAAGTCGGCATCGGCACCGGCGAGCTTGACCGCCTCATCCCAGACCAGCGAATGGGTACCGAGTTTGGGTGTCCAGTGGAATTTGACGAAATGCGACTCGCCCGCCGCATTGACCAGCCGGAAGCTGTGTACGCCGAAGCCCTGCATCATCCGGTAGCTGCGTGGAATACCACGGTCGGACATCACCCACATCAGCGTGTGGGTGGTCTCCGGCATCAACGAGGCAAAATCCCAGAAGGTGTCGTGGGCCGATGCCGCTTGCGGCATACCGTTGTGCGGTTCGGGTTTGACGGCATGGATGAGATCCGGAAACTTCATCGCGTCCTGGATGAAGAAGACCGGGATGTTGTTGCCCACCAGATCCCAGTTGCCCTCGTCGGTGTAGAACTTGACGGCGAAACCGCGCACGTCACGCGCCGTATCTACCGAGCCCCGTTCGCCGGCGACGGTGGAAAAGCGCACGAAGACCGGTGTGATCTTGCCCGCAGCCTGGAAGGGGGCCGCGCGAGTGAGCTCGGTGAGCGGCTGGTAGGCTTCGAAATAGCCGTGAGCAGCCGAGCCGCGCGCATGCACTATGCGTTCAGGGATTCGTTCGTGATCGAAATGGGTGATCTTCTCTCGCAGGATGAAGTCTTCGAGCAGGGTCGGCCCGCTCAGACCCGCTTTGAGCGAGTGCTGGTTGTCACCGACCGCCACGCCCTGATTGGTCGTCAGCACCTGCCCCGTGCCATAGCTCCGCGCCCTGTCGAGCACGCCGGGCGCGGCGGCAGGGCCGGCGGTTGTGCCATCGCCGCTCTTTGCCGACGGGTTGGTTTCGCTGAGGGTACTGGCCGACGCCAGGGCCGACGAAGGTGTTACCGTCTGTCCGGTGGGCGGCGTGATGGCATTGTCACGCCCGAACTCCTTGCGCTTGTTGACGTTGTGCTGCATCGAACTCGCGAGTGCCTCTACGGCGGCGGCTTGTTGCGCAACCGCGTCGGCAGCCTCGAGTTTCGTTACCGGAGTGGGTCGCAGCTTGGCAGCCCTCGGTTGGGGATCCGTCTTTTTCATGGCGCCATCCTGATTGCTCGCCGCTGCCACCGAGTGAAGGTGGTGAACGGCATTGAAGGGAAGCGCGATCAGGCACAAAGGGCCTGGTCGCTCCTTATTGGGTGAGCAGTTGGCTAGTGTCAGCCCAGAGCTGCGAGCAGATCGGCCTTGCGCGCTGCCATCCTGGCGCCGAGTTTGGCCAGATCCAGCGAGCTGGCCTTGACCTTCGGGAACATCTCGCTCTGCTCCTCCTCGACGTGATGCTCAACGTATTCGGAGAGCACCTTCACCTTGGCGTCGTACATCTCGCCATCGGGTTCGAGGCCTTCGAGCTGGGCGATCAGATCCTTGATGCCACCATGTTCAACGGTGGCTTCCGGTAGCAACAGCTTGTCCTTCAATACTGCCTTGATGGCGGGGTAGAAGATCTCTTCCTCGATCTGGGTATGCACCGTCAAGGCGCGGCAAATCTCGGTGACGAGCGCCCTCTTCTTGGCGTTGGAACGCGTCTTTTCGTACTCGGCAAACAGGCCGCTGACGGTACGATGGTCGGCCCTCAGCAACGCGATGGCATCCTTTTCGGCTGTGGCTGGTTTCGGTGTAGTGGCGATCTCGGTGGCAGTTTTCATGGTAATTCCTTGATTTTTTGAAGGTGAATAATGTTCCCTCAATGCGCGAACAGTGCGATGAGGATGATGATCGGGATGGGGATGCCCAGTAACAGCAATATGAGTGAACGCATAGTCGGACCTCTTGATGTGTAGGCTTGAAGGGGATGGTCAGGCGTCACGCCGTCTGCCACCGCAGGTTGCGGCCAGGCTGGCGACGAAGGCACCTATGAGCAAGGAGACAAAGGTCCACAACGCCGCGTATGCCGACGCCGCACGTGCCTTGTCGGCGGCATCTTTGGCGGCCACTTCGGCATCGTTCAGTGTTGCCTGGACGCGCCCGTAGACGTCCGTCACGCGCTTCTCGGCCTCTTGTTGCGACAAGCCTGTGCGTTGGGCAACGAGCTGGCCTACGTAGCGTACGTCCTCAGGGGGCAGGGGGCCGGTGCGGCTGACGTTCATGAAGATACGCCCCACCTCAGAGACCTGATTGGCCATCTCCCGTTCTGAGGCTTCGGCAGGCAGGGTGACCCCGTTCTCCTCGGTCAGACCGGCCGCCTCGGCCCTTGTATCCCTGCGAAACAGGGAGTTGACAAAGTAAGCCATGGGCCCACTCTCTCCAGACGCCATCTGCCCGGATGCCGCCAAGCCGCCCGCCGCTACTGTGGCAGTGGTGGCTACCCCGCCCACGACCGAGGCCCCGGCCTGGATACCCCCATTCAGGATGGATCCGACCGCCGACGTCAGCAGCGCTGCGGTGGCTAGCGAGGCCACTGCCCAGGAGAGGAACCCGTGTGCGGTATCGCGAAAATAGATCTCGTCGGTGTGGGTATCCATCCATTTGGTGCGCAGCCGGCCGGCCAGGTAGCCACCCACTGCGGAGGCAAACAGTTGTGTGAGCGTGAGCCAGAGGATGGTTGATACACCAAAGCTGGTGGCGCTGATCCCTTCAAATGACCATGGCGATACCGATGAGAGGCCTAAGCCGACACCGAGGATCAGCATGATCAATGAGAGGGCCGCGCCCGCCGCGGCACCAGCAGCGATAGCCCCCCACGAGACGGCGCTGGTCAGCGTACTTGAGGTATCGATGTGGGCCTCGGCATCAGCCAGGGCGTATCTGCGCTCTCGCGCGGCAAGTTCCCGTGTGGCTAATGGTGGGGAATTGGCAGTCATGTCAGTGTCCATTTCAGACTCCTTAGGGGGAATGTCAGTTCGGAAAACGTCATGCCTTATCGCGGGGCATGAGTTGCACGGTAGGCTTTCGGGGTGGCCCGGTCGGTGCTATGGCGCACATAAGCCGGGCCTTTATTGGGGGGGAGTGCTCGTCTCCTGCTTGATCAGACTTATCTCGCCATCGCCCTCGAGATACATGCGCTTGACCCGCGCGATGTCATCGACGCCCTCCTGGCGGATCTTCGCGCTCAACTCTTCCTCGGTAATGAATTCACGGCGCATGTTTCGCCGCAGCATCTTGCCGTCGCGGACCAGGCATATGCGCTGTGCCGACGTGAAGCGACGGACCGCCGGAAAGTGGAAGCTCAGGAAATCCAGCAGGTAGCTCCAGAACACCAGGGTCGCGATAAGCACCATGCCGTCCGTGGTCGAGGTGGCGCTGCCGATCATCGCGTTCTGCGCCGCGTCACCGAGGATCGCCACAAACAGAAAGTCGCTGAGCCCGAGCGTACCGATATCGCGTCTCAGCACGAACCGCAGGACTACGAACAGGAACCAATAGATCAAGGTTCCCCGCAGCATCAGTTGTAGCGGCGATACCGTGAAGGAAAGCACGCCGTTCAAGTCAAGGTCGAACATGTCTGTGGTCCGGGTTGATCCTGGGTGGGGTACCCAGCAGGACTGGACGGGAGCGAGGCAGTGCCTGCACCCGATGTGCGCGGCCTTTGTGAATGCAGCCCGCAGCATCGCTCAGCGAGCCTACCGGTCAGGAGGCGCTCATCCCGACGTTATCAATCCTGATGAACCTTGATCTGTGCGATGGCGAACGCAAGGGGGTCTCCCGATAGGTGGGTATCTCTTCGGGGCGGGCCCACAGCATGGCGAACTTGCCGGGTCCGTTCTCTATGTGGGTCAACGTACAGACCCCCTGTTCCGTGGGGCTTATGCTCACGATGGTTGGTGCGGGATCCCATGTTGCTTCTCGCACCCCTCATCCAACTGACTATCAGGAGTTCATCATGAACAAGGACCAACTCAAGGGTCGTACTGAAGAGACCAAAGGCAAGGGCAAGGACGACAAGGAATCAAAGGGTGCGATTCCAGCGTCTGCCGGCAAACGCCAGGCAGCCCCCGACGATAGAAAAGATGACCGCAAGGACGCCAGAAAGGGGAAATAAATCGTTACCGCGTTGGTTAGCTTGCTGCCAACGCTCTTTTCCCCTCACGCCTTCTTCCAATAATGTCAGGAGCATCAAATGAACAATATCATTCCAACCAAAACCGGTCGTCAGCTTGGGTCAAGAGTACTCAGCGCCAGCACGCTCAATGGCGACGATGTGTACGACCCGAGAGGTGAAAAGCTGGGCAGCATCAAGGAGCTCATGCTGGATATCGACAACGGCAAGGTGTGTTATGCAGTGCTCTCCTTCGGCGGTTTCCTCAGCCTCGGCGAGAAGCTGTTTGCCGTACCCTGGAGCGCCCTGAAGGTCGATACTGAAAACAAGCGCTTCATCATGGATACCACTGAGGAGCGCATGAAGAATGCCCCTGGGTTTGATAGCGACAACTGGCCCAACATGGCAGATACCTCTTGGGAAAAGAGCATCTACAGCTATTACGACTCCAGGTACTGAGGTGGTTTTGCAAGCTGGCTTGATGTTGGTCTGCCTTTTGATCCCCTTCGACCGATGATCGCCAGCAAGGCATGGAAACGTGTCTGCAAGCAGGACTTCACCTAGGCAAGGCGAGGCTCGATGCGGTGGTGAGCCTGATCAGACAACCAAAACGAAAATATTGCAGCCATGGTCAAGGTCGCCGTGGCTGCCTCCTTTCGCCTCATCCTCTCGATTTTCTTCAGCACCCCGGCTGCCTTTGGTCGTTCAAAGCGCGATCCTGCTCGCAGGGGCTGACATGGATTTTGTGACGGCTTCATATTAAGATGCCTCATCCGAACCGATAGCTGCGGCTCTCTTTGATTGCCGCAGCTTCTCTTTATAAAGCAACCCAGGTTTCGACTATGAATCATACTCCGATGACTGTTCGCGGCGCTGAAAAGCTGCGTCAAGAGCTCGACTATCTGAAGAGCGAGCTGCGTCCCCAGATTATCGAAGCGATTGCTGATGCCCGTGAACATGGTGATCTGAAAGAAAACGCCGAATACCATGCCGCTCGCGAGCAGCAAGGTTTCTGTGAAGGCCGCATTCAGGAGATTGAGGGCAAGCTCTCCAATGCCCAGGTGATCGATATCACCAAGATTGCCAACAATGGCCGCGTCATCTTCGGTGCGACAGTGACCCTGCTGAAAAGCGAAACGGAAGAGGAAGTGGTCTACCGCATCGTGGGTGACGACGAGGCGGACATCAAACAGAACATGATCTCCGTGAACTCTCCCATTGCCCGTGCCCTGATCGGCAAGGAAGTGGACGACGTGGCCATCGTCAAGACACCGGCCGGCGATGTTGAGTACGAAATTCTGGAAGTCGCCTACCTCTGACGATGAGGGGCGATGAAGAGACAGGGGAGCCCGGCTCCCCTGTTGCATTTAGTCCCCCTGATAGGTCTGGACGAAGGCGTCCTGATGACGCTGGAAGAGCCAGTCCCGCAGTCGCTCCTGATCTCCCTTGTCCAGCTGGAATTTCAAGGCCCAGTCATGGTGCTTCCGGTGAGACTGGACATGCCTTATCAGGGTGCCGCTCAGTGCCAGGGGGGGCAATCCCTCGATGTCGAGGGTGCCGTGCAGCCGGTCGCCCTTGGCCAGGGTAGGTGGCAAGCCAGCTACGATGAGACCGCCAAGGGAGAGGCTGTGCACCTCATACTCGGCATCGCTGGTGTGAAAGACGGCTTTTTCATCGAGTCGCCAGGCGCGCAGATGAGGGGAGCCCAGCTCTGTGATGGTGGGGGCGGCGATGCGCAGCTCGGTGTGGCCTTCCGCCGCCAGGGTACAATGCAGCGGAAAACGCAGTTGATGGCCGGCGATACGGGCCTCGATCGTCAAGTGGCTGGCCCGTTGCAACAGGCTCTGTAGGGGAAGGCTCAGGTTGCCTCGCAGGAACTGGCCGGCGGCCATGTCCTCTGCGTCTCCCAAGTCCTGCAGCATGGCCAGCTCCTCGTCGGTGAGAATCTGATGCTTGTCCATAGTGGGTGTCCGCAAGTATTCATCGCAGGTTAAGGGCCTGACGACTATTTTGGCAAGCGACTTGGGAAGAAGAGAAATGAAGGAAAGAGCGAACGCTCTTTCCTGTTACTTGCGGGGCAACTGGATCTTGGGTTCTGTGGCCTGACGATAGATGGTCAGTACATGGCCCATGCTCTGTACCTTGATGGCGCCTGTCTCACGGACGATGGCTTCCATCACCAGCTGTTTCATCTCACGATCTTCAGACGACACCTTAACCTTGATCAGCTCGTGGTGGTTCAGCGCCAGATCGATCTCGGCCAGCACCCCTTCGGTCAGGCCGTGTTGTCCCAGCAGGACGACCGGCTTCAGGCTGTGGGCGAGGCCCTTGAGGTACTGTTTCTGTTTATTGTTGAGAATCATGGCAATTTCTTCATAAGTCAGGGTTGAAAGGGGCGTATTCTACCCCCACTTAGCCCTTAATACTAATAACCCTTGTGGTTTTTTAAAGTCGACAATCATGACCCAGAAAAAACATTCCCCCAGTTCAACCCGCTGGTTAAAAGAACATTTTGACGATCATTACGTCAAAAAAGCCCAGAAGTTGGGACTGCGTTCCCGCGCCGTGTTCAAGATCGATGAGATTCAGGGCAAGGACAAGTTGCTCAAACCGGGCATGACGGTGGTGGATCTGGGGGCGGCCCCCGGTGGCTGGTCCCAGTTCGCCATCGAGCAGGTGGGTGAAAAGGGGCGAGTGATTGCTTGCGATATTCTGCCGATGGATTCCATTGCCGGTGTCGATTTCCTGCAAGGGGACTTTCGGGAGGAAACTGTGCTTGCCGCCTTGCTGGCCCGGGTTGGCCCGGACAAGGTTGATGTGGTCATGTCTGACATGGCGCCCAACATGAGCGGAACCCAGCAGGTGGATCAGGCTCGCTCCATGTATCTGATCGAGCTGGCGCTGGACATGTGCAATCAGGTCTTGCGCAGTAATGGCAGTTTCGTGGTCAAGGTATTCCAGGGGGAGGGGTTTGACGCCTATCTCAATGAAATTCGTAGACTTTTCTCTGTCGTCAAGATTCGTAAACCAGACTCCTCCCGTGCCCGTTCACGAGAAGTCTACATTGTGGCTACCGGTTTTAAACTGTAGTACCCTAACCCTCATCGTTAACTGTCAGTCTGCGAGGTCATTGATTTGAGTGACATGGCGAAAAACCTAATCCTGTGGCTGGTCATCGCCGTCGTGCTGATGTCGGTGTTCAATAGCTTCAGCCCCAGCGATACCACCAGTCGCCAGCTGGACTATTCCAGCTTCGTGAAAGAAGTGACCCAAGAGCAGATCCGTGAAGTACGGATGGATGGCAAGGTCATTAATGGCGTCAAGCGCACCGGTGAACGTTTCACCACCATCATCCCTGCGCCGGATCCCCAACTGCTCAACGACATGCTCAACCACAACGTGAAGGTGATGGGTGAGAAGCCGGAAGAGCCGTCTCTGATCACGTCCATCTTCATCTCCTGGTTCCCGATGCTGTTGCTGATCGGTGTCTGGGTCTTCTTCATGCGTCAGATGCAGGGCGGCGGTGGCAAGGGTGCCATGTCGTTCGGCAAGAGCAAGGCTCGCCTGATGAGTGAGGATCAGATCAAGACCACTTTCGTCGACGTGGCGGGTTGTGACGAGGCAAAGGAAGAGGTCAAAGAGCTGGTCGACTATCTGCGCGATCCGACCAAGTTCCAGAAACTGGGCGGCAAGATCCCCACCGGCGTGCTGCTGGTCGGCCCGCCCGGTACAGGTAAGACCCTGCTGGCCAAGGCCATCGCGGGTGAGGCCAAGGTGCCCTTCTTCACAATCTCGGGTTCCGACTTTGTCGAAATGTTCGTGGGTGTCGGTGCCTCCCGGGTGCGCGACATGTTCGAGCAGGCCAAGAAATCCTCCCCCTGCATCATCTTCATCGATGAAATTGATGCGGTCGGTCGCCAGCGTGGCGCCGGTCTGGGTGGCGGCCACGATGAGCGTGAGCAGACCCTGAACCAGATGCTGGTCGAGATGGATGGCTTCGAAGGCAATGAAGGCGTCATCGTCATAGCCGCAACCAACCGTCCCGACGTGCTGGATCCCGCTCTGCTGCGTCCGGGTCGTTTCGACCGTCAGGTCGTGGTCGGTCTGCCGGATGTTCGTGGTCGTGAGCAGATCCTGAAAGTGCACATGCGCAAGGTTCCGTTGGCGGATGACGTCAATCCTGCTCTGATTGCCCGTGGTACCCCTGGTTTCTCCGGTGCCGATCTCGCCAACCTGGTCAACGAAGCCGCCCTGTTCTCCGCCCGTGAGAGCCGCCGCGTGGTTTCCATGAACGAGTTCGAGAAGGCCAAGGACAAGATCATGATGGGGGCGGAACGTCGCTCCATGGTGATGAAGGAATCCGAGAAGGAGATGACGGCTTATCATGAAGCCGGCCATGCCATCATCGGTCGGGTCGTGCCGGATCATGATCCCGTCTACAAGGTCTCCATCATTCCCCGTGGCCGCGCCCTTGGGGTGACCATGTACCTGCCGGAGCAGGATCGCTGGAGCCACTCCAAGCAGCATCTGGAGTCCATGATCTCCAGCCTGTACGGCGGCCGTCTGGCGGAAGAGCTGATCTATGGTGCCGAGAAGGTATCGACCGGTGCCTCCAACGACATCGAGCGTGCCACCGACATCGCCCGCAAGATGGTGACCCAGTGGGGCATGTCCGAGCGTCTGGGCCCCATGCTCTATGCCGAAGAAGACGGTGAAGTCTTCCTCGGTCGCAGCATGGCCAAGGCCAAGCACATGTCCGACGACACCGCGCGCGTCATCGATGCCGAGGTCAAGCAGGTCATCGATCGCAACTATGCTCGTGCCAAGCAGATCCTGCAGGACAACATGGATGTGCTGCACACCATGAAGGATGCCTTGATGAAGTACGAGACCATCGATGCCAAGCAGATCGACGATCTGATGGCCCGTCGTGAGGTACGTGCTCCCAGCAACTGGCACGATGAGCACGGTGACACCCCGCAAGGGGGCGCCAGCGTGAGCAGCGAGCCCGAGGTCAAGGCGCAGGCCGATGACAACAGCGCACCGCGCAGTGACATCGACAAGGCGAACGATGTGCCGGCCAAGTAAGCTTTTATGATCCAAACCCCGGGCTTGCCCGGGGTTTTTCTTTGTGCGGATACCCAGATTTTCTTGTGACAGGTAGATGTAAAGATGCAACTAATCAGCAAGGGGCGCAGCCTCTCCCTGGAGCGTCCCCACGTCATGGGGATCCTCAACGTGACACCGGACTCTTTCTCAGATGGCGGCCGCTTCAAGCAGCTTGAACTGGCCCTGGCTCATGCCCGCCAGATGACGGAGGAGGGGGCCACCCTTATCGACATCGGTGGCGAGTCGACTCGCCCCGGCGCCCCCGATGTGAGCGAGCAGGAAGAGCTGGACAGGGTCATCCCCGTGGTCGAGCGGATGGTGCAGGAGCTCGATGTGATGATCTCCCTCGATACCTCCAAGGCTGCGGTGATGAGGGCGGGCTGCGCGGCAGGCGCCCATCTCATCAATGATGTGCGGGCCCTGCTCGAGCCTGGTGCCCTGGTTGCCGCGGCAGAGGCTGACGTGCCCGTGTGCCTGATGCACATGCAAGGACAGCCGAGAACCATGCAGGCCGAACCTCATTACGACGACTTGCTGGGGGAGGTGAGGGCCTTCTTCGACGAGCGGATAGCCGCTTGCCTGGATGCAGGGATCCCGCGCCAGCACCTGCTGCTGGATCCGGGTTATGGCTTTGGCAAGACGCTGGCACACAACTATCAGTTGCTGGCCGAGCAGCAGAAGTTGCTGGATTACGGTCTGCCGCTCTTGGTGGGGATGTCGCGAAAGTCTATGATAGGCAATCTGCTTGGCCGCCCCGTTGATGAGCGGCTGGCCGGCAGCCTGGCCTGCGCCCTGATCGGGTTGCAACATGGCGCCAGGATCATTCGGGTGCACGACGTGCGAGCCACCATGGACGCGCTGCGCGTAGGCTGGATGACCATGACGGGACAAGATTTCGTATCCAGATAAAATAACGAGAACAGACAATGACCAGAAAGTACTTCGGCACAGACGGTGTGCGCGGCAAGGTGGGTGAATACCCGATCACCCCGGATTTCGTGATGAAGCTGGGCTGGGCCGCCGGCAAGGTGCTCTCCAAGAAGGGCACCAAGAAGGTGCTGATCGGCAAGGACACCCGGATCTCCGGCTACATGCTGGAATCGGCGCTGGAAGCGGGCCTCTCCGCTGCGGGCCTCAAGGCCATATTGATGGGCCCCATGCCGACCCCGGCGGTGGCCTACCTGACTCGCACCTTCCGTGCCGAGGCTGGCATCGTCATCAGCGCCTCCCACAACCCCTATTACGACAACGGCATCAAGTTCTTCTCCGCCGACGGCACCAAGCTGCCCGATGAGGTGGAGCTGGCCATCGAAGCCGAACTGGATCACGAGCTCAAGTGCGTGGAGTCCGCCGAACTTGGCAAGGCGCAGCGCATCGACGATGCCGCCGGCCGTTACATCGAGTTCTGCAAGAGCACCTTCCCCACCCATCTGAGCCTGGAAGGGGTGAAGATGGTGGTGGATTGCGGCCATGGCGCCACCTATCACATCGCTCCCTCGGTGTTCCGCGAGCTGGGCGCCGAGGTGATTGCCATCGGTTGCAGCCCGGATGGCCTCAACATCAACGATGGGGTGGGCTCCACCGCACCTGAGGCGCTGGCCGCCAAGGTGCTGGAGTGCAAGGCCGATCTCGGTGTCGCCTTCGATGGTGACGGCGATCGCCTGGTGATGGTAGACAGCACTGGCTACATCATCGACGGGGACGAGATCCTCTACATCATCGCCCGCGATGCACTGCGCAACGGTCGCCTCAAGGGCGGCGTGGTCGGTACCCTGATGGCCAACATGGGCCTGGAGCTGGCATTGCAGACCCTGGGGATCCCCTTTGCCCGTGCCAAGGTGGGTGACCGCTATGTGCTCGAGATGATGAACGAGAAGGGCTGGCGCATCGGTGGCGAGAACTCGGGTCACATCATCTGCCTGGATCAGACCACCACAGGGGATGGTATAGTCGCCGCCCTGCAGGTGCTGACGGCGGTGTGCTCTGCGGAGATGCCGCTGGCCAAGCTGCGCTCCGGCATGAGCAAGTTCCCCCAGGTACTGGTGAACGTACGTTTTGCCGAGGGCAAGGATCCGCTGGCGGCCGAAGCCGTGCAGCAGGAAGTGGCCAAGGTGGAACAGGAACTGGGTGGCCGTGGCCGTGTCCTGCTGCGCAAATCTGGCACCGAGCCCCTGATCCGGGTGATGGTGGAAGGAGAGCATGAGCAACAGGTGCGTGACATGGCACAGCGCATCGCCCAACAGGTCGAATCGGCGTTTTAATGAGCAACCAGGGCGATTTTTTAATCTCCCTGGTTGTATCTTGTTCAAACGATTCGAAAATTTGAAAATAGCACTTGTCAGCTGATCATCCTCTGGATATTATCAGCCCCGCTTTCGCAAGGGAGTTGCCGATGGGACATCGCAAGCCGTTTGTAGCCGCCAACTGGAAGTTACACGGCAGTAGGTCGCAGTTAGAGCAGTTTACGAGTCAGTGCCTGAAGGGTGTTGGTGATGATGTAGATGTTGTTCTCTGTCCTTCCCATGTGCATCTCGACTTTACCGCACGACTGCTCGATGAGCAGAAGGTGATAAGGTTGGGGGCTCAGAATGTGAGCCAGCACAGACAGGGCGCTTATACGGGTGAAGTCTCGTGTGAGATGCTGGTCGAGGCAGGGTGCCGATACGTACTGGTCGGTCACTCCGAGCGCAGGCGTCTCTTTGGTGAGACCAGCTTTATCGTCGCAGAGAAGTTTGCGGCAGTCAGAGCGGCAGGTTTGATTCCCATCCTTTGTCTGGGGGAGTCAGGTGCGGCGAGACAGGCGAGAAGAACCTTCGAGGTGATCGCCGAAGAGCTGGATATCGTCATAGAGAAAAATGGCGCGATGGCTTTCGATAATGCTATCATCGCCTACGAGCCGATTTGGGCTGTAGGTACAGGTAAATGCGCCACACCCGAGCAGGCACAAGAGGTTCATTCCTTTATACGTGGTCGCTTGGCGGAGGATACTCCGGTAATAGGTGAGAAAGTCAGGATCATCTATGGTGGGAGCGTGACGCCGACCAACGCGAGAGATTTGTTTGCCCAACCCGACATTGATGGCGGGCTGATAGGTGGAGCAAGCCTCGACAGCGATGCGTTTTTAGGAATTGTTGAAGCGGCAAAGGGTGCAAGTTAAATGTACGAGATTCTTTTAGTCGTTTATCTGCTGGTGTCACTGGCTCTGATCGGTCTGGTGATGATTCAGCAAGGTAAAGGGGCTGATATGGGCGCCTCCTTCGGCGCAGGGGCATCGAATACTGTATTCGGCTCCGGTGGTTCAGGCAGTTTCCTGACCCGCACAACTGCAATTTTGGCCACTCTGTTCTTTTTGATCAGCCTGGTGCTCGGCTCCATGTCAAGCAACAAGGTAAAACAGGGTAGCGAATGGGAAAATCTGCAACAGACTCAGCAAGTTGAGCAGACCAAAGCGCCAGTGAAGAAAGACACTGACGTTCCCGAGTAAAGAGTTTTTGCCGTGGTGGTGGAATTGGTAGACACGCTATCTTGAGGGGGTAGTGCTCTAGGGTGTGCGGGTTCGAGTCCCGCCCACGGCACCAATTAAGCAGTGAACCCGGGTAACCGGGAAGTTATAGCCAGTCAGTCTTGTGTGATAAGAATGAAGTGGCTATAATCTCGCACGATTTCGGACGCGGGGTGGAGCAGCATGGTAGCTCGTCGGGCTCATAACCCGAAGGTCGTCGGTTCAAATCCGGCCCCCGCAACCAAATTTCACGCATTTCCTACGCTCAGGAAGGCGGTCGCTGCGAGGCGACAATCAGGGTAAAGCGCCAAGCCCCGATTTGACATCGGGGCTTTTTGTTATGTGCGATTTACTCTGAATCGATCTCTATCTGGGCTATATGCCCTTTTTTTGTTTTTCGGAGGGTGACTTTGGCTACGTTGGAACAACGTTTGACCGATCTGCTCGAGGCTCCGGTCGTTGCCTTGGGTTTTGAACTTTGGGGTGTCGAGTTTATCCGTGCGGGTAAGCACTCGACCTTGCGCGTCTTCATCGACTCAGAGCAAGGCGTGACGGTGGAAGACTGTGCCGAGGTGAGCCGCCAGGTTGGCGCCATCATGGACGTTGAAGATCCCATCACCGAGGAGTATTACCTCGAGGTTTCCTCCCCGGGCCTGGATCGTCCGCTGTTCAAGGTTGCCCAGTTCGAAAAATACGTTGGCCAAGAGGCGGCGGTTTCGCTTCGGATGGCAACAAACAACCGCCGCAAGTTCAAAGGCGTAATCAAAGCTGTGCAGGGGGACATGATCACCCTGACAGTAGATGGTAAGGACGAGGTGTTGGCTTTCACCAATATCCAAAAAGCGAACATAGTGCCGAACTTTGGTTAACGAGGCTATCGGATATGAATAAAGAGATTTTGCTGGTCGTTGACGCTGTGTCCAACGAGAAGGCTGTCCCCCGCGAGAAGATTTTCCAGGCTCTGGAGACTGCGCTGGCGACTGCGACCAAGAAAAAATACGAAGGCGAGATTGAAGTTCGGGTCGAGATCGATCGCAAGACCGGTGACTACGACACCTATCGCCGTTGGGTCGTGGTGGCCGATCAGGCTTCCATGGAGAACCCGTACGGGGAAATCACCCTCGAAGCCGCTCAGATCGAGCAGCCGGATATCCAGATCGGCGACTATGTTGAAGACCAGATTGACTCTGTGACCTTCGACCGCATCACCACCCAGACCGCCAAGCAGGTTATCGTGCAGAAAGTGCGCGAGGCCGAGCGTTCCCAAGTCGTTGACCAGTTCAAGGACAAGGAAGGCACCATCATCAGCGGCGTGGTCAAGAAGAGCAACCGCGACAACGTGATCCTGGATCTGGGCAGCAATGCCGAGGCGGTGATCTTCCGCGACGACATGCTGCCGCGCGAGACCTTCCGTCCGGGCGACCGCATCCGTGGCCTGCTCTACGCAGTCCGTCCGGAAGCCCGTGGTTCCCAGCTGTTCGTCAGCCGCTCCAGCCCGGATTTCCTGAAAGAGCTGTTCCGCATTGAAGTGCCGGAAATCGGCGAAGAGATGATCGAAATCATGGGTGCCGCCCGTGATCCGGGTTCTCGCGCCAAGATCGCGGTCAAGACCAACGATCGTCGTATCGACCCGATCGGTGCCTGTATCGGCATGCGTGGTGCCCGTGTTCAGGCCGTCTCCGCCGAGCTGAGCGGTGAGCGTGCCGACATCGTCCTGTACGATGACAACCCGGCCCAATACGTGATCAATGCCATGGCGCCTGCCGATGTGGCCTCCATCATCGTTGATGAAGACAACCACACCATGGACATCGCCGTGGAAGCCGCCAACCTGGCCCAGGCCATCGGCCGCAACGGTCAGAACGTGCGTCTGGCCTCCCAGCTGACCGGTTGGGAGCTGAACGTCATGACCGTCGAGGACATGCGTGCCAAGCACCAGGCCGAGAACGATCGCATCCTGACCCTGTTCACCAGCGCGCTGGACATCGACGACGATTTCGCCGGTCTGCTGATGGAAGAAGGTTTCTCCACCCTGGAAGAGATCGCCTTCGTACCCGTCAATGAGCTGCTGGCCATCGACGGTCTGGACGAAGACATGGTGGAAGAGCTGCGCAAGCGTGCCAAGGATGTCCTGACCACCAAGGCCCTGGCCAAAGAAGAATCCTTCGACGGCGTAGAGCCTTCCGAAGAACTGCTCAATCTCAACGGCCTTGGCCGTGACATGGCGTATGCCCTGGCCGCTCGCGGCGTCGGCACCCTGGAAGATTTGGCAGAGCAAGGTATCGACGACCTTGCCGACATTGAAGAGCTGACCGCTGAGAAAGCCGGTGAGCTGATTATGGCTGCTCGCAATATCTGTTGGTTCGGAGAAGAGCAGTCTGAATAAGGTCAAACGGAGGAAAATGAATGGCAGAAGTATCAGTCAAACAACTTGCCACTGACATCGACACGCCGGTTGATCGTCTTCTCCAGCAGTTTGTCGATGCCGGTATCAGCAAGAGCAAGGCCGACGACCTCGTCAGCGAGTCTGAGAAACAGACTCTGCTGGCTCACTTGAAAAAACAGCATGGAGGTGACGAGATCACCGCACCAGCCCGCATGACTTTGCAGCGCAAGACCAAGAGCACCTTGAGTGTTCAAGGGACTGGCGGCAAGAACAAGGAAGTGCAGGTTGAAGTGCGCAAGACTCGCACCTATGTAAAACGCTCGGCGCTGGAAGATGAACAGCGTCAGGCGGAAGCCGAGGAAAAAGCGCGTTTGGAAGCAGAAGAAAAAGCTCGTCACGAGGCCGAAAACAAGGCTCGTCTCGACGCTGAAGAGAAGGCTCGCCGTGAGGCTGAGCAGGCTCGTCGTGAAGCTGAGGAAAAGGCGCGGATCGAGGCACAATCAAAGGCTCGACAGGCTCCACAGCCCGCCAAAGTAGCCGCTAGCACAGCTCAGCAAGAGGCAGAAAAGATGGCCAAGCGCGAAGCAGAAGAACTGAAGCGCCAACAAGAACAGACAGCTTTGCAAAAAGCTGAAGAACTCGCCGCGAAGAAAGCCGAAGAGGCTCGTGTCATGGCGGAACAGAATGCGGCCCGTTGGGCCGAGGAAGAGGCCGCTCGCGCCAAAGAGAGCAGCGATTACCATCTGACCACCAACAAGCACGCGCAAGCGGCCGAAGATGAGTTGGATCGTAAGGAAGAGACCAGCCGTCGCACGGCTGCCGCTGCCAAGGCCCCGAAAAAGGCCACTCGCCGCGAAGACGACCGCGACTCCCGCAACCCCCGTGCCCGCAAGGGCAAGCGTGGCAAGATGGCCATGCCGAACGCCATGAAGCACGGCTTCAACAAGCCGGCTGCCGTGGTGAACCGTGACGTCGTCATCGGCGAGACCATCACAGTGGCCGAGCTGGCCAACAAGATGGCCGTCAAGGGCGTTGAAGTCATCAAGGTGATGATGAAGATGGGTGCCATGGCCACCATCAACCAGGTGATCGATCAGGAGACCGCTCAGCTGGTCGCCGAGGAGATGGGTCACAAGGTGGTGCTGCGCCGTGAGAACGAGCTGGAAGAAGCGGTTCTGTCCGATCGTGACGAGACCTCCGAAGCCAAGCCGCGTGCCCCTGTCGTGACCATCATGGGTCACGTCGACCACGGCAAGACCTCGCTGCTGGACTACATCCGCAAAGCCAAGGTCGCCGCTGGCGAAGCCGGTGGCATTACCCAGCACATCGGTGCTTACCACGTCGAGACCGACAGTGGCATGATCACCTTCCTGGATACCCCGGGTCACGCTGCGTTTACCTCCATGCGTGCTCGTGGTGCCAAGGCGACCGACATCGTGGTTCTGGTGGTTGCTGCCGATGACGGCGTCATGCCGCAGACCATCGAAGCCATCCAGCACGCCAAGGCGGCAGAAGTGCCCCTGGTGGTGGCGGTCAACAAGATCGACAAGCCAGAAGCGGATCCGGATCGCGTCAAGACCGAGCTGGCCCGTTACAACGTCATGTCCGAAGACTGGGGTGGCGATTGCCAGTTCGTTCACGTCTCCGCCAAGTCCGGCGAAGGCATCGACGATCTGCTGGAAGCCATCCTGATCCAGTCCGAAGTATTGGAGCTGAAAGCGGTAGTCGATGGCATGGCCAACGGCGTCGTGATCGAATCCTTCCTGGACAAGGGTCGTGGCCCTGTTGCTACCGTACTGGTACAAGAAGGCACCCTGCGCCAGGGTGACATCGTGCTCTGTGGTCTCGAGTACGGCCGTGTTCGCGCCATGCGTGACGAACTGGGTCGCGAGATCAAGGAAGCGGGTCCATCCCTGCCGGTGGAAATCCTGGGTCTGTCCGGTGTTCCCTCTGCCGGTGACGAAGCCACCGTCGTGCGTGACGAGAAGAAAGCCCGTGAAGTGGCACTCTATCGTCAGGGCAAGTTCCGCGAAGTCAAGCTGGCTCGCCAGCAGAAGGCCAAGCTGGAAAACATGTTCGCCAACATGACCGAGGGCGAAGTGTCCGAAGTGAACGTGGTGATCAAGGCCGACGTACAGGGTTCTGTGGAAGCGATCTGCGATGCGCTGGTCAAGCTCTCCACCGACGAAGTCAAGGTCAAGATCGTGGGTTCCGGGGTCGGTGGTATCACCGAAACCGACGCTACCCTGGCGGCTGCTTCCAGCGCCATCCTGGTGGGCTTCAACGTCCGTGCCGACGCTTCTGCGCGCAAGGTCATCGAATCCGAGAGCCTGGATCTGCGTTACTACTCCGTCATCTATGACCTGATCGACGAAGTGAAGCAGGCCATGAGCGGCAAGCTGGCCCCTGAGTATCGTCAGGAGATCATCGGTCTGGCTGAAGTCCGTAGCGTCTTCAAGTCACCGAAGTTCGGCGCCGTTGCCGGCTGTATGGTCACCGAAGGTGTGGTCAAGCGTTCCAACCGTATTCGCGTTCTGCGTGACAACGTGGTTATCTATGAAGGCGAGCTGGAATCCCTGCGTCGCTTCAAGGATGACGTCAACGAGGTCCGCAACGGTTACGAGTGTGGTATCGCGGTCAAGAACTACAACGACGTGCGTGAAGGCGACCAGATCGAAGTTTACGAGACCATTGAAATTCAGCGGACTCTGTAAGCCGAGCGTTAGAACAAATAGGGGGCTGCGGCCCCCTTTTATCGCAGGATAGAATATGGCTAGAGAATTCAGCCGGACCCGTCGGGTCGGGCAGCAGATCCAGCGTGAAATCGCGCTGATCCTGCAGCGCGAGGTGAAAGACCCGCGCATCGGCATGGTGACCGTCTCCGACGTGGAAGTGTCCAAGGACCTCAACTATGCCAAGATTTACGTCACCTTCCTGCAGCTGGAGAATGACGCCGAGCGTATCGCGGAAGGGCTCAAGGGCCTGACCGAGGCGGCCGGTTACATTCGCAGCCTGCTTGGCAGCGCCATGCGTCTGCGGGTGGTGCCTGAGCTGCGTTTCTACTACGACCAGACCCTGGTCGAGGGGATGCGCCTCTCCAACCTGGTGACCAACACTGTGCGTGAAGACAAGCGTCGCATGACCGAAGCCGGTCGTGAAGAAGACGAAGCCGCACCGGATGATACTACTGAGGACAAAGCCTGAGATGTCTCGAAGACGTCGTTTCAAGGGCCGTGACGTACACGGTATCCTGCTGCTGGACAAGCCGACCGGTCTGACTTCCAACGATGTGTTGCAGAAGGTCAAGCGGATCTACAACGCGGCCAAGGCCGGCCACACCGGCGCCCTGGATCCCCTGGCGACTGGTATGTTGCCGATCTGCCTCGGTGAGGCCACCAAGTTCTCCCAGTATCTGCTGGAGGCGGACAAGCGCTATGAGGTCACCGCCAAGCTGGGCGAGCGCACCAACACCAGCGACTCCGACGGCGAGGTGGTCTCCACCCGTCCGGTGAACGTGGCCGTGGGCACCCTGATCGAGGCGCTGGACCAGTTCCGCGGCCCCATCATGCAGGTGCCGTCCATGTACTCCGCCCTCAAGCACAACGGTCGTCCGCTCTACGAGTACGCCCGTGAAGGCATCGAGATCGAGCGGGAAGCCCGCCCCATCACCGTATTCGAGCTCAAACTGCTGAGTTTCGAAGGGGATGAGGTGCGCCTCGAGGTGCATTGCAGCAAGGGCACCTACATCCGCTCCTTGGTGGATGATCTCGGTGAAGTGCTGGGCTGTGGCGCCCACGTCACCCAGCTGCGCCGCACCCAGGTGGCCAGCTATCCCTATGACAGGATGCTGACCCTCGAACAGCTCGAGTGCATCTTCGAGCAGGCCAAGGCCGAGAGCATTCCGCCGCGGGAGCAGCTGGATCCCCTGCTGCTGCCGATGGATACCGCAGTGGCGTCCCTGCCCGAGGTGAACATGCTGACGGCCGTGGCCGCCTATGTGAACCAGGGCCAGGCCGTGCAGGTGGCGGGTGCGCCGCAAAGCGGCCAGGTCCGCATGACGGTCGGTCCTGAGCGCGAGTTCATCGGCGTCGGCGAGATCGACGACGAAGGGCGGGTCGCCCCCAAGCGACTGGTGCGTTATCACGACGATAACAACGAGGAGTGATCCTCTGGCGCTATCGCCCTGGCTCACCGACCAGGGCGCGTGCAGCTTGCCCCTCTTTATCGTTGCGAAAAGGGGCGGCTGCGATTATGATACGGCCCTCATTTCACGGCTGAATTAGAGATTGGCTGTGAACCTTTAAACACTCTACTGGAGTAATACCATGTCTCTAAATGCTGAGATCAAAGCTTCCATCGTTGCTGACAACGCTCGTTGCGCCAACGACACCGGTTCCCCCGAAGTGCAGGTTGCCCTGCTGACTGCCCAGATCAACCATCTGCAAGGTCACTTCAAGGAGCACTCCAAGGATCACCACGGTCGTCGCGGTCTGCTGCGCATGGTTTCCCAGCGTCGTAAGCTGCTGGACTACCTGAAGCGTAAAGACGTTCAGCGTTACGCTGCTCTGATTGCCAAGCTGGGTCTGCGTCGTTAATCGACCATCAGATTTCGCGAAAAAGGGGAACCATCAGGTTCCCCTTTTTTATGGATCATTTTTATCGCGCGGCAAACCGTTGCCTGCCTCACAGAATGCGTGCCACCGCTTACCTTTTGATGCGAATCAAGTATACTTGCACGCGAATTTAAAGCGCCAAATTGTAAAAAGGAAATTCACGTGAATCCTATTGTAAAGTCATTCCAGTACGGTCAACACACCGTCACCCTGGAAACCGGTGTGATGGCCCGTCAAGCCACTGCGGCCGTCATGGTCAGCATGGACGATACCTGCGTATTTGTGACCGTCGTTGGCAAGAAAGAGGCCGATCACGGCCGTGACTTCTTCCCGCTGACCGTCAACTACCAGGAGCGTACCTATGCTGCTGGTCGTATCCCGGGTGGTTTCTTCCGTCGTGAAGGCCGTCCGAGCGAAGGTGAGACCCTCATCTCCCGCCTGATCGACCGTCCTATTCGTCCGCTGTTCCCGGAAGGCTTCCTCAATGAGGTTCAGGTGGTTGCCACCGTCATGTCCGTGAACCCGGCCGTGTCCCCCGACATCGTTGCCATGATCGGTGCCTCTGCTGCCCTGGCCATCTCCGGTATCCCGTTCGGCGGCCCGATTGCTGCTGCCCGCGTGGGTTACATGAACGGTCAGTACGTGCTGAACCCGACCACCACCGAACTGCCCCAGAGCGATCTGGACCTGGTGGTTGCCGGTACCGCCAACGCCGTGCTGATGGTGGAATCCGAAGCGGCCATCCTCTCCGAAGAGGTGATGCTGGGCGCCGTGGTCTATGGCCATGAGCAGATGCAGGTGGTGATCAACGCCATCAACGAATTCGCCGCCGACGTGGGTACCCAGCCGTGGGACTGGACCCCGCCTGCCGTCAACGAAGCGCTGAAAGCCAAGGTTGCCGAGCTGGCCACTGCCGAACTGGGTGAAGCCTATCGCATCACCGAGAAGGCCGTGCGTTACGCCGCCATCGGTGCCATCAAGGCTCGCGTGGTCGAGCAGGTCATCGCCTCCGGCGTGGAAGAAGATGCCAAGAAGATCGGCGAAGAGTTCCACAGCCTGGAAAGCCGCATCGTCCGTGGCCGTGTGGTCCGTGGCGAGCCGCGCATCGATGGTCGCGATCCGGAAATGATCCGCGCCCTGTCCGTCGGCACCGGCATCCTGCCCCGCGCTCACGGCTCCGCCCTGTTCACCCGTGGTGAGACTCAGGCCATCGTGGTTGCGACCCTGGGTACCGAGCGTGACGCCCAGAACATCGACGAGCTGTCTGGCCACCGTGCCGACCGCTTCATGCTGCACTACAACTTCCCGCCGTACTGCGTCGGCGAGACCGGCATGATGGGCAGCCCCAAGCGTCGTGAGATCGGTCATGGTCGTTTGGCCAAGCGCGGCGTTGCTGCCGTGATGCCGAGCGCCGCCGAGTTCCCGTACGTGGTACGCGTGGTGTCTGAAATCACCGAATCCAACGGTTCCTCCTCCATGGCCTCCGTCTGTGGTTCCTCCCTGGCGCTGATGGACGCGGGTGTGCCGATCAAGGCCTCCGTTGCCGGTATCGCCATGGGTCTGGTGAAGGAAGAAGAAGGTTTCGTCGTGCTGTCCGACATCCTGGGTGACGAAGATCACCTGGGCGACATGGACTTCAAGGTGGCCGGTACTACCGAAGGTATCACCGCGCTGCAGATGGACATCAAGATCGAAGGCATCACCAAAGAGATCATGGAGATTGCCCTCAAGCAAGCCCGTGGCGCTCGCCTGCACATCCTGAAGGTCATGGACGAGGCCATCCAGGCTCCCCGTGCCGAGATCTCCGATTTCGCCCCGCGCATCCACACCATCAAGATCAATCCTGAGAAGATCAAGGATGTCATTGGCAAGGGCGGTTCCGTGATCCGTGCCCTGACCGAAGAGACAGGCACCAACATCGAGCTGGATGATGACGGTACCGTCCGCATCTCCGCCGTTGCCAACGAAGCCGCCATGGAAGCCATCCGTCGCATCGAGGCCATCACCGCCGAGATCGAAGTGAACCGCATCTATGAAGGCAAGGTTGTGCGTCTGGCCGATTTCGGCGCCTTCGTCAATATCCTGCCGGGTAAAGACGGTCTGGTACACATCTCCCAGATCACCGATGCCCGCGTGCAGAACGTGGCCGACTTCCTGAAGATCGGTGACGTGGTGAAGGTGAAGGTACTGGAAGTGGACCGTCAGGGCCGCGTGCGTCTCTCCATCAAGGAAGCGAATGCACCGACCGAAGCCGCCGCCCCGGTTGCCGACGTGGCCGTTGCCGAAGAGCCGGCTGCAGAATAAGGCATCCGTTCTGTGAAAAGCCGACCTCAGGGTCGGCTTTTTTGTGCCTGTCTGTCTGCCTGAGGGGACCAGGGAGAAGAGGCCTTGTTCCTTTTGGCGCCAGTTGCTATAAGGGACGACTCGCCGTCACGTTGTCAAAAGGAAGTGCAGCATGTCATGGGCCTATCTCAGGCAGTTTCCCCCGTTAGTCTGGATCGTGATCCTGGGTACCTTCATGGTGCGCACCACCTTCTTCATGGTCTGGCCCTTTCTCTCCATCCTGCTCTACCGCGACTATGGCCTCTCGGCGACCCTGATCGGCCTCATCCTGGGGGCCACGGCGGCCCTCTCCACCCTGGTCAGCTTCTATGGCGGCTGGCTGTCGGACAAGTGGGGGAGGCGCAACATACTGCTGTTTGGCTGCCTGGTGTCGGCCCTGAGCGTCGCTCTGCTCGGCCTCTCCCATCAGGTGATCTGGCTGGCGATGGGGGTGATCGGCAGCGGGCTCTCCTACGGGCTCATCGACTCACCGGGCAAGGCGCTGATGGCCGATAGCCTGGCCGAGCCCAAAGCCCGCGAGCTGGCGCTGCACCTGCGCTATTTTCTGCTCAACCTGGGGGCGGCCATAGGCCCCCTGCTCGGGGTCAGTTACGGCCTGAGCGCACGGCAGGAGACCTTCCTGCTGCTCAGTGTCAGCTATCTGCTGCTCGGCTTCATCTTCTTCGTCGGCTTTCGGCTGGCCGCCTGTCAGGCAAGCCATGCCGCCGGCCCCGGCATGCGCGCCGTGTTGCGGGTACTCTGGCAGGACAGGGGCTTCTTGCTGCTGACCCTGGCGAACGTGCTGCTGATGCTGGTCTATGTACAGTTCGAGTCACCCCTGATCCAGTACCTGACCCGAGCCGGCACCCCTGAGGTGGAGCGACTCATCGGCTGGCTGGTGAGCACCAATGCGCTGACCATAGTGATACTGCAGTTCCCCTTGTTGCACCTGACGGCCCGCTGGCCCACCAAGCGCCGGCTGCAACTCGGGGTGGCGCTCTTTCTCGGCGCCCAGCTGCTGTTTGCCCTCGGAAACACCGCCATCTGGTGGCACTGGATAGTGGCGGTGATCCTGCTGAGCGTCGGCGAGTGCATCCTGTTCCCCTTGCTCAACGTGCTGATCGATCAGATGGCCCCGAGTCATCTGAAGGGGAGCTATTTCGGGGCGGCCTCCATGTCCGGGCTCGGGGTCGCCATCGGCGCCCTGCTGGGGGGCTGGATCCTGGCCAACTGGGGAGGTGGCTGGCTCTATGCCCTGATGGCACTGCTCTGCCTGGTGATCCTGATGCTCTATGGCTTGAGCACCCGGATCCCGCGCCCGGCGCTGGCCCGGGTCAGTGCCGGATCTTGATGATCAGAAGGTCAGCACCTTGTCGGCCGCCAGGGTCCACTGGGCCAGCAGGGGCAGAGTACCTATTTCGATGCCCTCGATGAGGGGCAGGGCCGTGATGCCACGGGCGTCGGTGCAGCTCTTGCACAGTCGGATGACAGTGCCCTGTGCCAGCAGGATCTCCAGCATCTGGCGCAGGTTGTAGCCCTCGGCAGGGGATTGGCCCGCCAGGGCGGCGCCGACCGCGTCTGACATCAGGAAGAGCGTCAGCGTTGTGCCTTCCTGCTCGTTGAGGGCTATCCCCAGACGCAGGGCATTGAACAGGGACTCGCTGCCATAGGGGGCGCCGTTGGCGATGATGAGGATCTGTTGCTTCATGGGACTCTCCGGGTTGAAAGGGGCATTGTAGCGTCGTCGGCATGGCGGCGGCATGACCCAGTGCAAACTCTGTCGTAGCCCTTTCCCTGTGCCTTGACCTCGGGAGATGAGTCAGGTCTCATAGGCGGCCATCCAGTATGACAGAGCAAAGAGGTCGTTATGTGGAAGATTGCCGGAATAGGATTATTGCTGTTGGCCGGACAGGCCTATGGCAGTGAAAACGTCGGCTGCAAGGCCAGGCATCAGGCGGTGACTGAGCAGTTGAGCTTCGCCCGGGCGCACGATAACGCGCAGCAGGTGGCGGGTCTGGAGCAGGCCCTGCGCAACATCGAGACCCATTGCACCGATGCCGGCCTCGTCGAGGAACAGCAAGAGAAGGTCGCCAAGCAGAAGCAAGAAGTGGAGGAGCGCCTGGCGGATCTGCAGAGCGCCCGGGTCTCGGGCAAGCCGGACAAGATCGCCAAGAAGCAGGCCAAGCTGGAGGCATCCCAGGCCGAGCTGCTGGAGGCCCAACGCGAGCTTGAGGCGCTGCAGAAACTTATCAAGCCCTGACCGGGCTGCAGTGCAATAGAAAAAGCCGGGCATGCCCGGCTTTTTCTATTTCTGGATGATGCAGTCCGTAACCCGCAGGTTCGGTACTACTGCCTGTGCATCAGCACAAACTTGTCCATCAGCTGCTCTTCGGTCTCCACATGGGCAGGATCCCAGATGATGCAATCGATAGGGCAGACGCTGATGCAGGTGGGCTTCTCATAGTGGCCGACGCATTCGGTGCAGCGATCCGGGTCGATCTCGTAGATCTTGTCCCCCAGGCTGATGGCCTGGTTCGGACACTCGGGATCGCACATGTCACAATTGATGCACTTGTCGGTGATGAGCAGCGCCATCTCAGGCCGCCGAATGTGGCTGGCGGGTGTCCTGACGATCGCCCAGGTTACGCAGCAGTATGCCGTAGTTGACGTCGATCTCTTTGGGGACCGGCACATAGACAACGTGGCCGTTGCCCGGCGCCGTGTCGATAAGCTCCCCCTTGCGGTTCTGCATCTGCTCCAGGTTGAAGCTGACGTTGCCCTGCGGCGTCATCAGCTCCAGGCTGTTGCCCACCAGGAACTTGTTCTTCACTTCCACTTCCACCATGTCGCCCTGGCGACCGGTGATCTCGCCGACGAACTGCTGGGTGTCGGAGACGGAGTAGCCGTAGTCGTAGTTCTGGTACTCGCTGTGGTTGTGGCGGCGCAGGAAGCCCTCGGTGTAGCCACGGTGGGCCAGGTTCTCGAGGGTGCCCATCAGGGTCGGATCGAACGGACGACCGGCGACCGCATCGTCGATGGCCTTGCGATAGACTTGGGCGGTGCGGGCGCAGTAGTAGAAGGACTTGGTGCGGCCTTCGATTTTCAGGGAGTGCACCCCCATCCTGGTCAGGCGCTCCACGTGCTCGACGGCGCGCAGGTCCTTGGAGTTCATGATGTAGGTGCCGTGCTCGTCCTCGAACGCCGTCATGTATTCGCCTGGGCGGTTGGACTCTTCCAGCAGCACCAGGGCATCGCTCGGCTTGCCGAGCCCCAGGGTGTTGTCCGGGCGCACGGCGATGGGCTCCTGACGGTGCACAATCTGGCCCACGTCATCTTCCTTGCCCTCGTGCACCTTGTACTCCCAGCGGCAGGAGTTGGTGCAGGTGCCCTGGTTGGGGTCGCGCTTGTTGATGTAGCCGGAGAGCAGGCAGCGGCCCGAGTAGGCCATGCACAGCGCCCCGTGGACGAAGACTTCCAGCTCCATCTCGGGCACCTGCATGCGGATCTCTTCGATCTCGTCGAGGGACAGCTCGCGCGACAGGATGGCGCGGGTCAGGCCCATCTGATGCCAGAACTTCACCGTGGCCCAGTTGACCGCGTTGGCCTGCACCGAGAGGTGAATGGGCATATCCGGGAAGGCTTCGCGCATCATCATAATGAGACCGGGGTCTGACATGATGAGCGCATCCGGCTTCATGTCCACCACGGGGCGCATGTCGCGGATGAAGGTCTTGAGCTTGGAGTTGTGGGGCTGGATGTTGGCCACCACATAGAACTGCTTGCCCAGGGCATGGGCCTCGTTGATGCCGAGCTGCAGATTTTCGTGATCGAATTCGTTGTTGCGCACCCGCAGGCTGTAGCGCGGCTGGCCCGCATAGACTGCGTCGGCGCCATAGGCATAGGCGTAACGCATATTCTTGAGGGTCCCGGCGGGGGAGAGCAATTCTGGTCTGAACATGTTGGACTCTTTCTGTCTGATTGCAAATCAGGACGGCGCCACCTGATGGCGCCGTATAGGGTCATCGGCATGGTGCGACCGTACTCGACGCACGGCCACCCGATGAGGTACACCCAGAGCACGAGATGACTCGATACTCCTGATAAAAGGGGTGCGAGATTGTACTCGTGACGGCGCCATCATGCAATTTGGGGCTAGGGTGGCGGGTCGGATGCATGTTCATTTTGCGCTCAGATTGGCGATGTTAGGCTGACAGGCACCCGACACGGTCGATTGTTGGGGGGAGAATGGATCTTTTCCGCGAAAAAGCCCCCTCTTCAAGTTGAAATTTTGTCCGACTCGGGAAAGAATGCGCGCTCGGTATTGGCCTCGGGCGAGAGCGACTCGCGACAAGGGACAGACCGAGGATGAACCGGCTTCAGGCCAACAGGTACAGGAAACCATACAGGAATTTTATGAATCCCCTTCGCATTGCCGCTTCGGCCCTTTTTTGCACTCTGACCCTGGTCAGCCAGCAGGCCGCCGCCGTTGAATACGCGCTGCCAGCCGCCAACAGCCGTCTGATCGGTGAGAACCAGGAATACGTGGTGCCCGCAGACAACCGTCCGCTGGAGCAGATCGCCGCCGACTTCCAGCTGGGCCTGACCAACATCATGGAAGCGAACCCGGGCGTCGACCCCTATCTGCCAACGCCGGGCAGCAAGCTGACCATTCCGCATCAGCTGATCCTGCCGAATGCGCCGCGCGAGGGGATCGTCATCAACGTGGCGGAGATGCGTCTCTACTACTACCCGAAAGGCAAGAACGTGGTGCAGGTGCTGCCCATCGGCATCGGCCAGTTGGGGGTCAACACCCCGGAGAACTGGATCACCAAGGTGGAGCGCAAGCGCGCCAACCCGACCTGGACCCCGACCGAGAACATCCGTCGCCGCTACGCCGCCCAGGGCAAGACATTGCCCGCGGTCTGGCCGGCCGGTCCGGACAACCCCATGGGCCTGCACGCCCTTTATATCGGCAACCTCTATGCCATCCACGGCACCAACGCCACCTTCGGCATAGGTCTGCGGGTGAGCAGCGGTTGCGTCCGTCTGCGCGCCGATGACATCAAGTACCTGTTCGACAACGTGCCGGTCGGTACCCGCGTCCAGTTCGTCAACCAGCCGGTCAAGACCACGGTCGAGCCGGATGGCGGTCGTTACATGGAAGTGCACGAGCCGCTGTCGCGCACCGAGGAGGAGTTCAACTCCACCGCCTCTGTGCCGCTCCCCATGACCCCGGCCACCACCCGCTTCATCGCCCACATGGACAGCGACTCCAATGTGGTCAAGCAGGTGCTGGAACAGCGTACCGGCATGCCGACTCGCCTCAATCCTGAAGCCTGATCGCTTCTGCGAGACGCTCGGTAACAATAACGGCGACCCCAGGGTCGCCGTTATTGTTTATGTGGCTCAAGGGGCGGGCGGGGCATAGAGGGCCAGCCAGTTGCCTTCGGTATCCTCTATGATGACCCGGGAGCCGTGGCCGCTGCCGATGGAGTGCAGGGGTTCGAGCACCCGCCCGCCGAGCCGGGGAACCAGCTGCTCGGCTTCCTGCAACCTGTCACCCAGGGAGAGATAGATGAGGGGACCGGCGCCACCGGGCTGGTGGTATTTGTCCATGGGGCCGAGACAGGCCGCCGCGTTGTTGCCATCGTGGCGCAGCATGGCAAACCGCATCTCCTCCTCCTGTATGGGGGTGACCTGCACATCGAGCAGGGCCGAGTAGAAGTCCATGGCGCGATCCAGATCCCGTGTCGGAATGTCGGCCCAGACCAGGGTGTTGTCCATCTTCGTATTCTCCAGCATGTTCCGGCCGATGCGACCGGCGGCTCTTGGAACCAATCTACGATCTTGCTGCGAGATCGTGATCAAGGCTCATGCGCTGCTCGGAATCCTCACGTATATCTATACGCTCCGGTTCCTGCGCTGCTCTTTACCTTGCTGACGGCCTCTCGCGACAGCTCTTAGACAGGTTCTTAGAGGTTAGGAGTGGGCGATGAGAGGTGCCATCAATGAAAAAACGGCGCCTGATGGCGCCGCTTTTGGATGGGGAAGATAACTGCGTTTCTCACTAGATACAGTCACTTGCCAGCGAGATTCAAGCCACCGAAACGGATGGATGGAGGAGCATGGCACTCCTTGTCATCCCTTGGTTGTCACTTGCCAGCGACATTCAAGCCACCGAAACGGATAAGCGGCGCATAGAAGCCCTTGCCATCGTTGTGGTGCAGCACGTTGCCGACCGCCTCCAGCTCCCCGAGCTGGCGGTAGAAGTTGCCTGCCACTGTGATGCCGCGCACCGGCTGGAGCCGTACCCCATCGCGGCAGAGGAACCCTGACGCGCCAAACGAGAAGTCCCCGCTCACCGCATCGGCCCCCGAATGCAGGCCGTCGAGCTTGACCAGCTCCAGATAGTCGCCGCTCTGCACCTCGCCCTCGCTGTGAGGACCTGTGCCGAACACCAGGTGGCGGGTGGTCACATCGAGAGCGCTGCGGGCGCTGCGAGCGGCCGAGCCGTTGCTGGCAACCCCGAAGTGGCGGGCGGTGGCGCTGTTGTGGAGCAGGGTCTTGAGCTCCCCCTCGCCAATGAGCAGCAGATCCGAGGTGGCTGCCCCTTCGCCATCGAACGCCTTGATGTGCATGCCCCCCGGCATATAGGCCCGGCTCTCCAGGGTGAGCCAGCGGGAGGCCACGCTTTGTCCCACCTTGTCCCGCCAGGGGTTGATCCCCTGCTGGGCCCACTTGCCGGACAGCGCCCCCTGGAAGCAGCCAAACAGGTTGGCGAAGCAGTTGGTGCTGAAGAGGACGCTGTAGCGACCGCTTGGCACCGCTTCTCCCGGCAGCAGGCCGTCGGCTACCCCATGGATCTGCGCGATGAGGGGGGCCGGGTCCAGCTCGTCGAAGCGGCGGCCATACTGCCCTTGCGAGTGCATCGACTGGCGGCCATCCCGCTCCACCAGCGCCGAGGTATAGCAGCCGACGCTGAATTCACTGTGCTGGCAGAGGCTGCCCCGGCTGTTGGCGAGCCAGAGGCGGCTCTCCCCTTCGAAGAAACCGTTGTAGGGGGCGCCGGTCACGCCTGGCAGGGCCAGTATGTCCGATTCGAGGCGCAGGGCCAGGGCTATCTTCTCCTCCACCGCCGTGGTGTCGGGCTGGTTTATCTCGGCGCAGTCGGTGCTGATCCTGCTGCCCGCCACCGAGATGCGCTGATCCGCATCCACCTTGGCGAAGCGGCTGGCATCGAGCGCATCCTGCAGCATGGCATCCAGCGCCAGCTCATCGAGGGATTCCGAATAGGCGATGCCAACCCGACCCGCTTTGATCAGGCGAATGCCGAGCTGCTGGCTGCTGGTGACCTTGTATTCGCCGAGTTCCCCCTTGTCGGCCTTGAGGGAGAAGGCTTTGTCCTGATTGGCGATGACGTCCGCCTCGGCGCCAAGGTCTGCGACCTTCTCCAGCAGGCGGGTGAGCAGGCTGTTCATGTCGAGTGCGCTCATCAGGCGTTCCCTCCTACCAGGATATTGTCAACTTTCAAGGCGGGTTGGCCGACAGAGGTGGGCACCGAGCCAGAGACGGAGCCGCACATGCCGGCGGCCAGGGCCAGATTGCGCCCCACCATGGAGATCTCTTTGAGCACTTGCGGGCCTGTACCGATCAGGGTCGCCGATTTGAGGGGCCGGGTTATCTTGCCGTGC
This sequence comes from Aeromonas rivipollensis, assembly GCF_037811135.1. Classification (NCBI taxonomy): domain Bacteria; kingdom Pseudomonadati; phylum Pseudomonadota; class Gammaproteobacteria; order Aeromonadales; family Aeromonadaceae; genus Aeromonas; species Aeromonas rivipollensis. The sequence continues at coordinate 3,406,209 of NZ_CP149130.1, read as the reverse complement.
TCGATGAGGTAGGCCTCCTGCACGTTGAAGTTGAATTCGCCTGTGCCCGGCTGCACCGAGCCGCCTCCCATCTTCTTGGCGTAGATGCCGTGCTCGACGGTGGCCAGCATCTCGTCCAAGCTGTGGCTGCCCGGCTCTATGTAGGTGTTGCGCATGCGGGAGGTGGGGGCGAACTTGTAGGACTCGCGCCTTCCTGAGCCGGTGCGGGCATGGCCGGTCTTGATGGCGCCCATTCTGTCTACCAGGAAGCCGGTCAGCACGCCGTCCTTGATGAGCTGGGTGTGCTGGGTCGCCATCCCTTCGTCATCGACGTTGATGGAGCCCCAGGCGTTGCCCTGCAGCCCTTCATCCACGGCGCTGACCGCCGGATTGGCGATGAGCTGGCCCATCTTGTCGTGGAATACCGAGGCCTTCTTGGCCACCGAGGTGGTCTCCAGCAGGTGGCCGCAGGCTTCGTGGAAGATGACGCCGCCAAAGCCGCTCTCCATGATGACCGGCAAGGTGCCACTCGGGCAGGGGGCTGCCCCCAGTTTCACCAGCGCCTGACGGGTGGCGGTGAGGGCCAGCTCCCGCGGATCTATGCGGTCGGCATGCTCCCAGCCCATCAGGGCACCGGGGGCCTCGTAGCCCACGCTCTGCTCGCCCCCTTCCACCGCTATGGTCTGGGCCATGATGCGGTTGTAGTGGCGGCGATCGCTCACCTGCAGCCCTTCGCTGTTGAAGATCTCCACCTCCTGCTCCCAGCCCAGCACGTTGCCGGAGAACTGGCTCACCTTGCCGCTCTCGGCGCGGGCCACCGCATCCATGGCATGCAGATAGGCGATCTTCTGCTCCAGCTGCTTGTCGACCGAGAGCGGCAGGGCCACCGGGTTGCGGTCTGTGATGGGGGTGAAATCGAAGGCGGTGGCGGTGACCACGGGGTCACGCCTGTCCTTGGCCGCCAGCAGGCTGACGATGCGCAGCAGCTCGTCGCGGCTGGCCAGGTTGGTGTAGCCGTAGAGCACCTTGTGGCCGTAGCACAGGCGCACGCCTATGCCAAAATCGAGGCCGCCGCTGATGTTCTCTATCTGGCTGGAGAGCAGGCTGAGCTGGCTGCGGCGCTTGCGCTCCACAAACAGCTCGGCGAAGTCGGCACCCAGCCGCAGGGCGTGATCGAGCACGTCGCGGGCGATGGTGGGGGCCAACAGGGAGAATGAGGTCATAGAATTTCCTTTTCTGATCTGTCCGTTTGCTTCCGACACCGGGTGTTAGGTTGTTATAGGGTGTCGAACCCATTGTTGCAGACCAGCAGCAAAAAGTCGCTATAGCGTCAGACGATGATACCGAACGAGAAAAACGGTGCGATAACTGCGCCCGGCAGCCAGTGTGGCCGGCTGCCGGCAGGGGAGATCAAGGTCGCTCTCGAGGGGCGATGAGGAAGCCGGTCCGTCGACACTCTTTGGCGCCGCCAGGCGGGATCACAGCAGCTCGTGGATCTCATTCAGGATCTGATCGACCCACTGTTCGATGCGGGATTCGGTCTGGTCGTACTGGTTGGCGTCATCGAGGGCCAGGCCGACGACAAGATGATGGCCATCGTCGCTCCGCATCCAAGGGATCATCGAACATGCAAGCTACCTGGATCAGAGCAGCTCGTGGATCTCGCTTAATATCTGGTCGACCCACTGTTCGATGCGGGATTCGGTCTGGTCGTACTGGTTGGCGTCATCGAGGGCCAGGCCGACGACAAGATGATGGCCATCGTCGCTCCGCATCCAAGAGATCATCGAACATGTAAGCTACCAGGATCACAGCAGCTCGTGGATCTCATTCAGGATTTGATCGACCCACTGCTCGATGCGGGATTCGGTCTGGTCGTACTGATTGGCGTCATCGAGGGCCAGGCCGACGAAGTGGCGGCCATCGTCGATCAGCGCCTTGGAGGCATCGAACTCGTACCCCTCGTTGGGCCAGTAACCCACCAGCCTGACCCCCTTGGGCACCAGCTGATCGTGCAACAGGCCAAGGGCATCCTGATACCACTCGCCGTACCCCAGCTGATCGCCCATGCCGAACAGGGCGATGATGCGTCCTTCCAGAGGCACATCCTTGATGTCTTCCCAGCGGGATTCCCAATCTTCCTGCAGCTCGCCGAAGTCCCAGGTGGAGATGCCGAGGATCAGGATGTCGTACTCCTGCATGCGGGCCAGGGGCACGTCCTTGATGTTGTGGAGATCAACCAGCTCGGGGCCAATGAGGGCGCGGATCTTCTCGGCGGCCATCTCGGTGTAGCAGGTGGTTGAGCCGTAAAACAAACCTATCTTCATCGCTCTTCTCTTGATCGCAGTAGGCAAGGGGGTCGGGCAACCATGGGGGTTGGACAGCCCGAGTGAGGGCGCCAGTCTAGCAGATTGCCCCTCGTGCTTCACCGCCTGCTATGCCTGCCGGGGACGCGCAAGCCCCTGATGTGCGCGCCGGCCTGGCAGGCTACAATGGGCCACCGTTTGCCCAAGACCGACACCCCATGACCAAGCCTGCCCCTGCCGTGCACAACCATCCCCTGATCGAGCCCTTCCTGGATGCCCTCTGGCTGGAGCGGGGGCTGTCCGACAATACGGTCAGCTCCTATCGCACGGATCTGGAAAAGTTTGCCCTCTGGCTCGACGGCCAGGGCGGCTCCCTGCTGCTGGCGGGGATGGACGACATCCAGCACTACCTCGCCTGGCGGGTGGACCAGCAGTTCGCGGCCAGCAGCACGGCCCGCTTCCTCTCGGCCCTGCGCCGCTTCTATCAGTACCTCAATCGGGAAAAATTGCGCAGCGACGACCCGACAGTGCTGCTGGAGGGGCCCAAGTTGCCCAAGAAGCTCCCCTCCGATTTGAGCGAGGGCGAGGTGGATGCGCTGCTCACGGCGCCCCTGGTGGACGACCCGCTGGAGCTGCGGGACAAGGCGATGCTCGAGCTGCTCTATGCCACCGGGCTGCGGGTCTCCGAGCTGGTGGGGCTCACCGCCGAGCATGTCAGCCTGCGTCAGGGGCTGGTGCGGGTGGTGGGCAAGGGCAACAAGGAGCGGCTGGTGCCCATGGGGGAGGAGGCCGTCCACTGGCTGGAGCGCTACTACCGAGAGGCTCGTACCCTGCTGCTGGGGGGCACCAGCTCGGACGTGGTCTTCCCCTCCAAGCAGGCCAGGATGATGACCCGTCAGACCTTCTGGCATCGCATCAAGCTCTATGCCCAGCGGGCGGGGATCAGGGGGGAACTCTCCCCCCACACCCTGCGCCACGCCTTCGCCACCCACCTGCTCAACCACGGCGCCGATCTGCGGGTGGTGCAGATGCTGCTGGGGCACGCGGATCTCTCCACCACCCAGATCTACACCCATGTGGCGAACGAGCGGCTCAAGGCGCTCCATGGGGAGCACCATCCACGGGCCTGAACGCCCGCCCCTGACGAAAGTTGTCGCCCCTCGTCTGGGGCATCCTCCATAAAAAAACCGCCTGGTGGCGGTTTTTTTGCAAGTGCCGGGCAGGCCCGGGCTTATTTCCCCTGCTGGGATTTCAGCAAATCGCGGATCTCGGTCAGCAGCTCCTGATCCTTGGTGGGGCCGGCCGGGGCAGGGGCTTCCTCTGCCTGCTTCTTCTGCAGGGTGTTGACGGCCTTGAGCCCCATGAAGATGGCAAAGGCGATGATCAGAAAATCGATGACGGTCTGGATGAATTTGCCGTAGGCGATGACCACGGCAGGGATGTCACCTTCGGCGGCCTTCAGGGTCACGGCCAGATCGCTGAAGTCCACCCCCCCCAGGATGAGGCCGATGGGCGGCATGATGACGTCACCCACGAAGGAGGAGACTATCTTGCCGAAGGCGGCACCTATGATGATACCGACCGCCATGTCGATGACGTTGCCTCTGGCGGCAAAGGCCTTGAACTCTTTAATCAGACTCATGTTCCCCTCCAAAAAATGGGCAGGATGCGGCGACGCCGCTCCTTGATTTGAATAATAAAGCATCAGGAAAACAGTGGGATGCCCTCACCGTCTCCTGTTGTCCCGTTTAGCTTGCTGGGCCTCGGCTCAATTGGCAACCTGCTGGAATAGGAATTTTTTGCATCCACCTCTATTAATCAGTCTGTAATTTATGAGTTGAGTCACCTATGTCACTGGTTTACCGTATTAAACCTCCCGTTCATGCCAAGTGAGTGAAATAGTGCGCTATTTACTACTGGAAATGATGCTGTTGTGCGCCTTTACCGCCAACGCGGGGATGGATCCTCAACAATTGAAACAGACCATGGCGCAGCGCCTCGGCGTGCAGGTCTTCCTGGTCGATGAGACGCCGCTACCTGGCCTTTTCCTGCTGGGCACGGCCCAGGGGCTGATCTACAGCGATGCCAGGGGCGACTATGTGCTGCAGGGCTCCATGCTGGATCTGGGTCACGGCATGAAGAATCTCACCATGCTTGATCAGCAACGGCAGCGCCGGCTGGCGCTGGCCCAGATCGGCGAGCAGCGGATGCAGCTCAAGGCCCCGCACGAGCGTCACCGCATCACACTCTTTACCGATCTGACCTGCCGCAGCTGCCGTACCTCGCTCGATGAGCTGCCCATACTGCAGGCGCAGGGGGTGAGCGTGCAGCTCTTGCCAGCACTGAGTACCTTCGCCGATCTGGCCGGGGCGCAGGCGACCTGGTGTGCCCCCGGGCAGCTCGGCGAACTCAGTCTCAGTGATCGTTTGCCTGAGGCCGGATGTAATGAGATCCTTGCCCATCATATCGGCCTGAGCCAATGGCTCGGGATCAAGGCGCTGCCGAGCTGGGTCCTGCCAAACGGGGATCTGGTGCGCGGTTACCAGCGCCCTGAACAACTGCTCAAGCTACTGGATCATATCGATGCCCCTGCAAATCCGTCGTCGTTCGCGAGTTGATGATTCCCATCTGCCCGCCACCCTGCATCCCCTGCTACGTCAAATCTTCGCCAGCCGCGGGGTAGAAGACCCCGCCCTGCTGGAGCGCAGCGCCAGCCAGCTGCTGCCGCCCCAGCGCCTGTTCGGCATGGAGCAGGCGGTGCCCCTGCTGGCGGATGCCCTGATGACGCAGCAGCGCATCCTCATCGTTGGCGACTTCGACTGCGACGGCGCCACCAGCTCGGCCCTGTGCGTGCTGGCCCTGCGGGCCATGGGGGGCCATCATGTCGATTTTCTGGTGCCCAACCGCTTCGAGTTCGGCTACGGCCTCACCCCCGAAATCGTCGAGCTGGCGGTGGCTCGGGGCGCCGAGTTTCTCATCACGGTGGATAACGGCATCTCCAGCATTGCCGGGGTGGCGGCGGCCAAGGCGGCCGGGATGCGGGTACTGGTTACCGATCACCACTTGCCGGGCCAGGAACTGCCTGATGCCGATGCGATAGTGAACCCCAACCAGCGTGGCTGCGACTTCCCCTCCAAGTCCCTGGCCGGGGTCGGGGTGGCCTTCTATCTGATGGCGGCCCTCAACACCCACCTGCGCCAGAGCGGCTGGTATGAGCGTCAGGGCATTCGCGCCCCCAATGTGGCGGACTATCTCGATCTGGTGGCCCTCGGCACCGTCGCCGACGTGGTGGCGCTGGATGGCAACAACCGCATCCTGGTCCATCAGGGGCTGCAGCGGATCCGGGCCGGTCGCTGCCGCCCCGGCATCCAGGCGCTGGTGGACGTGTCGGGCCGGGATGGCCGCCGCCTGTGCGCCGCCGATCTTGGCTTTGCCCTGGGGCCCCGCCTCAATGCGGTGGGCCGTCTCGATGACATGTCCCTCGGGGTCGCCTGCCTGCTCTGCGACGACATCAACCTGGCGCGCCAGCTGGCGGCGGAGATGGACAGCCTCAACCAGGAGCGCAAGGAGATAGAGCAGGGGATGCAGCAGGAGGCCCTCGCCACCCTGGAGCAGATCCGCTTTCGCGATGGCGAGGTGCCCTCCGGCATAGTGCTGCACAGGGACGAGTGGCATCAGGGGGTGGTGGGGCTGGTGGCCTCCAAGATCAAGGAGAAGTACTACAGACCGGTGATTGCCTTTGCCGAGAGCAGCGAGACCGAGCTCAAGGGCTCGGGTCGCTCCATCCCCGGGGTGCACCTGCGCGATGCACTCGAATTGCTCGATACCCGCCATCCCGGCCTGATGGGCAAGTTTGGCGGCCACGCCATGGCGGCGGGGCTGACCCTGCCCAAGGCCAATATAGAGGCGTTCGGCCGGGCGTTTGAGGCCGTCATCGCCGAGCTGGTGACCCCGGAACTGCTGACCGGGGTGCTGCTTACCGACGGTGAGCTGTTGCCGGACGAGCTCTGCCTGGAGCTGGCGGAGCTCATCCGTGCCTCCGGCCCCTGGGGTCAGGCCTTCCCCGAGCCGCTGTTTGACGGCGAGTTCGTGCTGGTGCAGCAGCGGCTGGTGGGGGAGAAGCACCTCAAGCTGATGCTGACCACGGATTCCGGTCATGCGGTGGATGCTATCGCCTTCGGGGTGGATCTCAAGCGCTGGCCCGACGCCTCGGTGAAACGGGTGCGGCTGGTCTACCGGCTCGACGTCAACGAGTGGCGCGGCAGCCGCAGTGTGCAGCTGCTGGTGGAGCATCTGGAGGCCGCCGGTCTCTAGCGGGCAGTCGCCATGCCCGGCAGCAAAAACGGTCACCCTGGGGTGGCCGTTTTTGTTGCAAGAGCGGCCATACCCTCACTGAATGGGGCTCAAGGGGTGAGGACGGGTGTCGTTCTCCGCTGCTTTCCTTGAGGGTGTTAAATGCCAGATTTGTGGGGAAAGCAGGTTGTTTGTATCGGATGTTGTCGGTTGGCTGAGGTCAAAATTCAATATAAGGCGGGATTGTGATATATTCGGCCACGTTCAACCCCTTGCCTTTTCAAGGAGCCTGTCCCCTTGCCACCCCTTGGTCGACCATTGGGCTGGCCGATGGTGCTCGCCGTCGCCTGCCTGCTGTGGCTTGCCGCCTCTGCCGCGGCAAGGCTCAGTGCGCCCGCGCTGTCGGCCCAGGGGACGTCGACATCCTCGATGCAGCTGCACGAGCCTCCCGCGCCGGGGTTGGCCGACAACCTCAGCCTGCCTCCCGCCTCCCAGTGGCGGCTCAGCTTCGAGCAGGGGCGGCGGTTGGAAGGGGCCATCGACCCGGATCTCTACCAGATGCTGCTGGCCTGGTTCCAGCACGAGATCCTCGGTCTGCTCTGCGGCCTGCTGTTCTTCCTGCCCCTCATCTACCTCAGGCAATGGCCTGGCTGCCTTGGTCATCTGCACCAGCGGCAACTGCTCTGCCATCACCTGCAATATCGCTTCTGCCACGGCGACTAGCGTCCCTCCCTTCGCCGGGCACACGCCGCCTCTGTCGCTGATCACTGCCTGTCGATCCGCCGACCCCCGTCGTCTGCGTTCGCGCCCGTGCTGACTGTCGTCCCGTTCCTGCCACTGGCCCCTGGTCAGGGGCGGACCCTCTCTTTGCACAATCAAGTGGTGAGCAGCCTTCATGGACTATTACGTCAATTTGTTTATTCAGTCGATCTTTGTGGAAAACCTGGCCCTGGCCTTCTTTCTCGGCATGTGTACCTTCCTCGCGGTGTCGAAGAACATCAACACCGCCTTCGGCCTTGGCATGACGGTGCTGGTGGTCATGGTTATCGCCATTCCCCTCAACAACCTGATCTACCGCCATATACTGCGTCCGGACAGCACCTTCCTCGGGGAATTTGATCTCGGCTTTCTCGATTTCATCATCTACATAGGCGTGCTGGCGGCCCTGGTGCAGGTGATGGAGATGGTGCTGGACAAGCATTTCCCGGCGCTCCATCACGCGCTCGGCATCTACCTGCCGCTGTTGACGGTGCACTGCGCCATTTTCGGCGGCGTCATGTTCATGGCCCAGCGGGATTACGACTTCATCGAATCCGTGGTCTACGGGGCGGGGTCGGGGCTAGGCTGGTTGCTGGCCATCGTCGCCATCGCCGGCCTGCGCCAGAAGATGAAGTACTCGGACGTGCCGGAAGGGCTGCGAGGCATTGGCATCACCTTCATAGTGGCGGGGCTGATGTCGCTCGGCTTTATGTCGTTTTCCGGGATCTCGCTCTGAGTGTCCGCGCGAACTGAAACCGGGAAGAGGGTCGATGGCGGAAGCCATCAACCCAGCGTCTTGGCCATGTTGTAGCCCGTGATTTGAAAGCCGATCTCCTCGTAGAGCGCCCTGGCCCTCGGATTGTCATAGGCGACTCTCAGCTTGATCTGGCCGACGCCAAGGCACTTCAAGTCGGCCTCCAGCACCGCCATGGCGGCCTTGCCATAGCCCAGTCCGCGATGGGTCGGGAGTATGTAGAAGTCATAGACAAAGGTGGTGTGGGCGGCGCTGTCGATGCTGTGCCAGAGATAGCCGGCAATGCCCGCCGTCGGTGCGACTGAACTCCCGACATTGTCACTCACAGGGATGATGCAGAGCAGGCTCTGGCCCGGCGTGGCGGCTCCTTGGGGCAGGTGTTGCAGCAAGGAAGCCTCGGCTTGTTGGCGGGCATCGGCCAGGGTCAGCCCGTGATTGCTGGCAAGATCCTGGGCGTAGTCGTCGATGAAGTAGTCGCGATAGGCGGGGAAAGCCGCCTCATCCATGGGGATCAGACGAACGATAGGGATTGGCATCGGAGCTTCACTCAAGGAAAGGGAGTCGCCACCTTAACCCCGGAACTGGGAATTAGCCAAGAGGTTGGCCGGGAGTGTCGAGTCCGACATGTTCAACAAAAAGAGCGCCCAAGGGCGCTCTTCTTTTAGCAGGAGAGGTTATCTGACCCCTCTTTCCGGGCGAGGTTATTTGACCTCTTCGCCCTTGGCCTGCAGATCCGCGTGGTAGGAGGAGCGCACGAAGGGGCCGCAGGCGGCGTGGGAGAAGCCCAGCCCCATGGCGACATCTTTCAGCTCGTCGAACTCTGCGGGCGGCACGTAGCGCTTCACCGGCAGGTGGTGGCGGCTCGGCTGCAGATACTGACCCAGGGTCAGCATGTTGACGCCGTGCTCGCGCAGATCCTTGAGCACCTGGACTATCTCTTCGTTGGTCTCGCCAAGGCCCATCATGACGCCGGACTTGGTCGGCACATGGGGGTGCATCTCCTTGATGCGGCGCAGCAGCTCGAGGGACCACTTGTAGTCGGCACCCGGGCGGGCGACCCGGTACATGCGCGGGGCGGTTTCCAGGTTGTGGTTGAACACGTCAGGCGGCGTTTCGCGGAACACCTCCAGCGCCTGCTCCATGCGGCCGCGGAAGTCCGGGGTCAGGATCTCGATGCGGGTCTGGGGGCTGTGCTCGCGGATCTGCTTGATGCAGTCGGCGAAGTGCTGGGCACCGCCGTCGCGCAGATCGTCGCGGTCCACCGAGGTGATGACCACGTATTTCAGCCCCATCTCCTTGATGGTGAGCGCCAGTTTCTTCGGCTCTTCGGGATCCAGCGCCAGCGGGCGGCCGTGGGCCACGTCGCAGAAGGGGCAGCGGCGGGTGCAGATGGCGCCCATGATCATGAAGGTGGCCGTGCCGTGGTTGAAGCACTCCGCCAGGTTGGGGCAGGAGGCCTCTTCACATACCGAGTGCAGCTTGTTCTTGCGCAGGGTGCTCTTGATGTGCTCGATCTTCTGGCTCGACGGCGGCAGCTTGATCCGCATCCAGTCCGGCTTGCGCAGCACTTCCTCGTTGGGATCCGGCATGAATTTCACCGGGATCAGGGCCATCTTGTCGCCATCGCGCAGCTTGACGCCCGGCTCCATACGAACGGGTTTGCTCATGATTCACTCTCGGTGTTTGTTATTGTCAGGTTGATGGCCGTCGGGAGCATCGACATCTCCGCATCAGCGCCCGGCATGGGTGCTGATGCAGGGCGTGCTCATGATGCCTCGTCGGTATTCGTGATCGTCTCATAGCCAATCAGGCTGGCCAGCTCCATCACCAGGATGGATTGCGCCTCGGCCACGCTCTGCGGGCCGCCCAGGGCGCTGGTCTGGGTCATGGCCATGCCTGCATAACCGCACGGATTGATGCGCAGGAAGGGGGTCATGTCCATGTTGATATTGAGAGCCAGTCCATGGAAGGAGCAGCCCTTGCGGATCCGCAGGCCCAGGGAGGCGAGCTTGGCCTCGATGCCGAGATCGTTCTTCACGTAGACGCCGGGGGCATCGGCCTTGGCATAGGCCTCAATACCGCTCTTCGCCAGGGTATTGATGATGGCGGTTTCCAGGCAGGTCACCAGCTCGCGCACCGAGAGCTTGCTGCGGCGCACGTCCACCAGCACATAGAGCACCAGCTGGCCGGGGCCGTGATAGGTCACCTGGCCGCCGCGATCGCTCTGCACCACGGGGATGTCACCGGGGGCGAGCAGATGCTCGGCCTTGCCGGCCTGGCCCTGGGTGTAGACGGGATCGTGCTCCACCACCCAGAACTCGTCGGGCGTCTCGCTGGTGCGGTTGTCGGTGAAGGCCTTCATGGCGTCCCACACCGGCTGGTAGGGGCGACGGCCCAACTGTCTGACTAACAGCCGTGGCTGGGCGGGGATCTGTGATGACATCTTTCCTCACTGACGGGCGCTTGCGTCGGCAAAACAGAATGGCAAATAATCGCTCGCCCCGATGGCGGGGCGAGAGAGAAATTACAGTACGTATTTCACCAGCTCGATCTTGCCAAGGGCGTGATACATCGCTTCGATGTGCTCTTTGCTCTGGGCCGTCACGGTTACGCGGACCGAGTGGTAGTTGCCCTTGGAGCTGGGCTGAACGGTGGGGCTGTAAGTACCGGGGGCATGTTGCTGCAGCACTTCAACCACTTGATCCGGCAGGGCGGGATCGGCCACCCCAAGCACCTTGAACGGGAACTTGCAGGGGAACTCCAGCAGCTCATCAAACTTGGTATTCATCTCACTCACCTTTAGCGTCGTCACGAAACGACTTCATCTTGCATCTTGTCTGGCCGAAGGACTCGGGCCGCCAGTCGCGTCAACCATGGGCACGGCTCCATCTTATATGGGCATTGCCCGGCACGGGATCAAGGCCCGCCAGGTCGACAGGACGTGGGAATGCTGCTTTTTACCACAAATGGCGCGTCGGCGGAACCTGCAGATTGCAGGGTTATTCACTGCCCCAGAGTGGTAAAGACAGCAGCGGCGCCTGTTGGCGCCGCTGCTTGGTCGGGATTGTGCGGTAGATTACTTGAACCAGCTGGCGACCAGCATCACCAGGTAATCCCACAGACGGCTCATCAGGCCACCTTCCTGCACCTCTTCCAGGGCGACCAGCGGAACCTGCTTGATCTCCTTGTCACCCTGCTTGAGGAACACGGTACCGACGCGCTGACCCTTGGCCAGCGGGGCCTTCAGCTCGCTCTCGAGCTGGAAGTCCGCCTTCAGGTTGTTACCCTGGCCACGGGTGACAAGCACGGAGACATCCTGATCGACCCCGAGTTTCACTTCGGACTTGTCGCCCATCCAGATCTTCTGGGTCACCAGCTCGGTGCCGGCCTTGTAGGGGGTCAGGCTCTGGAAGAAGCGGAAGCCGTAGGTGAGCAGCTTCTTGCTCTCGGCGGCGCGGGAACCTTCGCTGCTGGCGCCCAGCACCACGGCGATCAGGCGCATGCCCTCGTTGTTGGTGGCGGAGGAGACCAGGTTGTAGCCGACCTGGCTGACGTGGCCTGTCTTGATGCCATCCACTTGCAGGGACTGATCCCACAGCAGGCGGTTGCGGTTGTGCTGGGTGATGCCGTTGAAGACGAAGGACTTCTGGGAGTAGATCTTGTACTCCTCAGGCTGATCGTGGATCAGGGCCTGACCCAGGCGGGCCATGTCGCGAGCGGTACTGTAGTGACCCTCTTCATCCAGACCGTGGGGGTTCTTGAATTGGGAGTCTTTCATGCCGAGCTTGGCGGCCCAGGAGTTCATCAGGCTGGCGAAGGAGTCGGTGCTGCCTGCCAGGTGTTCGGCCATGGCGACGCAGGCGTCGTTGCCGGACTGGATGATGATGCCCTTGTTGAGATCATCGACGGAGACTTGCTTGCCCACCTCGATGAACATCTTGGAGGAGTCGGAGTAGTTCTTGGACCAGGCGTTCTGGCTGATGGTCACCATGTCGGTGCCCTTGATGTTCCCCTTGAGCAGCTCGTTGCCGACGATGTAGGAGGTCATCATCTTGGTCAGGCTGGCGGGGGGCAGACGCTCGTCGGCGTTCTGCTCGGCCAGCACCTGACCGGAGAAGTAGTCGATCAGAATATGGGCCTTGGCGGAGATCTCCGGCGCGGCAGGCACCACCATGGGGGCGCTGTTCAATGTGGGGACCGGCTGGGCAGTCGGCAGAGCCGAATCCGGCGTCGGTACCGGCTGGTTGGCCTGGGCGGTCGCGCTTAGCAGGGAGGCCAGAATAACGGAACGGGCAAATTTGGACATCTTGAAATTCCTGGTGCCTGGATGGGGATTACCCAAGTTGAAAAAAAGCGGGGTCCACTATACCAGATGTGCCGGTCGGTCATAGTCCGGCGTGCCATCTGGTCTGGTTTTTTATCCATCGGTTGTCAGCGTCACGCCGGGAAACGACGTGACGCCGGGGGAAAGTGACGATTCACTCTGTTTGCCTTGTCATCAGGGCACGATGAAGGCCTGCTCCAGCCCCCCCTGCCGGATCTGTTCCAGCAGGCTTGCCTGCTGATCGGAGGCGACCGGTCCCAGCAGCACCCGGAAGATGGCATCGTGGGCCACCACCTGGTAGGGCACGCCGTAGCGCTGGGTCATCACCTTGCCCATGGCCTCGGCCCTGGGTTGGGAGCCGCTGGCCAGCACCTGGATCATCTTGCCCTGGCCGGTGGCGGCCTTGGGCGTGGAGAGGGTGCCGGTCGCCGTGGCGGTGGCCGCGGGAGCGGCCTTGGCCGGGGTGACGGTGGCCGCAGCCGCCGGCTGGGCCTCACCCAGGAAGGCTGCCTCCTGGGCGGCCGGCTGCATGGGCTGCATCGGCGTCATGGGGACCATCTCGACCATCTGATCCGGCTGATCGGTGATGAGCTCGAGACGTACTCTGGCCTCGCCCCCGTCGACCATCTCCAGTTGTTTGGCCGCGGCATGGGAGAGATCGATCAGGCGCTCGCTGCCGAAGGGGCCGCGATCGTTGACTCGCACTATGGTCTCCAGCCCGTTGTCCAGGTTGGTGACCCGCACATAGCTCGGCAGCGGCAGGTTGCGGTGGGCGGCGCTGAACAGGGTGCTGTCCTGCACGTCGCCGTTGGCGGTCTTGTTGCCATCGAGATCCTGGGACAGCCAGCTGGCGGTGCCCTCCTCGCTGTAGTGCTTGATGTCACGCCACACCTCGTACTTCTGCTTGCCGATCCAGTAGTCCCGGTTGCCGCTCTCGCTCATGGGCTCGGGGCGCGGGATGGCGCCTGTGGCTTGCGGGATTTCGATCACCTGGGGTTTTTCCGGCTGCACCGGGACCGGCGGCGGGGGAGCCTGCTCCGGTTGGCTGCTACAGGCGGCCAGCAACAAGGTCAGCGTGAGGGGGAGAAGTTTGTGGCTGTAATGCATAAGCGTCCTGGATGGCTTGACTGAGTTGATGCACCGCCATCGCATAGAGAGGGCTGCGGTTGTAGCGGGTGATCACATAAAAATTGTGGCGCGCGACCCAGTATTCCGGTCCATCGGCCTGCTCCAATGCCAGCAGTTTCACCGGCGTGTCCGGTGCCAGCGGGGTGGCGAGTTCAATCCCGGCGGCGGCCAGCTCGGCCCAGCGCTGCTTGAGCTCGGGCTCGGGCCCCAGCAGGGTACCTACTGGCGCCAATCCGATCAAGGCGGGTTCCACCACAGACTCTCCCCAGCGCCAGCGGTGCTCGGCAAAGTAGTTGGCCACGCTGCCGATGGCGTCCGCCGGGTTGGCAAACAGATCCCGCTTGCCATCCCCGTCAAAATCGACGGCGTAGTGGCGATAGCTGGAGGGCATGAACTGTCCCATGCCCATGGCGCCGGCATAGGAGCCCTTGAGGCTGGTGAGCGACCACTTCTCCTCCCGGGCAAGCAGCACCAGCTGGGCAAACTCCTTGGCGAAGAACTCCTCACGGGCGGGATAGTGGAACCCCAGGGTGTAGAGGCTGTCGAGTACCGGATGACGACCCATCTGGCGGCCATAGGAGGTCTCTATGCCGATGATGGCGACGATGAGAGAGGCGGGCACCCGGTAGTGCTGCTCGGCTCTGGTCAGGGTGGCGGCATGGCGTTGCCAGAAGCCGACCCCGTCCCGGATCCGCTCCGGGGTGACGAACAGCGGCCGGTAGCTATGCCAGGGCTTGGCCTCCCAGGGGCGGCTGATGGTGTCGAGCACCTCCTGGCGAAGCCGCGCCTGGGCGGCGGCGGCCTGCAACTCGGCCAGCGGCACGGATTGCTGCTCGGCGAGCTGTGCCAGCCGATCCGGTGCCACTGCGGCGGTGGCCACCGAGGCGACGAGAGGGAGCAGCAATCCAACCCGTCTCATCAGGCGAGCAGTCGTCTGTGAGTCTGAATGGACATCAGTATTCCGAAGCCTGCCACCAGGGTCACCATGGAGGTGCCGCCATAGCTCACCAGGGGCAGGGGTCCTCCACGACAGGCAGAATATATCCACCTCATCATGCCAGCAGCCTTCTGTGGGTCTGAATGGACATCAGTATTCCGAAGCCTGCCATCAGGGTCACCATGGAGGTGCCGCCATAGCTCACCAGCGGCAGGGGCACCCCACCACCGGCAGAATATATCCACCTCATCATGCCAGCAGCCTTCTGTGGGTCTGAATGGACATCAGTATTCCGAAGCCTGCCATCAGGGTCACCATGGAGGTGCCGCCATAGCTCACCAGGGGCAGGGGCACCCCCACCACAGGCAATATGCCGCTCACCATGCCCATGTTGACGAACACATAGACGAAGAAGGTGAGGGTCAGGGCGCCGCCGAGCAGGCGTTCGAAGCTGTTCTGGGCCTGCATGGAGATGAAGAGGCAGCGGCTGATGATGTAGAGATAGATCACCAGCAGCAGGGCTACCCCCACCAGACCGAACTCCTCGCTGAACACCGCGAAGATGAAGTCGGTGTGGCGCTCCGGCAAGAACTCCAGCTGGGACTGGGTGCCCTGCAGCCAGCCCTTGCCGAAGACGCCGCCGGAGCCGATGGCTATCTTGGACTGGATGATGTGGTAGCCGCGGCCGAGGGGGTCCTTCTCAGGGTCGAGCAGCATCAGCACCCGCTGGCGCTGGTAGTCGTGCATCAGGAAGAACCAGAGCACCGGCATGAAGGCGCAGATCAGCAAGACCGCCAGCCCGATCAGCCACCAGCTGATCCCCGCCAGGAAGATGACGAAGAAGCCGGAGGCCGCCACCAGGATGGAGGTACCGAGATCGGGCTGGGCGGCGATGAGCAAAGTGGGCAAGAGCACCATCACCAGGGCGATCAGCACATGGCTGAACTTGGGGGGCAGGGAGTGGCGGCTGAGCCAGGCGGCCACCATGATGGGCATGGAGAGCTTCATCACCTCCGAGGGCTGGAACTTCATGAAGCCGAGGTCCAGCCAGCGCTGGGCCCCCTTGCCGATATGGCCGAACACGTCCACCGCGATGAGCAGCAGCACCACCAGGGTGAACAGGGGCACGGACCAGCGCGCATAGAGGGAGGGGGGCAGCTGGGCCAGGCCTATCATCAGGCCGAAGGCGAGGCCGCCACGCACCAGCTGGCGCACTATGGAGTCAAAGTCCTGGCCCGAGGCGGAGTAGAGCACCACCATGGAGAGGGTCATCAGCGCCAGCAGGCCGAGCAGCAGCGGCAGGTCGATGTGCAGCTTGTACCAGATACTCTGCTGGCGGGCGGAGTTACTCATGAGAGAAGACCTCGTTCTGCATGGATGGCCTCGGGAGGGGAGGCAAGAGTGCGGCGTTATTCATTGGGCACGGCCTCGCGCTGATCCGGGCCAGGGGTGGACGGTTTGTCGGGCGCCGGCGGCAGCTGGGGCTCTGGCGGCAGCAGGTAAGCATCCAGCATGTGGCGGGCGACCGGCGCCCCCATGGCACTGCCGCCACCGGCGTTTTCCAGCACCAGGGCCACCACGGCCTTGGGGGCCTCGAAGGGGGCGAAGGCGACGAAGAGGGCGTTGTCGCGGTGCTCCACCTTAGTGGTGGCCGCGTTGTAGACCTGGTTCTCCTTGAGGCCCACCACCTGGGCGGTACCTGACTTGCCCGCCGCCTTGTAGGGAGTGCCCGCAAAGGCGCGGCGTCCCGTCCCCTCATGGCCGTTGATGACGCGCCACATGCCATCCTTGGCCACCTGCCAGTAGGTGTCGCTCTTGGCTGCGATGGCCACGTTCGGGTTGATGGGGGCGTTGACCACGCCATCCGCCGAGGCGGTGCTCTTGAGCAGGTGCGGCGTCACATCGTGACCGTTCTGGGTCAGTATGCTGATCGCCTTGGCGAGCTGGATGGGGGTGGAGCTCCAGTAGCCCTGACCTATGCCGATGGAGATGGTGTCCCCCTGATACCAGGGCTGACGCCAGCGCGCCATCTTCCAGTCGCGGGACGGCATGACGCCCTTGGTCTCTTCATAGAGGTCGACGCCACTGTACTGACCGAAGCCGAACTTGGTCATGTAGGCGTGGATCTTGTCGATGCCGACCCGGTAGGCGAGATCGTAGAAGTAGGTGTCGGCCGACACCTCGATGGCGCGATAGACGTCGAGCCAGCCATGGCCCCAGCGGCGCCAGTCGCGGAACTTCTTGGTGGTGCCCGGGATAGAGAAGCTGGGACCGCCGAAGTAGCGATAGTTGGGGGTGATGGCCCCCTCGTTGAGCCCCATCACCGCCATCATGGGCTTGACGGTAGAGGCGGGGGCATAGATGCCCTGGGTGGTGCGGTTCACCAGCGGGCGCGCCGGATCGTTGAGCAGCGCCGAGTAGTTGGTGTTGGAGATGCCGGTCACGAACAGGTTGGGGTCGTAGCTCGGGCTCGACTCCATGGCCAGGATGGCGCCGGTATTGGGATCCATCATGACGATGGCGCCCCGGCGGCCGGCCAGCAGCTCCTGCGCTTTCAACTGCAGGCGGATGTCGATGTTGAGGTAGATGTCCTTGCCGGGCTCCGGCGGCTGGAACTTGAGGGTGCGCACCACCCGGCCGCGGTTGTTGACCTCGACCTCCTGGTAGCCCGCCACGCCGTGCAGCTGATCCTCGTAGAACTTCTCCACCCCCTGCTTGCCGATGTCCTTGGTGGCGGCATAGTTGGCGAGCTTGTCCTCCTTGTCGAGGCGCTCCACGTCACGGGTGTTGATCTTGGCCACATAGCCCAGCGCATGGGTCAGGGTATCGCCAAAGGGGTAGTAGCGCTTGAGATAGGCCTCTATGCTGGCGCCCGGGTAGTTGTGCTGGTTGACCGAGAAGAGGGCTACCTGGTACTCGGTCAGCTTCTCGAACAGGGGGACCGGCTTGAAGCGGCGCTGGCGCTTCACCTCGGCCAGGAACCGCTCCTTGGTCCCCTCCGGCAGGGCCAGCAGGGTGATCAGCTCGTCGGCCGTCTTCTCCAGATCCTCGGTCTCTTCCGGCACTATCTCCAGGCTGTAGACGGGGCGGTTCTCCGCCAGCAGCACGCCGTTGGCGTCATAGATGAGGCCCCGTGGCGGTGCCACCGGCACGACCCGGATCCGGTTGTCGTTGGAACGGGTCTGATAGGTTTCGTAAGACTCTACCTGCAGGTAGTAGAGATTACCCAGCAGCACCAGCATGAGGACGACCATGCCGATGTAGGCTACCAGGGTGCGCCGGAAGAACAGACGTCCCTCGGCACTGTGATCGCGCATTTCGATGCGATTCTTCAGCATGCCGTTACCTTATGGCTGACGGGGAGCAGGGGCGGGTACCACATGGACTATCCCCTGTGGTACTGGGTGTATGAGGGAGTGATGTTCCAAGGTGTCATGGCTCATTCCCTGTGATACGGATGATTGGTGGTAATGCTCCAGGCGCGGTAGAGGCTCTCGGCCACCAGCACCCGCACCAGCGGATGGGGCAGGGTCAGGGGTGACAGGGACCAGCTCTGTTCGGCGGCGGCCTTGCACTCGGGGGACAAGCCTTCAGGCCCGCCCACCAGTAGCGCCACATCCCGGCCATCGAGCTTCCAGGCCTCCAGCGATACGGCGAGTTGCTCCGTGGTCCAGGGCTTGCCGGGGATGTCCAGGGTGACGATACGCGAGCGGCCGGCGGCGGCCAGCATGGCTTCCCCCTCCTTTTGCAGGATGCGGGGAATGTCGGCATTCTTGCCCCTTTTGCCCGCGCCTATCTCGACGAGTTCGAACGGCATGTCTTTCGGGAAACGGCGACGGTACTCTTCGAAGCCACGCTCTACCCAGGCAGGCATCTTGGTGCCCACTGCAATCAACTGGATCTTCATCGTTCGTTACGCTTGCACCTGGGTGCCACCCCAGAGTTTCTCCAGTTGGTAGAAGTCGCGGTATTCATCCTGCATCACGTGGACGATGACGGAACCCATGTCCACCAGCACCCATTCACCGGTGAGCTGACCTTCCACGCTGAGCAGGTCGAGCCCCGCATGGCGGGCCTCACTGGCCAGGTTGTGGGCGATGGCGCTGACGTGGCGATTGGAGTTGCCGGAGCAGATGATCATGGTGTCCGTGATGCTGGATTTGCCGCGTACATCCAGGGTGATGATGTCGCGGCCTTTCATGTCATCGATCTTGTCGACGATAAAGGCGAGCAGTTCTTGGCCTTGCAATGTCTTCTCCTATCTTCCGGCGCCAGAGGGCGGCGGATTATATCATGGTCACTCCCGTTTCCCAGTCTGGCAAAAGGGAATGGATCCGGGGTCGCCGCCATGGGCAAGGCAGGCCCCTGTTGATCACTATAGTGCGCAACCGGGCGGGACAATAGTCAAGCCCGTGCCGGGTGCGCCTCAGGATGTCGGCTGACCAACCCGCGTGGTGCCGCTCACCGGCTTGGCGATGGTTGATAGAGCCGGTGCCGCCGGATGTAGTCGGCGACCGGAGCCGGCAGCAGGTACCTGGGGTCCTGCCCTGCCGCCAGCAGGGCCCTCAGCCGGGTGGCCGACAGCTCTATGGGCAGGTTGTCGGCGATCCAGACATGGCCCTGACGGTGTCGATGAAGATCCTGCACATCCCGGGTTTGGTGGCGGGCCAGCAGGCTGGCCACCTCGGTTGGGTAATCCGGTTGCCAGCCCGGGCGCTTGCTCACCACCAGGTGGGCATGTTCGAGCAGCTCCTGCCAGCGATGCCAGCTCGGCAAGCCGAGCAGGGAGTCCATGCCCATCAGGAAACAGACAGGGGTCTCCGGCAGCTCCTGCTTGAGCTCGATGAGGGTGTCTATGGTCCAGGAGGGGGTGTCCCGTTGCAGCTCCCGCTCATCCACCACGAAGCCCGGGTTCTCCGCCGCCGCCAGCGCGACCATGGCGAGCCGCTGCTCGCTGGAGCAGAAGGGACTGGCGCGATGGGGCGGAATATGGTTCGGGAGCAGGCGCACCTCGGCCAGGCCCAGAGCGTCCCGCGCCTCGATGGCGGGCCTCAGGTGACCGATGTGGATGGGATCGAAGGTACCGCCCAGGATGCCGATAGGGGCCTTCAGCATGAGGCTCTTCCTGTCAGATCATGGAGGGGGGCCAAGGGGCCGTCCTGGCGTTCGATGGGGGCGCTCAGCATGGGTCCACCTCCAGCAGGGGCAGCGGCGTGCCATCGCGAAAACCCAGGGCTATGGTCTGCAACATCAGCCAGGCCTGCTCGGTGTCGAACCGGCGCTGGGCGTCATCCAGCCGGGCCATCAGTTGCCACAGCTGCTGTATCTTGCCAACGGGCAGCCGGGTCAGGGCTTGCTGAATGAGCTGCTGGCGGCTCTGCCAGATGCGCAACCGGCTGAAGTGTTCCACCAGCGGCTGACCGGCACGGGCGGCCAGGGCCAGCTCGGTGAGCTGCTCCAGCTCCCGGCACAGGGTCCAGGCCAGCATGCCGGGCTCGGTGCCCTCTGCCCGCAGCGCCAGCAGTATGCGCTGGGCCCGGTTCACCTTGCCCTCCAGCAGGGTATCGACGAGCTGGAAGGGGGTGAAGTGGGCGTGGCGTATGATGGTCTCTTGCAGATAGGCGACGCTGATGGGCTGGGGCGGGCCGAGCAGGGTCAGCTTCTCTATCTCCTGACTCGCGGCCAGCAGGTTGCCCTCGAAGGCGTGACACATGAAGTTGACCGCATCCGGCAGTGCCTTGAGGCCAAAGCGTTGAAACCTCGCACTCATCCAGCGCGGGAAGAAGCGGGGCTCGGGGTGATTGACCGGCACATAGGTGCCGCTCTGGCTCAGCTTGTCGAACCAGGCTGCCTTCATCTGGGTCTGATTGAGACGCCCCCCCGAGAGCACCAGCAGCAGGTCGGGATGCAGCTGCTTGCCGATCTCGGTGATGCGGGCGGCGAGATCCTTGTCGACCTTGGCGGGCAGCTCCAGCTCGATGATCTGGCGGGCCGAGAAGAGACTCATGGCCTGACAGGCGTCATAGACCTGATTCCAGTCCAGCCCGGCTTCCACCACGAAGCTGTGGCGCTCATCGAAACCCTGTTTGCGGGCCACCTGACGCACTGCGTCGATGGCCTCGAGCTTGAGCAGCGGCTCGTCACCAAAAACGAGATAGCAGGGCTTGAGCCCTGCCTTGAGATGGTCCGCAAACTGCTCGGGATAGATCCGCATCAGCACTTGCCCTGGTTGAGTTGGTGTTCTGCAGACTGCTTTGGGCAGACTCGCATCAGAACTTGGCCTGGCTCGGGTTGATGGATCACCAGATCGGCGACCTGCTCGAGGTAGATTCTCATCAGGATACCCGCATCAGAACTTGACCTGGCTCAGCTGGCGGATCACCAGATTGGCAGCCTGCTCCTGCATCTCCTTGCCAAGCTGCTCCTGCTCGCGGGAGGAGGCCAGCGCCGCATCCGGCTTGTTCAGGAAGCTGCGGTTGAAGGTGATGGGGAAGACCTGGGTCGGCTTGCCCGGCATGGAGACGGTGAACTGGGTGCTGTAACCCAGCAGGTACTCGCGGTCCTGGCCTATGGAGTCGACGGAGGCAACCTGGCTGCTGCTGCGTACCCCGGACAGGGTCAGCACCGGAATGCCTTCCTTGTCCGCCAGAGTCACCCCCGAGGCCTTGAGGCGGGTGGTCACCAGCCGATAGAAGTCGCTCTTGTTGTCACCGACCACCTTCATGGTCATCAGCTCCGGGGGGATGGCGGTTCCCCGCATCTGAAAACCGCAGGCCTGCAACAGCAGGCCCGTCAGCATGATGGCAATCCAGCGAGTGAGGGACATGCCCATGTGAATTCCTCTTTGCATCAAGTGAAGAACGGCGGGCGCTTGCCCGCCGTCACATATAGATTCAGACCCTGCAGCCCTCCTCCCCCGACAGGGGAGGAGGGCGGGAGTGCTGGTTATCCTCAGTTTGCGACTATGTTGAGCAGCTTGCCCGGTACATAGACGACCTTGCGCACTGTCAGGCCTTCGGTGAACTTCTGCACCGAGGCATCGGCCATGGCCAGTTTCTCGACGTCGGCCTGGCTGATGTCGGCCGGCACTGTCAGCTTGCCGCGCATCTTGCCGTTGATCTGCACCACCACCAGCTTTTCGGTCTCGACCATGGCGGCTTCATCCGCCACCGGCCAGGCCGCGACGTCGATGTCCCCTTCCTTGCCCAGCATCTTCCACAGTTCGAAGCCGATGTGCGGGGTGATGGGGTAGAGCATGACGACGACGGCTTCCAGCGCTTCCTGCATCAGGGCGCGGTCCTGCTCGTCAGAGTCCAGCTTGGCCAGGTTGTTCATCAGCTCCATGATGGCGGCGATGGCGGTGTTGAAGGTCTGACGGCGACCCACATCGTCGCTCACCTTGGCGATGGTCTTGTGCAGCTCGCGACGCACTGCCTTCTGCTCGCTGCTGAGTGCGCCTGCATTCAGCGCGGCAACGGCGCCACCAGAGATGTGCTCGAAGGTGGTGCGCCACAGGCGACGCAGGAAACGCTGGGCACCCTCTACGCCGGAGTCGGACCACTCCAGGGTCATGTCGGCCGGGGAGGCGAACATCATGAACAGGCGGACGGTATCGGCGCCGTAACGCTCGACCATCAGCTGCGGGTCTATGCCGTTGTTTTTGGACTTGGACATCTTGGTCATGCCGGAGTGGATCACCTCGCGGCCCTCAAGATCGACGGCCTTGGTGATGCGACCCTTGTCGTCACGCTCTACCTTGACGTCGGTCGGGCTGACCCAGACGTTGCCGCCTTTTTCGTCCTTGTAGTAGAAGGCGTCGGCCAGCACCATGCCCTGGCAGAGCAGGCGCTTGAACGGCTCGTCGCTGTTGACCAGACCGGCATCACGGAGCAGCTTGTGGAAGAAGCGGGCGTAGAGCAGGTGCATACAGGCGTGCTCGATGCCGCCGATGTACTGATCCACCGGCAGCCAGTGGTTGGCGGCAGCCGGGTCCAGCATGCCCTTGTCGTAGTCGGGGGAGCAGTAGCGCGCGTAGTACCAGGAAGACTCCATAAAGGTATCGAAGGTATCGGTCTCGCGGAACGCTTCCTGGCCGTTGTAACTGGTCTTGGCCCACTCGGCATCGGCCTTGATGGGGCTCTGGATGCCGTCCATCACCACATCTTCCGGCAGCAGCACCGGCAGTTGATCTTCCGGGGTCGGCACTACGGTGCCGTCAGCCAGGGTCAACATGGGGATGGGGGCACCCCAATAACGCTGACGGGAGACGCCCCAGTCGCGCAGGCGGTAGTTGACGGTGCGCTTGCCGTGGCCGAGGGCTTCCAGCTTGCTGGCGATGGCATCGAAGGCACCCTGGAAGTCGAGACCGTCGAACTCGCCGGAGTCGAACAGCACGCCCTTTTCGGTGTAGGCCGCTTCGCTCACATTCACCTCGCCATCGGCCGGCTTGATCACCGCCTTGATGTCGAGGCCGTATTTGGTGGCGAATTCGAAGTCACGCTGGTCGTGACCCGGTACCGCCATCACGGCACCGGTGCCGTAGTTCATCAGCACGAAGTTGGCGACCCAGACCGGCACCTTGCGGCCATCCAGTGGGTGAATGGCGTAGAGGCCGGTGGCCATGCCCTTCTTCTCCATGGTCGCCATGTCAGCCTCGGCAACCTTGGTGTGCTTGCACTCCTCGATAAAGGCGGCCAGTTCCGGATTGGTTGCGGCAGCCTGTGCGGCCAGCGGGTGACCGGCGGCAATGCCCACATAGGTCACGCCCATGAAGGTGTCCGGGCGGGTGGTGTAGACCTCCAGCTGCTCGGCCTGACCCTCGATGGCGAAGCTGATGTTGACCCCTTCGGAGCGACCAATCCAGTTGCGCTGCATGGTCTTGACCATCTCTGGCCAGCCTTCCAGGTTGTCGATGTCATTCAACAGCTCTTCGGCGTAGTCGGTGATCTTGATGAACCACTGGGGGATCTCTTTCTGCTCCACCGGGGTATCGCAGCGCCAGCAGCAGTTGTCGATCACCTGCTCGTTGGCCAGCACCGTCATGTCGTTCGGGCACCAGTTGACGGAGGAGGTCTTCTTGTAGACCAGACCCTTCTCGTAGAGCTTGGTGAAGAACCACTGTTCCCAGCGGTAGTAGTCCGGCTTGCAGGTGGCCAACTCGCGATCCCAGTCATAACCCAGACCCAGCATCTTGAGCTGGTTCTTCATGTATTCGATGTTTTCGTAGGTCCAGGGGGCCGGTGCAGTGGCGTTCTTGATGGCGGCGTTTTCCGCCGGCAGACCGAAGGCATCCCAGCCGATGGGTTGCAGCACATTCTTGCCATTGAGCCGTTGATAACGGGAGATCACATCACCTATGGTGTAGTTACGCACGTGCCCCATGTGTAGACGACCAGACGGATAAGGGAACATGGAGAGGCAGTAGAACTTTTCCTTGTCTACTTTCTCCACGGCCTTGAAGGTTTTCTTGGCATCCCAGTGCTTTTGCACTGCTGGTTCTATGGATTGGGGAACGTATTGCTCTTGCATTGGTGACATCCGGATCTGTGAAATGAATAGATAAATCAGCTGGGAAATCCCGATAGAATACCCATATCCTGCGGCGGCAACAACCGCCAGCATCCGCCCAGTCTCAGGCCGACCCGGGCAGCATCGAGGTTTCGCGGAGCAGCAAGGGTGACAGAGGGCGGCAACCACCGCCTGCACCGCTCAGTCTCTGGCTCAGGCCGGGCACGATCAGGGTTCAGCAGAGGAGTAATGGCCATGGACAAACGTCGACAAGGGTATGAAGCCTTCATCGCCCAGCTCAAGAAGCAGTGGGAGGAGACCGAAGAGTTTCAGGGGGAACGCCTCAACCGGATGATCGCCAAGGTACAGGCCTATCTGGAGGCGGCCGGCGATCTGACCCAGGATGAGCTGGCGCTGATCGCCGAGTATGTGAAGCGGGATCTCGGCAACTACGACGAGAGCCGCGCCGAGGCGCCCGAGTCCGCCTTTATGCTGGCATTGAAAGATACAGTGTGGTCCTGGCTGGCGGACGTGACCGACCGTGCCCAGGTGGAGTGGAGTGAGCTGGCGGACGAGCTGGAACACAAGGGCGTCTATCGGGCTGGCGACTGGGTGGGGCTCGGGGTGCTGGTGTGCGATCACTGTGAGTGGCGCCACACTGTGCTGCACCCGGAGCAGCTCGGTACCTGCCCGGAGTGTGGTGCAGACGAGTATCACAGGGAGCCGCTTTCCCCTTGAGATAAGTGAATCGATAAAGAAAGAGGCGCCCCATGAGGGCGCCTCTTCTATATGGGCCAGGCTCGCTTAACGCTGGCGAGCCCAGGGGTGGGCGCGGGGCCGCAGCACCAGCGCCAGTCCGAGCAGCAGGGCGGCCAGCGCGTACATGGGCCAGCTGCCAAAGCGCAGATAGGGGGTCTGGCCGTGGGCAGGGCGCACCTCGGCACGCAATACCCCGGCCTCGAACTGGGGGATCTGGCCCAGGATGCTGCCGTCTATCTCGGTGACTATGGTGATGCCGGTGTTGGTGTCGCGCAGCAGCGGGCGAGCCAGCTCCAGGGCGCGCATCCGGGCAATTTCCATGTGCTGCCAGGGGCCGATGCTGGTGCCGAACCAGGCGTCGTTGGAGACAGTCAGCAGGAAGTCGGTGTCCGGCTGGACGTTGCGGCGCACCTCGTCCGGGAAGATGATCTCGTAGCAGATGGCGGCGGCAAACTTGAGCCCCTTGGCGATCAGGTTCGGCTGCACCTCGTCCCCCCGGCTGAAGGAGGACATGGGCAGGTTGAAGAAGGGGGCTATGGGGCGCAACAGGTCTTCAAAGGGCACGAACTCGCCGATGGGCAGCAGGTGGTACTTGTAGTAGCGGTTCTTGTGCTCGTAGTGATAGGACTCCTTGCCGTCCAGATCCTGCACCCCCATGCCGAGCACTGTGTTGTAGAAGCGCTGTTGCTTCAGATCGTAATGGATGATCCCCGCCAGCAGGCCGGTGTCGTTCACCTTCATCGCCTTGTCCAGGCTCTCCAGATAGGTGCCCATCTCCTTCTCGATGGCCGGGATCGCCGATTCCGGCCAGATGATGATATCGGCGTCCTGGTTCTCGCGGCTGAGATCCTGATAGGTACGCACCGTGGGGATCAGGGCCTCGGGATCCCACTTGAGGGACTGGGCTATGTTGCCCTGCACCAGGGCCACCTTGACCGGTTCGCCCCGGGTCACCCAGTTGAGCTGCATCAGCCCCTGGGCGGCGCCGACCAGCACGACCGGCAGCAGCAGCCAGGCCGGCTTGCGGCTCTGCCAGGTGAGCCAGAGGGCGGAGGTGGTGAGCAGCAGGGCCAGGGTGATGCCCTGCACCCCGAGGATGGGGGCGAAGCCCTTGAGGGGGCCGTCTATCTGGGTGTAGCCAAACCAGAGCCAGGGATAGCCGGTCATCACCCAGCCCCGCAGCCAGTCGGCCATCAGCCAGAGCGCCGGGAAGGCGAGCAGCCAGCGGCTCCAGTGGCGACCGCCAAAGAAGCGGGCGAAGGCCCAGCAGGCCAGGGTCGGATAGAGGGACAGATAGGCGCAGAGGCCGGCCAGCAGCACGAAGGCGGCGGGCAGCGGAATTCCGCCAAACTCCGTCATGCTGACATGGATCCACCACTGTCCGGGCAGAAACAGCCCCATGGCATAGCCGAAGCCGCGCCAGGCCGCCTGCTTGGGGTTGGCCTTGTCCAGCAGGGCATAGAGGCCGAGCAGGGAGAGGATCACCAGAGGCCAGTAGCCGAAAGGGGAGAAGGCCAGCACGGCGATGGCGCCAGAGGCCAGGGCGAACAGGCTTGTCAGAAGTTTCGATTTCACGGGGGATCGGGGCTCGAATTGGGCTGAATAAAAGTGGAATGGCCGACATCTTAACCGCAAACAGCGCCAACGGCGAGCCTCCCGGCCAGCCGGATGTCGAAGGGGGGCGCAGCAGGGGAATGGGAAGGCGCGGGGGCGGCAGAATGACAAACGCCCCTGAAAGCAGGGGCGTTGATTGACGGCGCGGGAGCGCGGGATCAGGACTCCGGCTGGGCCGCCACGTGATTCTCCGGGATCTTCACCTGCAACTGCTGCAGGCGACGACGGTCAGCGTGCATCACCTTGAACAGGTAGCCGTCCAGCTCTATCTCCTCGCCCTTCTTGGGCAGGTGGCTGAAGGCGTGCATCACCAGGCCGCCGACGGTGTCCACCTCTTCATCGCTGAACTGGGTGCCGAAGAAGTCGTTGAAATCTTCGATCTCGGTCAGCGCGCTGACCGAGAAGACCCGTTTGCTGATGCGGCGGATCTCTTCCGGCTCGTCCTCTATGTCGTCAAACTCGTCGTCTATCTCCCCGACGATGAGCTCCAGAATGTCTTCTATGGTCACCAGACCGGAGACTCCGCCGAACTCGTCCACCACTATGGCCATGTGGTAGCGCTCTTCGCGGAACTCCTTGAGCAGGCGATCGACCCGCTTGCTTTCCGGCACTATCACAGTGGGGCGCAGGATCTTCTCGAGCTGCAGCGGCTCGCTGGCGTGATGGCCGCCAAAGCCGAACGGCAGCAGATCCTTGGCGAGCAAGATGCCCTCCACGTGATCCTTGTCTTCGTTGATCACCGGGAAGCGGGAGTGGCCGGATTCGATGATGACGGGCAGGAAGTCGTCCACAGGCTGGGACTTCTCTATGGTCACCATCTGGGAGCGGGGGATCATGATGTCACGCACGCGCAGCTCGGCAATTTCGAGCACGCCCTCGATCATGTCCTTGGTGTCCTGATCGATGAGGTCGCGTTCTTCCGCGTCGGCGATGACTTCCACCAGATCATTGCGGTCTTTTGGCTCGCCCTGGAAGAGTTGGCTGAGCTTGTCGAGCCAGGTTTTCTTCGGCGAGCCGGTACTAGGGTGATCGTCGGTCATTTTCTCTCTTGGTTACTCGTGTGAACACAGGGGATATTGTCTTGGTTATATAAGGATGACAGCGGCGTGTTTCAATGCCGTGATCGCCTCGTCAGCCTTTACTCTTCATCATTTGGATAGGGGTCGGGGAAACCGAGTTCCTGCATGATGTCGCGTTCTTGAACCGCACCATCTCCTCGGCCTCCTATTCACCTTATCCTTCGACTTCGTCGTCGAGGTAGGGATCCGCAAAGCCGAGTTCCTGCATGATGTCGCGTTCTTGAACCGCACCATCTCCTCGGCTTCCTATTCACCTTATCCTTCGACTTCGTCGTCGAGGTAGGGATCCGCAAAGCCGAGTTCCTGCATGATGTCGCGTTCGAGCTGCTCCATCTCCTCGGCCTCCTCGTCCTCGATATGGTCATAACCTAGCAGATGCAGACTGCCGTGCACAACCATGTGAGCCCAGTGGGCCATGAGCGGTTTGTGCTGCTCGACGGCCTCGGCCTCGACCACCTGGCGACAGATCACCAGATCCCCGAGCAGGGGGAGTTCCAGGCCGGGCGGCGCCTCGAACGGGAAGGAGAGCACGTTGGTGGGCTTGTCCTTGCCGCGATAGGTGTGGTTGAGCTCTCGACTCTCCGCCTCGTCCACCAGCCGTACCGTCACCTCGGCCTCCTCCTGGAAACCCAGAATGGTGCCATCGAGCCAGCCTTGCAGCTGGGCTTCGGTCGGCAGGCCGTCGGTGCTGGCGCAGGCCAGCTGCAGATCCAGGGTCACGCTCATTGGGCACTCTCTTTGCTGGTGTTCTCGTTGCGGGTATTGGAGGCGCTCTTCTCGGCCGCCTGCTGGGCGTCGAACGCCTCGTAGGCCTGCACTATACGGGCCACCACGGGGTGGCGCACCACGTCTTTGGATTCGAAGAAGTTGAACGACAGGCCATCGACTCCCTGCAGCACTTCCAGGGCGTGGCGCAGGCCGGATTTGGTGCTGCGCGGCAAGTCCACCTGGGTGATGTCGCCGGTGACCACCGCCTTGGAGTTGAAGCCGATGCGGGTCAGGAACATCTTCATCTGCTCGGTGGTGGTGTTCTGGGCCTCGTCCAGGATGATGAAGGCGTCATTCAAGGTTCTTCCGCGCATATAGGCAAGCGGCGCCACCTCGATGATGTTGCGTTCCATCAGCTTCTCGACGCGCTCGAAGCCCAGCATCTCGAACAGAGCGTCGTAGAGGGGGCGCAGGTAGGGATCCACCTTCTGGGAGAGATCCCCGGGCAGGAAGCCGAGCTTCTCACCGGCTTCCACCGCCGGGCGGGTCAGCAGGATGCGACGGATCTCCTGGCGCTCCAGGGCATCCACGGCTGCGGCCACCGCCAGATAGGTCTTGCCGGTGCCGGCCGGGCCTATACCGAAGCTGATGTCGTGGCGCACTATGTTGGCGATGTACTGGGCTTGATTGGGGCTCCTCGGCTTGATAAGACCGCGCTTGGTCTTGACCGTCACCTCCTTGCCATAGGATTGGCTCGGCGCCTCGTCATCGTCCTGCTCCAGCACACGGGACTCCTGCACCGTCAGGTGCACCATCTCGGGGGTGATGTCGGTCACCTTGCCCCCCTTGAGGGGCTGGGTCTCCACATAGAGGTGCTTGAGGATGACGGCCGCCGCATCTATCTGGGCCTGCTTGCCGAGCAGCTGAAAGTGGTTGTCACGGTAGCTGATCTCGATGCCGAGACGGCGCTCCAGCTGCTTGAGGTTGTCGTCAAAGGGGCCGCACAGGCTGGCGAGACGCAGGTTGTCGGCGGGTTCCAGGTGCAGGTTCAGGGTCGAGATGTGTCGGCTCAAGGTGTCCTCGTATCGGCTGTTCCCCCCGCCCTCGGGAGGGGGGAGAAAATTAATGGGGTCTGAAGGCCGCCACCCCGAGATCATCGGGGACGTTGTCCGGACGGCGAGCCAGGATTTCGCTCGGCGCCGTGGCGATGCGCAGATTCATTTCGTCCTCGCCGCGGATGAAGCGGCCACGCAGGGAGTAGGGGCGCACGTCGGTGATCTCCACGTCGGCGAAGCCGCCGATGAGACGGTGCGGCCCCTCGAAGTTGACCACCCGGTTGTTCTCGGTGCGGCCACTGAGCTGCATGGGATCCATCTTGGAGGGGCCCTCCACCAGGATGCGCTGCACCGAGCCCAACATGGCGCGGCCGATGAGCATGGACTGGTGATTGATCTGGTTCTGCAGGCGGGTGAGGCGGGCCTTCTTCACCTCCATGTCGACGTCGTCCGGCAGATCGGCGGCCGGGGTGCCGGGGCGCGGGCTGTAGATGAAGCTGAAACTCATGTCGAAGTTGATCTCCTCGATGAGCTTCATGGTGGCCTCGAAATCCTCGTCCGTCTCGTTCGGGAAGCCGACGATGAAGTCGGAACTCATGGTGATGTCGGGACGGGCGGCGCGCAGGCGGCGGATCTTGGACTTGTACTCCAGCACTGTGTGCGGGCGCTTCATCATGGTCAGGATGCGATCCGAGCCGCTCTGCACCGGCAGGTGCAGGAAACTGACCACTTCCGGCGTGTCCTTGTAGACCTCTATGATGTCGTCGGTGAACTCGATGGGATGGCTGGTGGTGTAGCGAATGCGATCGATGCCGTCGATGGCGGCCACCAGGCGCAGCAGCTCGGCGAAGGTGCAGTCATTGCCATCGAAGGTCGGACCGCGGTAGGCGTTGACGTTCTGGCCGAGCAGGTTCACCTCGCGCACCCCCTGCTGGGCGAGCTGGGCGATTTCGTAGAGCACGTCGTCGAGCGGCCGGCTCACCTCCTCGCCGCGGGTGTAGGGCACCACGCAGAAGGAGCAGTATTTGGAGCAGCCTTCCATGATGGAGACGAAGGCGGTGACCCCCTCGGCACGGGGCTCCGGCAGATTGTCGAACTTCTCGATCTCGGGGAAGGCGATGTCCACCTGGGCACCGCGCCCCTCCTGGACCTGCTTGATCATGGCGGGCAGGCGGTGCAGGGTCTGGGGACCGAAGACGATGTCCACATAGGGCGCCCGGCTGCGCAGGGCTTCCCCTTCCTGGGAGGCGACACAGCCACCCACGCCTATCACCAGTCCCGGTTTTTTCAGCTTGAGCTTCTTCCAGCGACCGAGCTGGTGGAACACCTTCTCCTGGGCCTTTTCACGGATGGAGCAGGTATTGAGCAGCAGGACGTCTGCCTCCTCGGGCTCTTCGGTCAGCGTGTAGCCATTGCTGGCGTCCAACAGGTCGGCCATCTTGGACGAGTCGTACTCGTTCATCTGGCAGCCCCAGGTCTTGATATGAAGTTTCTTGCTCATTGCTACTCTTGACAGTGTTTAAGATCGGCAGGGTCAAAGGACCGGCCATTTTACTCCGCAATCCCGGTGCTGACCAGTCTGGGGCCGCGCCACCGCCAGATGGCCTGGCCCGTCGCGGCAATTGCCCGTCTGACTCACTGTTTATCCGGTCTCCTTGCGTTATCATGCCCCATTCGGTTCGCCCCCTCTCTCCTTGTCCGGGGCGACCCCTTGCAGGAATCAAGTTATGGAACAGTGTGATATCGCCATCGTCGGCGCCGGCATGGTGGGTGCCGCCACCGCCTGCCTGCTGGCGGCAGAGGGTCTCAACGTGCGGGTCATCGAGACCCGGTTGCCGGAACATTACGCCCCGGATCAGCCGCTGGATCTGCGGGTCTCCGCCATCAGCCAGGCCTCGGTGGCGCTGCTGGACAAGGCCGGTGCCTGGTCGCACCTGCAGCAGATGCGGCTGTGCCCCTACCGCCGGCTGGAGACCTGGGAGCTGGACGGCTTCGCCACCCGCTTCGACTCGGCGGAGCTGGGACTGCCCCAGCTCGGCTACATCATCGAGAACCGGCTGGTGCAGCTCGCCCTGCTGAGGCGAATGGAAGATTTCCCCAATATCCAGACCCACACCCCGGCGGCTGTTGTCCGGCTGCAGCAAAGTGCCGGGCACGCCAGCCTGCTGCTCGACGATGGCACCGAGCTGCAGGCGCGCTGGGTGCTGGCTTGCGATGGCGCCGAATCCCACACCCGGCGTCTCGCCGGCATAGGGGTGTCGCGCTTCGAGTACCGCCAGCACTGCATGCTGATCAACATAGATACCGACTTCGAGCAGGAAGACATCACCTGGCAGCAGTTCACCCCGAGCGGCCCGCGCGCCTTCCTGCCGCTGCCGGGCCGGCACGGCTCCCTGGTGTGGTATGACAGCCCCGCCCGCATCCGTGCCCTGGCCGCCATGGGCAACGAGGCCCTGGCCGCCGAGGTGCGCCGTCACTTCCCGGCCCGGCTCGGCGGCTTCCAGGTGACCGGCAAGGGGAGCTTCCCCCTGGTGCGCCGCCACGCCAACCACTACCACGCCGGCCGGGTGGTGCTGCTCGGCGACGCCGCCCACACCATCAACCCGCTGGCGGGGCAGGGGGTCAACCTCGGCTTCAAGGACGTGGCCTGCTGGGCCGAGCTGCTCGGCAAGGCGGGGACTGCCTGGCACGACATCAGCCTGGCCAGCCGCTACGAGCACCGTCGCCGCCCAGACAACCTGCTGATGCAGTCGGGGATGGATCTCTTCTACGGGGTGTTCAGCAACGACATAGGGCCGCTGCGCCTGACCCGCAATCTGGCCCTGACCCTGGCGGACAAGGCGGGCCCGCTCAAGGAGATGGCGCTACGCTACGCCCTGGGGCTGGTGTAGGCAGCAGGACATTGACGACGAGGAGGCAGAAGCATGAACAAGGCATTGCTGGTGATCGACTTTATCAACGACATTGCCCACCCGGACGGGCGCATCGCCGCCTCGGCGGCCCATGTGCAGGAGCAGGATGCCATCCTCCATGCCAACCAGGCGCTGGCCCATGCCCGTGCCAGGGGCTGGCTGGTGGTGCTCATCAAGGTCGGCTTCGATAGCGGCTATCTTCTGCAACCCAAGGGCTCCCCCATGTTTGGCCGGGCTCACCAGCAGGGCGCCCTCTCCCTGGCCGATAGCGGCACCGACTTTCACTCCGAGCTGGATGTCGAGCCCGGGGATCTGGTGCTGACCAAACCCAGGGTCAGCCCCTTCTACGGCACGGCGCTGGAGCCTGCACTGCGGGCCAATCACATCGATCACCTCTATCTGTGCGGGGTGAGCACCGGCTGGGCCATTCAGGCCGCCGCCCGGGATGGGCACGATCGGGACTACGCCATCACCATACTGGAAGATGCCTGCGCCGCCGCCGATGCCAATGAGCACCATGCCTCCCTGCGCCAGCTCGGTCGCATCGCCGAGGTGATCAAGGTGGCCGAGCTGCAGTCAGATCCCGGCTAAGGCCTTGAGGACGCGCATATCATATGAGTGCGTGTTCCTGCTCCCACTCTTCCAGCTAGCACGAGAGATCGTGGTCATCCCCTTGGTTTGCCGCCGTCTTATTCGGCCTCCGGGTGCATGGCCCTGACCAGGGTCAGGAAGCGATCGCGAATGGGATCCGCAAAGTCGGGGTTCCACACCAGGCTTATCTCCCACTCGGACCAGGGGCCGGACAGGGGATAGAGGGTCACGTCCTTGCCCGCGATGAAGCCGACGCTGCGGGGCAGTATGGCGTTGCCTATGCCGGCGGCCACCAGGGCCACCAGGGTCTGGATGTCTTCCGCCTCCTGGATCATGCCGGTCAGGCGGTTGGCGCCGAGGAAGCGGGCGATCTGCTGGCTGAGGCCGGGGCAGCGGTGGCCCACCATCTGCAACAGTGGCTGCGTGGTCAGCGCCCGCTCCACATCGAACGCAGCCGGATCCGGCCCCGTCATCTGGCTCGGCACGGCCAGCACCAGCCGGTCGGTCAGCAACCTGTGCTCCCTCAGCTGTGGCGCCTGTGGCCTGCGCATAAAGCCTATCTGCAGCCGCCCTGCCAGCAGCAGATCGTGCTGGACGGCGGAGGTCATGTCCTGCAGGTGCACCATCACATCGGGGGCCTGCTGCTTGAAGCGGGCCACCAGGGAGGGGGCCAGTGCGAAGCTCGACAGCCCGAACCCTATCTTGAGGCGTCCGGCGGCGCCACTCGCCAGTGCCAGGGCGTGGTGCTCGAATCCCTTGCCGTGCTCCACCAGGGCGCGGGCCTGGGGCAGCAACTGGGTGCCGATGGCGGTCAGCTCGGCGCCATGGCGACCCCGGTTGAACAGGGTGCTGCCGAGCGCCAGCTCCAGCCCCTGGATCTGCTTGGTCAGCGCCGGCTGGGTGATGAAGAGTCGGCTGGCGGCTTCCCGGTAGTTGGCGGTCTCGGCCAGCATGACGAAGGCCTGCAGCTGTCTTAAGTCGAATTTCATTCCATTTGGTTATCCAATGTAGCTATTTATTGATTATAAATTATCTAACTGCCTTGTTCTAATGGTCTCGAAACGGGCCTTTTGCCCTCTGACCAGCCACAAGGAGTCATGTCATGTCGAGCGAACGCTATCTGTTCTTGATCAAGGGAAGCCTGGTAATGGCCCAGCCACTGGCGGCACCGGAGACGGGTGAGCTGTTGACCAGCCTGTTGCAGCAGGGGTTTGCCGTCGGACCCCTGCCGGTGTGGGCGAGCAATACCGAGCAGGCGCTCGCCTGCTATGAGCAATCGGCCCAGCGGCAGGCCTTCGTCGATGTGCTGGCGGGGAGAACCGCATGACCATGCTCACCCTGAGGGCCGAGGCCCTGCTGCTGGACATGGACGGCACCCTGGTGCACTCCACCACCGAGGTGGAGACCGTCTGGCGGCTCTGGTGCCAGGGTCATCGGCTGGATCCCGAGCCTGTGCTGGCCATGTGCCACGGGGTGCGCTCGCGGGAGGTGATCCGTGCGCTGGCGCCGCAGCTGGATCTGGCCCGGGAAGTGGCGCTGCTCGACGAGTTGGAGATCCGGCATGCGGGGGTGGCCGAGGCTGTCGCCGGGGCCCGCCCCCTGCTGGCGGCCTTGGCGCCGGATCGCTGGGCGCTGGTGACCTCCGCGAGCCAGCGGGTGGCGCGGCACCGCCTGGCCAGTGCCGGGCTGCCGTTGCCGAGACTATTGATCGGGGCAGAGGAGGTGGTGCGGGGCAAGCCGGATCCCGAGCCTTATCTGCTCGCCGCACGTCAGCTTGGTCTTGCCCCCTCCGACTGCCTGGTGTTCGAGGATGCCCCGGCGGGGATACTCAGCGCCCTGCAGGCCGGCTGCCCCGTGGTGCAGATCGGGGGCGACAGGCGGCTCGATCCGGCGGTCGTGGCGGTGATCCCCGATTGGCGTCAGGTGACTGTGGTTGCGAAGGAAGCAGACCCCATGCAAGTGAGGCTGCCGACCTGAGAGGCAGGCGACAAAAAAGCCCCCGGCGAGCGGGGGCTTGAGCGGGCGAGGCGCCTGGATTACTTGAAGACCCGGAAGCGGACCTCGTCGTCCATGAAGGTCTTGTCACCGGCCGGTTGCTCTATGCTGCCAAAGGGCATCTGGGCACGCAGCAGCCAGCTGGCGGGCAGGTCCCACTCCTTGCGGACAGCTTCGTCGATCAGCGGGTTGTAGTGCTGCAAGGAGGCGCCTATGCCTTCCTGGGCCAGGGTGGTCCAGACCGCAAACTGGGCGATCCCGGTGCCATGTTCGGACCAGATGGGGAAGTTGTCGGCATAGAGGGCGAATTTCTGCTGCAGATCCTTGATGACGGCGGTGTCCTCGAAGAACAGCACAGTCCCGAAACCGGCGCGGAAGCTGCCATTTACCTTGGCTTCGCTCTGGGGATAGGCCTCTGGTGGCACAATCTTTTTCAGTTCAGCTTTGACGATGTCCCACAGCTTGTGGTGCTGCTCGCCAAACAGGATGACGGCACGGGAGCTCTGGGAGTTGAAGGAGGAGGGGCTGTGCTTGATGGCCTCCTTGATGAGGGCCGTCAGCTGGGCTTCGGAATGGGTTACCTGGTCACCCAGGGCATAGATGGTACGACGTACTTTGATCTGTTCGATAAACGGACTGCTCATAACATCTCCTTGGTTGATGAATCGTTGCTGCCAGCGTTACCGAAAAAGGTCATCTGGCTCCGATTTCTCGAGTCATGGACTATAACACCTTCTGTGCAAGAAACCGTCAACGCTGGGTGATGACTGTTTCTACTTTTTATGGATATTCACATGACGAAATCGGGCATGGCACGCTGATGTCTTTGTTGTCATTTACAGTAGCTGTTAATGACTTCAATCAATACATTGGTGGTGTTTTCCACTATAAAATGCATATTACGTGACATTTTATAGAGGGTGGCATGGCTGCAACCATCATCAAGGAACGCTACTACATATTGACGCCGCTGTCGTTTCTGCTCGGTGCCCTGGTGCTGGTCGCCACCCTGTTGCTGGCCGCGACCAGCTACCTGCGCAGCATTGACAAGACCCTGGCTGGCTATGGCCACATGCTCACCTCCATTGACGCCACCCTGATCCACGAGATGGTGCTGGCCAATCGGCGGCAGCTCGGCGTGCTGGAGGACTCTCTGGACAAGCAGGCGATCGCGCGGGGAGCCTCGGCCATCAACGGGATCTGGGCCATAGCCCACCAGTTCAAGCACGACGCCCACTTCCTCTACTTCTACAACACCCGCTTCGACCGTCTCGACAGCTACCCCGACTGGCAGATGCCAGCCGGCTACCAGGTGCAGAGGCGCCCCTGGTATCAGACCCTGGCCAGCGACAGCGAGGAGCTGCTCTGGTTTGGCCCCTATCAGGAGTTCGGCGGCAACGCCGAGGTACTGACCCTGATCAAGCGGGTCAAGGATGACGAGGGGCAACTGCTGGGTCTGCTGATGGTCGACATGTCGTTCAACTCGCTGCAGGCGGCGCTGCAACGGGCAATGGGCGGCGATCAGGTTGCCCTCTACATCACAGAGCGCAAG
Source organism: Aeromonas rivipollensis (assembly GCF_037811135.1). Lineage (NCBI taxonomy): Bacteria > Pseudomonadati > Pseudomonadota > Gammaproteobacteria > Aeromonadales > Aeromonadaceae > Aeromonas > Aeromonas rivipollensis. Next base: position 3,369,957 of record NZ_CP149130.1, on the reverse strand, counting down.
GGAGGCCGGCTGGTGGTGGGGCACAATCTGTCACTGCTGCCTGCGGTGTCCGGCACGCCGAGTCAGGGGGCCGTGTTGAACGTGATCCGGGAAGGTTGCTACCTGAAGCAGCCGCTGTCGGATATTGACTGGGATCTCAACATCTATCTGCCCCCCTCCCACTTTCATGCCAACCTGCAAGATACCCTGCTGATGGTGGTGCTGCCCGCACTGGCGCTGCTCGCCATCTGGCTGTGCAGCCTGCTGTTTCTGGTGCGGATCTTTCGCCAGGAGCAGACCCTGGTGCAGCGTTACCTCAGCGGCCTCGTCCAGGATGAGGCGTTGATGGAGATCCAGCTGCGCCAGCGCACCTGGTTCGTGCACGGCAGCCTGGGGGAGATCAATCAGGTGAGAAACAGTCTGCTGCAGGGGCAGGATGCCCTGCTACACGATCCCCTCACGGGCATCATGAACCGGCGGGCCTTCGAGCAGGACAGGGCCAGGCTGGCGCAGGAGGAGAGGGCCCACTGGCTGGTGTTGTTTGATGTGGATAGCTTCAAGCGCGTCAATGACAGCTGGGGGCACGGAGTGGGGGATGCGGTGCTGTTCCGGGTGGCCACCATAATGGCAAGAACTCTGGGAGAGGCTCAGGTCTACCGGATCGGGGGGGATGAGTTTGCGGCCCTGCTACCCTGGGAGCAGGAAGAGGTCGAGGATCGCCTGACCCATCTGCTGGCCCGGGTGCGGGCGCTGCAGTGGCGCGAGTTTGAGGAGTGCATCACCCTGAGTGCGGGCGGGGCACGTTATCCGGATGACGCCGCTGCCCTGCTCGATCGGGCGGATGAGTGCCTGTACCAGAGCAAGCGGCAGGGACGGGACTGCTGGCATCTGTCAGCCACTTCGCCTCCCTCCAAAGGGGTTGTAGTGACAGTATCTGTCTGACCGTCATCGGGAGAAAAAGGGCCTGAATGGCCGAGAAAGGGGTCACAGTGGGAATAATTTCCCATGTGACCTTTTTTTTTAATTCATTTTCAGTCGGTTAGCCCATGTGACTGTGCCATGTCGCGAAGCAGAGACAGTCAGCCTGTCGGCGAAGATGCCGTAATCCCAGTAGCGGAGTCCGGGGCGCTTTGTATAGTGCAGGGAAAAATAATCAATCAGACATCAGGTTTGACAGGAGTACCCCATGGAGATGAACAAATACGGCATGAGCGCAGTGGCGCTGCTGGGCGCGCTGCTGTTGGGCAATGGTCAGGCGCAGGCGTCCGAGACCGTCAACACCATACTCGGTGGTGGCGTCGGCGGCGTCGCGGGCACCATGATAGGCAAGCAACTGGGGGGCGACACCGGCGCCCTGGTGGGAGCCGCAGTCGGCGGTGCGGCGGGTGGTGCGGCCACGGCCGACAGGGGCAACAAGAATGAGGCGGCCCTGGGTGGTGCCGTCGGTGCCCTGGGTGGTGCCGCCATCGGCAAGAGCGTGGGTGGCAACACGGGCCAGCTGATCGGCGCCGGTATCGGCGGGGCCGGTGGCTCGGCTATCGGCGCTCGCACCGGTGACGGTCACGAGTCCAACAACGACTACCGGGGAGGCCACCGCTACCGGGGTGACAATGGCTACCACAATGGCCACCACAAGCATCACAAGAAGTACAAGAAGCGCAGATGGCACGACGATGACTGATGTCATCCCGAGCATAATGAAAAGGGGGCCAGGGGCCCCTTTTTCGTGTCCGTCGTCTAGACCAGCCGGTGCTGGCGCCTGCCGAGGGCGAAGGCGTTGATGTTGTCGATAAGCTGATCCGCGAGGCGCTGCATCGACTCCTCGCTGGCCCAGGCCACATGGGGCGTCAGGATGAAGTTGGGGTAACGCAGCGCCTGCATCAGGGGGTGGTCGGGGGGCGGCGGCTCGACACTTGCCACATCGAACCCGGCGCCGCCGAGGCGACCGTTGCCGAGTGCCTCCAGCAGAGCCTGCTCGTCCACCAGGCCGCCGCGGCCCACGTTGATCAGCAGGGCCCCCGGTTTCATCATGGCCAGCTCCCGCTCCCCGATGAGGTGGCGGGTGTAGGGGGTGAGCGGGCAGTGCAGGCTGATCACATCCGAACTCTGCAGCAGGGCCTCCAGGGGCAATCTGTCTTCATCCCCGGGGGCGCCGACCTGGCTCTGGGCATAGAAGACCTCCATGCCGATGGCGCTGGCTCTCTGCCCCAGGGCCTGACCCAGGGTGCCCTTGCCTATGATGCCGAGGCGCTTGCCGTGCAGATCCATGATGGGGTGATCGAAGAAACAGAACTGACCGCTCTGCTGCCAGCGCCCCTCCAGCAGGGACTGGCGCCAGGCGAACAGGTTGCGTGACAGGGCCAGCATCAGGGCCATGGCGTGTTCGGGAACCGAGGGGCCCGAATAGTTGCGGATGTTGCACACGGCGACATTGGCGGCGCGGCACGCCTCCAGATCCAGGTTGTCGCTGCCGGTGGCCGCCAGGGCGATCAGGCGCAGCTCCGGCAACTGGGCCAGCTCGTCCTTGCCGATGCGGATCTTGTTGATGATGGCGATGCTGGCGCACCTGAGCCGCTCCACCACCTGTTCCGGTCTCGTCTCGGGATAGCTTTGCCAGTGATGGGGGAAATCGGGGCGACGCAGATTGATGCCGGCGTCCAGGGTGTCACTGTCGAGAAACACGATTTGCTGCATGAAGCCTCCTGCCGTTCGCTGCCGCGTGGGAGTCGCCATGATGCCAAAGATGGGGGGTGGCTGACCAGCCCGGATGCAGACAGGCCGGATGGCCCAATTACATACTCTCTATCAGTTCGGGTCAGATCCAGCCCAGATGGGTCAGCCAGCCCTGGATGCGCCCCGGCGTTTCGTCCAGCTCCATCAGGGCATAGGGACGGTAGTTGAGCTTGTGGCTACGGCGGCTCTCGCTGCGGCGTGCTTCGGCGGCCAGCAGGGGCCAGCGCCCCCCGTCTTCCTGATAGAGATCCAGGGTAGGAATGCTGGCCTGGGCCACCTGCTTGGCCAGGGTCTGGTTGCTCAGCTGGTTGGGAAAGAAACCGTCGAGCAGCACCAGGGCATCGGGGGCGGGCAACTGCTCGCTGGTGATGAGGTTGGCGGCCCAGGCCGCGCTGGTGCCTTGCGCCAGCAGCAGCTTGAAGCCGCCCTCCTGCAGCTTGGCATCACCGAGCTTGACGATGCGCTCGGCAAATTGCTGGCGAAACGCGTCTAGGGTCTCCTGCTTCTTCTCGGAGGCCGGATCCAGCTCTGTCTGCTGGGGGGAGGGGAGCAGCAGCAGGGTGTCGAAGCCGAGTCGCCCCAGCTCCCTAGTCAGCTGCCACAGCTGGCCGCTGCGCTGCCAGTCCGGCAGCAGTATGGCGAGCCCCAGGTAGCTGTCGCCGTCGTGCTTGGCGAAGAGTACCCTCTGCTTGTCGATCCGGGTGCTGTCGGGCACCCCCTTCCAGTCGCTCTCCTGCCAGTGATCGAGGGGGGCTGGGGGCGAGATCTCGTTGGCCGGCAAGGTGGTGCTCGCCAGCAGGGTCAAAAACAGCAGTGGTAAGGATAATCTGGCCATGATGCGCTCCCCGGTTGACTGGGTTAGCGGCGGCGCGCCTGATTTCTGAAGGGGGGCCCGGAGGATCCAGGAGAAAGAGGGAAGGGGCAAGCCCTTCCCTCGACGGGCTCAGGGCCTGGCAAGCCTGCCGAGCTGGCGGTCGTGCAGGGGGGAGAGCAGCAACAGGGCGCTGACGGCCCCCACCAGGGCACAGAAGATGTCGGACTGGGTATCCCAGGGATCCCCCTGGGTGCCGAGGAACTCGTCGGCGCCCTGACCCAGTGCCAGTGCGGCGCCCCACTCGATGAGCTCATAGCTGGCGCTGACGGCGAGCACCACGCAGATCACCAGAAACACCAGCATCTTCTTGCCCTGCACATGGTGGCCGCGCAGCAGTATCTCGCGGCAGGCCAGGGCGGGCACGAAGCCCTGGAAGAAGTGGCCAATCTTGTCATAGGGGTTGCGGCTGAGCTCGAACCACTGCTGCAGATCGAAACCGAGTGGCACCCGGGCATAGGTGTAAGCGCCCCCCAGCATCAGCACGGCCCCGTGCAGGAAGATGCAGAGGTAGAGCAGGCTGGTGAGGGGGTAGCTGCGCTGGCTCAGCAGCAGCAACGGCACGACGATCAGCACGGGGGCGACTTCCAGCAACCAGGTGACCCTGTCATAGGGTTGCCAGCCGGAGAGCACCAGCAGCACCAGGGTGAGCAGCAACAGCAGGAGTTTTTGATGAGATGTCATAGGGAGCCTGTGAGGGAGGAGGAACCTGACTTCATGGTGTAGCCCCAATCGGCGCGAGACGAAAGGGGGCAGGGGAATTCTCCCTCAATGGGCGGCCCGCTGTCACTGACCGGGGCTGAATGATCGCAGGGCGGATGCCCATAAAGAAAAAGCGAGCCGGGGCTCGCTTTTTTCAACACTGGCGTGAAGCCGTCGGATCAGTTGACGCGACGCTTGAACTCGCCGGTGCGGGTGTCGATTTCGATCTTGTCGCCGATCTCTACGAAGGCGGCAACGGCCAGCTCGTAGGTGGTGCCCTTCAGGCGGGCCGGCTTGGTCACTTTACCGGAGGTGTCGCCACGGGCGGCCGGCTCGGTGTACTCGACTTCGCGAACGATGGTGGTCGGCAGTTCGACGGAGATGGCTTTCTCGTTGTAGAAAGTCACTTCGCAGATGTCTTCCATGCCGTCAACCATGTAGTTCAGGGCGTCACCCAGGTTGTCTTTCTCGACGTCGTACTGGTTGTACTCGGTGTCCATGAAGACATACAGGGGGTCGGAGAAGTAAGAGTAGGTGCACTCTTTACGCTCCAGCTGAACGACTTCCAGCTTGTCGTCGGCCTTGAATACGGTCTCGGTGGCGCTGCCGTTCAGCAGGCCTTTCAGCTTCATCTTGACCACGGCGGAGTTACGGCCGGATTTGTTGAATTCGGCTTTCTGGACCACCATCGGCTCGGTACCGATCATGACGACGTTACCAGCGCGGATTTCCTGTGCGGTTTTCATGTAAAAATTCCTGTTCGTATACGGGCAGATAAAAACTGTCAGATTATATACGGCTTTCTAAAAATTTCACCAGCCGAGTGACGAGATCCCCTTCCCGCAGCAACTTCTGTGACCAGCTTCGCGCATGTTGTCGCCAATGTGTGCCGTGGATCGGCCATTGGGCCCAGAGTTCGCTGCAATCTTCCCCTCTGTTGAGGGCCAGGTTGAGCTCGCGCAGCCACTGGCCGTCCTCGGCGGGCAAGGCCTCCAGATAGTGGTCGAGGAAGTGCGCCAGCTTGACGAGGTGGGCCTCCTCTTCCTGCTGGTAGATGTGCCACAGGAAGGGCCTTGCCGCCCACTGGGCCCGCACGAAGGAGTCTTCGCCGCGTACCAGGTTGAGATCGCAGCTCCACAGCAGCCGATCGTAGCCCGCCTGGCTCGTCATCGGCAGCAGCTTGATGGTGAGCCGGCCCGCCTGCAGCAGATCCCCCGCCCGGGCCGTGCCGATGGCGCTCTCAAGACCGGCGCCGCAGAGCACGTCGGGAAGGGCGCGCCCCATGGGCAGCAGCAGGGTGACAGGGGTGGCGCCCTGGCTCCAGCTTGCGACCAGACTTTTCAGCGCCTCGCTCTCGTAGGTGAAGAGGCTTATCCGCAGCTCGTCTTGCGCCTTGGGCGGCAGCCCCAGGCTGGCCCAGTAGGCGGCAAGGCCAGCCTCATCCTGCTGCCAGCGATCCCGCTCTGCCACCAGCCCCTGCTCGCACAGCAGGCCACCGGTTCTGGGGGTGAAGCCCGGGAAGAAGAAGTACTTATTGAGGCTCAGCTTGCCCACCCGCTGGGGGGAGGCGAGGCCGTGGCAATCCTCGACCCAGGCTTCGGCGGAGAGGTACTCCAGGTTGATCCAGCAGGGGGGCGGGCTCTGCTCGGCCATGCGTTCGATGAAGGGGGCGGGCAGCTCGCAGGCAAAGGCTTCTATGACCACGCTAGCCGGGATGGCATCCGCTGGCAGGGGGCCCTGCCAGCGCTGGATGTGGATCCCCTCAACCCACTGACGATCCCGCGCGGGATCCAGCCCAGGACAGATGCGGGCGAAGCTCGCCAGATCGTCCACCCAGAGCCGCACCTGTCCATGGCCCTCCCGCTCCAGCTGGCGGGCCAGCCGCCAGGTGACGCCTATGTCGCCGAAGTTGTCCACCACGGTGCAGAAGATGTCCCAGTGAAAGGGGGGCAGGGGGCTTGTCATGGCTCGGGGTTCCAGATGCAAAAAAACCGGTGCGCAGGGTAGCACACCGGTGGGCTGGCTTCTAACCGTCAGCGAGTGACGGTTGCTGCGGCAGGTTACTCCTTGCCGTAGACGTTATTCTCTTGCTCGCGCACCCGGATAAAGGTGGTGCGCTTGGTCAGCTCCTTGAGCTGGCTGGCGCCGACGTAGGTGCAGGTGGAGCGTACACCGCCCAGGATGTCGCGCACGGCATTCTCGACCGGGCCTCGGTAGGGCAGCAGCACCGTCTTGCCTTCGGAGGCGCGGTACTCGGCGACGCCGCCGGCGTGCTTGTCCATGGCACTCGACGAGCTCATGCCGTAGAACTTCATGAAGGGGGCGCCATCGACGTCCACCACCTCGCCGCCGCACTCCTCGTGGGCCGCCAGCATGCCCCCCAGCATCACGAAGTCGGCGCCGCCGCCAAACGCCTTGGCCACATCGCCCGGGCAGGTGCAGCCGCCGTCACCGACGATCTGGCCGCCGAGTCCGTGGGCCGCATCGGCGCACTCTATGATGGCGGAGAGCTGGGGATAGCCCACCCCTGTCTTGACCCGGGTGGTGCAGACCGAGCCCGGGCCTATGCCGACCTTGACGATGTCGGCGCCGGAGAGGATCAGCTCCTCCACCATCTCGCCGGTGACCACGTTGCCCGCCAGGATGACGTGGTTGGGGCAGGCTTCACGGATCTTGCGCAGGAACTCGACGAAGTGCTGGGAGTAGCCGTTGGCCACGTCCACGCAGATGAAGCGCAGCGCCTCGGACATGGCGAGGATCTGGCGGGTCTTGTTGAAGTCCTCCTCCGAGGTGCCGGTGGAGACCATCACATGACCGAGCAGCGCCGGGTCTGTCTCGTTCACGAAGGCTTGCCACTGGGCGAGGCTGTAGTGCTTGTGTACCGCCGTCATCATCTCGAAGCCCGCCAGGGTGCGCGCCATGGCGAAGGTGCCGACGGTGTCCATGTTGGCGGCGATGACGGGCACCCCCTGCCACTGGGTCTGGGTGTGCTTGAAGGTGAACTGACGGGTCAGGCTGACTTGGGAACGGCTCTTGAGGGTAGAGCGCTTGGGACGAAACAGTACATCCTTGAAACCCAGCTTCAAGTCTTCTTCGATACGCATTGCAAATTCCTTATTGAGCCTTGTGAAAGTCACTGTTGCAGTGGGCAAAATTTTCGGCAGGCACAAAAAAACCGCAGGTTTTCAAGGCCTCCGGTTTACAACAGTCTAGGCAAAAATCCCGCCAGAACAAGACTGATAATTCACTCATCATTGTGTTAGCCTTTGGCGTCACAACCTGAGGTTGGCCACCAGCTTCATCCAGCACCTCGCCACGGCCTCTCTCTTCCCTCTTTTTTGCCCTGCACCAGGGTCAACTGCTGTCGGATCCCCCATGCCATGAACGCCAGAAGCTCGGGGTCTGGGCGCCTGCGCCGCGTTTGCCAGTTGACAGTGGCCTGCGTGCTGCCCACTCTGGCGCAGAGGGCCAGCGTGGGCCCGCTTCGACGAGGAGAACACATTGTCCGCATCACACAAAGCCGGCTGGTTGCTGTTGGCCAGCCTCTGCCTCTCATCGGGCGCCTGGGCCGCCCCTACCGTCTATGGCTGGATCGAGAAGGGCGTGCTCATGCCGGGTGGGGTGGCGGTCAAGATGAAGCTGGATACAGGCGCCCTCACGTCGTCTCTCGATGCGCGAGAGCTGCACCACTTCAAGCGTGACGGCAAGCCCTGGGTGCGCTTCACCCTGGTGCTGACCGATGCCAACACCGACAAGGAGGTGCGCCAGACCCTGGAGCGCCCGGTGGAGCGCAGCGTGACGGTGCGCGGCGCCGGTGGCATGGAGGAGCGTCCCACTGTGACCATGTCAGTCTGTGTCGGTGACAAGCTCTACAAGGAGTGGTTCACCCTGCGGGATCGCAGCGACATGATCTATCCCGTGCTGCTCGGTCGTCGCCTGCTGGCGGAGCTGGGGCCGGTGGACTCTTCCCGCACCTTCACGGTACAGCCGAGCTGCGGCTAGGAAGGCCTCTTTGGGATCACAAATGGTGCGCGGGGGCTTTGGCCCCCGCGCTTTTTTTCCCCTGAGGCTTGCGCTGCCTATGCCTGGCGCGGCGGGGCGGGCAGCAGCACGCTCACTTCCAGCCCCCCCTCTGGCCTGTTGTGGATGTCCAGATCCGCGCCATGCAGCTGCACTATGCGCTGCACTATGGCCATGCCGAGGCCCACCCCGTCCCCCTGCTGGGGATTGACCCGGAAGAAGCGCTCGCACAGGCGCGACAGGGCGGCGGTGGGGATGCCGGGGCCGTTGTCCCGCACATCCACCCTGACCCTGTTGCCCTCCTGGGTGATCACCACCGCGACCTCGCCGCCCACCTGGGTGTAGCGCAGCGCGTTGTCGATGAGGTTGCCAAACATCAGATCCAGCAACATGGCCTGCCCCATCACCTGCAGATGCTCGTCCCCCTCCAGGGAGAGCTGCAGATCCTTCCTCAGTGCTATGGGGGCCAGGGTAGCCAGGGTGCCCTGCAACAGCTGGCTCAGATCCAGCTTGCCGAGCGCCGGGGCCTGCTGGTTGTCGATGCGGGCCTGGGTCAGCAGCTGGCGGATCAGCCGGTCGCTGCGATCGAGCGCCAGCAGCATCTTGCGCAGCGCCTGCTCGCGGCTGGCGTCATCCTCGGCGGCCAGGGCATTTTCACTGTGGATGCGCAGCACCGCCAGCGGGGTGCGCAGCTCGTGGGCCGCCTCGTTGGTGAACTGCTTCTCCCGCTCAATGGTGTCTGCCAGGGTGTGCATCAGGCGGTTGATCTCCGCCACCAGGGGCGTCAGCTCCTCGGCCTTGATGGCCAGGCTGAGCGGGCTCAGGTTGGCGGGATGGCGCTCCCCTATGGCCTGGGTCAGCTGGTGCAGCGGGGCCAGCCCCCGGGTAACCAGCCACCAGAGCAGGCCGAGCAGGAAGGGCAGGGTGATGAAGAGGGGCAGCATGGTCAGGGTGGCCATCTTGCTGGCCAGCTCCCCTCGCTCGTCATCCCGCTCCGCGACGATGAGCCAGGTGTGCTCAGCCTCGTTGTAGAGGGTGAAGGTGCGCCACTCGTGGTGATCCTTGGTCTCGCTGTTGAAGCCGCGCTCCAGGGTGGTCAGGGGTTGCTCCGGCGCATTGGGTGAGCGCAGCAGTATGGTGCCTTGCTCGTTGAGCAGCTGAAAGTAGAGGTTGTGTTCGAACTCGTGGCCATAGGGGGTGAACTCGTTGTCCCGCCCCAGCTGGCTGAAGCCGCGCTTCTCCGGATGGGGGTCGTCGGGCACGGCCTGCTCCCACTCCTGGTAGACGGCCCCGTTGCTGGGCAGCTCGCCGCGCTGCTTCAGATAACGGCTGAGCAGCTGGTTGGTGATGCGGGCGGACTGGGCGAGACGGGCATCGAACAGCTCTTCCATCTCGTGGTTGGCTTCCAGGTAGCCGATGAGGCCGCTGACGGCCAGGCTGACGCTGACCAGGGCCAGGATGCCGGAGAGCAGGAAGCGGCGAATGGAGCGGACGCGACTCATCGGGCGGGCATCCCTCTGCTGCCCGGGGTATCTGGCTGCGGCACTATGTAGCCGACGCCGCGGATGTTGCGGATGAGTTCGGGGAAGAACTTCTTGCGCAGGTGGTGGATGTGTACCTCCACCGCATTGCTCTCGGCCCCCTCGTCCCAGCCATAGAGGCTCTGCTGCAGCTGATCGCGGCTCAGGACCCGGCCGCTCTGGCTGATGAGCTCCTGCAGCAGCTTGTATTCGTGGGGGGTCAGCCTGACCGCCTCCCCCTGATAGGTGACCTGCTGGGATTCGGGGTAGATGAGGATGTCGCCATACTCCAGCACCGCCTGGGCCTGCCCCTTGCTGCGGCGCACCAGGGCGCGCAGGCGGGCGTTGAGCTCCTGCAGGGCGAAGGGTTTGACCATGTAGTCATCGGAGCCCGCATCCAGCCCCAGCACCCGATCGTCCAGGGCATCCCGGGCGGTGAGGATGAGCACCGGCAGGGTCTGCCCCTCCCGGCGCAGCTTGCGCAGCAGGCTGATGCCGTCGATGTCCGGCAGATTGAGATCCAGGATGAGGGCGGCAAACTCCTCGCTCTTGAGCGCCGGCAGGGCGGGCAGCCCCTGCTGCAGCCAGTCCACGGTGTAACCGCTGCTGCGCAGGGCATCCACCATGCCATCCCCCAGCATGATGTCATCTTCTACCAACAGGATCCGCATTGTTCTCTCCCTCAAATGACGCTGCCCACCAGTATGCAAGTTGGTGGGCAGAGTTTAAATAGCGCACTGATCTGCTTGTGTTTATAGCTTGGCGAGACGCTCGCGAATTTCCGTCCTGCGCCCTTCGTCCGCCAGCTCGCGGCCCGGTCTGGCCGGGGCGGCCAGGGCCTTGTCCAGATAGATCTTCGCCTGGGCCTTGTCCCCCTGATCCAGCAGGAAGTCGCCGTAGAAGAAGTTGGGGTCGATGCCGGTGGGGTTGATGGCCAGCGCCTGCTTGAGCAACTGCTCGGCCTTGTCGTCATCCCCGAATCCGACCGGCCAGCCCGGCACCTGGTAGTAGAGCGAGCCCAGGCTGGTGTAGGCGGAGCCCTCCAGTGCCTTGGGATCCTGCTTGATGGCGATCTCCAGCTTGGCCTTGGCCTCCTTCACCAGGCTGAGGGCCCCGAGGCCGCCCTTGGCGCCGGCCCAGGTGCTCTTGACGATGGCGGACCAGATCAGCAGATCGGTGCGAAAGGCCTCCTTGGCACTGGCCTGATCCGCCTGGGCGCTCAGGGCCTCCAGACAGCTCTCCTTGGCCTTGCCGGTCTCTTGATACTGGCAGTGGGCCCACTGCTGCTGAATGGTGGGCAGGGCATCGGCGGCCTGAACCAGGCTGCTTGCCAGGGCGAGCAACAGGACGCTGTGACCAAATCGGGGGCGGAAAGTGGCGTGTTTCATCTCAATGTTCCTTTTTATGCGTGGCACAGGCGGGGTTGTCCCCGCGATCTGTGGCCAGGGGGACAGGGTGGCGGGCATGGCGTTCGATGACGGGCAGTTGTCTGGCCAGCGCCCTGTCGACCAGGGCGGGCAGCAGGGCATTGAGCCGCACGAACAGCTTCTCCGGCCAGCCGAGCCAGCTGCGGCGCGTCTCGTTGCACAGGACGATGACGGCCTCCTCGGCCACGTCCTGGGGGCTGTCGGTCCGGGTCCCGAGCTCGGCGTTCATGGCGTAGGCCGCCTGGGAGTTGAGGTGAGTGCGGGTGGCGCGGGGGGCAAAGTGCAGCACCTTGATGCCGGTGCCCTCCAGCTCCCGCCCCAGAGACTCGCTAAAGCCCCGCAGGGCGAACTTGCTGGCGCAATAGACGCTGTAACCGGCATAGCCGATGGCCCCGAGGCTGGAGCCGATGTTCATGATGACGGCGGGCTTGCGCAGCCGGGGCAGCAGGGCGCGGGTGAGCTGGATGGGCGCCTCTATGTTGAGCAGCAGCTGGCGTGTCACCTGCTCGCCGCTCTGATCCTCCAGCCAGGCAAACTGGTTGCAGCCCGCGCTGTTGATGAGCACGTCCAGCCCCTCCTCCAGCGCCGGGTGCTGCAACAGCCTGGCCCGCTCCTGGGGCGAGCCCAGATCGGCGGTCACCGTCTGGTGG